>QHRX01000206.1 GCA_003221455.1 Candidatus Rokuibacteriota bacterium
GAACGTGCTCGTGACGGACGACCAGGTGGCGTCAGCCCTGACCGGCCGGTAGGCTCTCCTCCTGCCAGACGCCGATCCGCCGGAACTTCTCGTACCGCTCCCGGACGAGGTCGTCGGCGGACTTCGACCTGAGCTGCCAGAGCTGGTCCCGGAGCACCGCGCGGAGGCCCCCGGCCGCGCCCTCCCAGTCGCGGTGGGCGCCGCCCTGGGGCTCGGGGACGATCGCGTCGACCACACCAAAGCGGAGCATGTCGGGGGCGGTGATCCGCATGAGCTCCGAGGCTTCCGGCGCCTTGGCCCGATCGCCCCACAGGATCGCCGCGCAGCCCTCGGGAGAGATCACCGAGTAGATCGCGTACTCGAGCATGAGCACGCGGTTGCCGACCCCGATGGCGAGCGCGCCGCCGCTGCCCCCTTCGCCGATCACGACCGCGATCAGGGGCGTCCGGAGCCCCGCCATCTCCCGCAGGTTGCGAGCGATCGCCTCCCCCTGCCCGCGCTCCTCGGCGCCCACGCCCGGGTACGCCCCTGGGGTGTCGATGAACGTGAGGACTGGCTTGGCGAACTTCTCGGCGAGCTTCATCAGACGGAGCGCCTTTCGGTAGCCTTCCGGGTGCGGCATCCCGAAGTTCCGGGCCAGGTTCTCGCGCGTGTCACGCCCCTTCTGGTGGCCGAGCACCACCACCGACTGACCATCGAACCGGCCGAGCCCCCCCACGACCGCCTTGTCGTCGCCGAACACGCGGTCCCCGTGGAGCTCGACGAACTCCTCGATCAGCAGCCGAACGTAGTCGAGCGTGCGCGGGCGCTTGGGATGGCGCGCGAGCTGCGTCCGCTGCCAAGCCGTGAGCGATGCGTAGGTCCGCTGGCGGAGCCGGGCCAGCCGCTCTTCAAGGCGGGCGATCTCGTCCCCCCGGGCGTGCGGCCCGCCATCCGCGCGCAGCTCGGCGATGCGGTTCTCGAGCTCGAGGAGCGGCTTCTCAAAGTCAAGCGCGTCGGCCATATTCGAGAATTATAGTCCCCGGCCCGAGCAGGGCCTCGACTTCCGCGACGAGGTCGGCGCTCGCGTCGACAGCCAGGCGCGTGGCGCGGATCACGACCTCGTGGTCGGGCAGCCGGACGTGGAGGAACACGGGGACCGCGCCCGGGTGCGTCTGGCACGCCCGCTCGATGCCGCCCACCACCGCGCCCGGCTCCGCGTCGCCGCCGACCCGGATCCGGCACGCCTGCGGCGCCGCCCCGCCGGCACCGGAGGGGGCGCCCGCCACGGCCTGCTCGAGCGGGCGGACCTCCTCGGCGAGGACGACCCGGCCCTTCTCCGTGTCGTCGACGCGTCCGCGCACCAGGATCGGCTCCCGCGACCGGAGCAGCGCCGCCGCCGCCTTGAAGGGCGCCGGGAAGACCGTGAGCTCGGCGGTGCCGTCCATGTCCTCGAGGGTGACGAACGCCATCCGGTCGCCGTTCTTGGTCGGGATCTCCTTCATGGCCGCCACCTGGCCGAGCAGCGTGACCCGGGCGCCGGTCGCCCGGACGCCGAGCTCGCCCGTCGGCGTCACGCCGAGCGACTCGGTCACCGACCGGAAGCGCGCGAGCGGATGCCCCGAGACGTAGAACCCCAGGACCTCCCGCTCGTAGGCGAGGAGCTGGTCCGGCTCCCACTCCGGCACCGTCGGCGCTTCGGTCGGCGCCGAGGGCGGGGCGCCGCCGAGCTCGAAGAGCGACACCTGGCCCTCCACCCGGTCGCGCTGCTGACGCTGCCCCGTCTCCATCGCCAGGTCGAGGGTCGACAGCAGGTGGGCGCGCGAGGGACCGACCGCGTCGAAGGCGCCGGCCTTGATCAGGCTCTCGATCACGCGCCGGTTGACGAGCCGCAGATCGACGCGCGCGCAGAAGTCCGCGAGCGCCCCGAACGGCCCCTGCTCGCGTCGCGCGCGGAGAATCGTCTCGATGGCCGCCTCACCCACGTTCTTGATGGCGGCGAGCCCGAAGCGGATCGTGTCGCCGGCGACGCTGAACTGCACCGCGGAGACGTTGACGTCGGGCGGGTGGATCTGGATCCCCATCGCCCGGCACTCCTCGACGTACTTCACGATCTTGTCGGTATCCCCCATTTCCGACGTGAGGAGCGCCGCCATGAACTCGACGGGGTAGTTCGCCTTGAAGTAGGCCGTCTGGTAGGCCACCACCGCATACGCCGCGGCGTGCGACTTGTTGAACGCGTAGCCGGCGAACGGCGCCATTAGGTCCCAGACCTTCTCGGCCGTGGCCTTCGGCACGCGCCGCTCGACGCAGCGCTCGATGAACTTCTCGCGCTGCTGCGCCATCAGCTCCCGGTCCTTTTTCCCCATCGCCCGCCGGAGCAGGTCGGCCTCGCCCATGCTGAAACCGGCCAGCTCGGAGGCGATCTGCATGATCTGTTCCTGGTACACCATGATCCCGTAGGTCTCCCGCGTGAACTTCTCCATCGCGGGGTGCTCGTACGCGATCCGGGCGCGGCCGTGCTTGCGGGCGACGAAGTCGGCGATCAGCTCCATGGGGCCGGGGCGGTAGAGCGACACGATGGCGATCACGTCCTCGAGCCGCTCGGGCCGGAGCCCCCGGAGGGCGTCCCGCATGCCGGCCGACTCGAGCTGGAACACCCCGAAGGTCTTGGCCTCGGCCAGGAGCTCGTAGGTCCGGGGATCGTCGAAGGGGATCGCGTCCAGGTCGACCCGCTCGCCCCGAGACTCCGCGACGAGCTTGGCCGTATTGGCGAGCACGGTGAGGGTGCGAAGGCCGAGGAAGTCCATCTTCAGCAGGCCGAGCTTCTCGATCGGCCCCATCGCGTAGCCCGTGATCAGCTCGGGCCGCTTGGGGTCCTTGTAGAGCGGGATGTGGCTGTCGAGGGGCTCGTCGGAGATGACCACCGCGGAGGCGTGGACGGAGGCGTGGCGCGTGCAGCCCTCGAGCGCCTTGGCGATCTCCCACAGGTCCTGCACCTCCCGCCGGGAGTGCACCGCCTCCGCGAGCTGCGGGCTCTTGGTGAGCGCGTCGTCGAGGGTGATGTTGAGCGGGAAGTTGGGCACGAGCTTCGCGATCCGGTCCACCTCGTTGTAGGGCAGGCTGAGGACGCGCCCGACGTCCCGGATGGCGGCCTTGGCGCCGAGCGTGCCAAAGGTGATGATATGGGCGACCCGGTCGCGCCCGTACTTCTCGGCCACGTAGCGGATCACCTCGTCGCGCCGGTCGTCGGCGAAGTCCACGTCCATGTCGGGCATCGAGATTCGCTCAGGGTTCAGGAAGCGCTCGAAGAGGAGGCCGTAACGGATCGGGTCGACGTTCGTGATGCCGAGGCAGTACGCGGCGAGCGAGCCCGCCGACGACCCCCGGCCGGGACCGACCGCGATCCCCCGCGCCCGCGCGTAGGCGATGAAGTCCCAGACCACGAGGAAGTAGCCGGCGAAGCCCATCTTCTCGATCACGGCGAGCTCGTGCCGGAGCCGGTTCTCGATCGCCTCGCCGGGGTGCGGGCCGTAGCGCCGGGCCAACCCCTCCCACGCGAGCTGCTGGAGGTAGGTCTCGAGCGTGTGGCCATCCGCCACCGCGTACCGGGGCAGGTGGAACTGGCCGAAGTCGAGCGTCAGGTTGCAGCGCTCCGCGACCGCCAGCGTATTGCGGCAGGCGTCGGGCAGCTCGGCGAAGACCCCGCGCATCTCTTCGGCCGACTTCAGGTAGAACTCCTCGGTCGAGAACCGCCAGCGCTTCGGGTCGCCCATCGTCGAGCCGGTCTGGATGCAGAGGAGCGCCTCGTGGGCTCGCGCGTGCCGCGCCTCGAGGTAGTGCGAGTCGTTGGTGCCCACGATCGGCGCCCCGATCGTCTTGGCGATGTCGATGGTCGCGGCCGTCACCCGCCGCTGCTCGTCGAGGCCGTGGGCTTGGACCTCCATGAAGTAGTTGTCGCGGCCGAAGACCTCCTGGTACCAGCCGGCGGTGGCGCGGGCACGGCCGGGGTCGTCGGCGGAGAGGAGGCGCGAGACCTCGGAGTTGAGGCACCCGGAGAGTGCCAGCAACCCCCCGGCGTGGGCCGCGAGCAGCTCCCGGTCCACGCGCGGCTTGTAGTAATAGCCCTCGAGGTAGGCCGCGGAGACCAGCCGGATCAGGTTGCGGTAGCCGGCGAGGTCCCGCACGAGCACGGTGAGGTGGTTCGCGCCCTCGTAGGCGCCGTCCTGCGAGCCGCGCTCGGTCCGCTTGCCCGGCGCCACGTAGAGCTCGCAGCCGAGGATCGGCTTGATCCCTTCCTTCTGGCAGGCCAGGTAGAAGTCGATGGCGCCGAACAGGTTGCCGTGGTCGGTCAGCGCGAGCGCCGGGAACCTGAGCTCCCGCGCGCGCGCGACCAGCTTGTCGAGCTGCGCGGCGCCGTCGAGCAGGCTGTACTCGGAATGGACGTGCAGGTGGACGAAGTCGGCGTGCCGCTCCATCAGGTCGCCTCGCTGGCGCCGGGCGCCGCGCCCGTTCCGGGGCGGGCACCCCCCGCGGCCGGCCGGACGATCGGGGCCCGGCCACGCGCCGCGCGCGGGTTCCCCCGCCGGCGGGCGTCGCGGCCAGCCGTTGGGCCTATTCCCACTCGATCGTGCTGGGCGGCTTCGACGAGATGTCGAAGACCACCCGGTTGACGCCGGAGACCTCGTTGATGATGCGGTTACTGATCTTCCCGAGCAGGTCGTACGGCAGGCGGGCCCAGTCCGCGGTCATCGCGTCCTGGGACATGACCGCTCGGAGGGCGATCACCTGGGCGTACGTGCGAAAGTCGCCCATGACGCCCACCGAGCGCACCGGCAGGAGCACGGCGAAGGCCTGCCAGAGCTCGCGCTCGAGCCCCGCCGCGCGCACCTCCTCTTGCACGATCGCGTCGGCCTCGCGGAGGAGGTCGAGACGCTCCTCGGTCACGTCGCCCAGCACCCGGATCGCGAGCCCGGGCCCCGGGAAGGGCTGGCGCCACACGATAGTGGGCGGGAGTCCGAGGAGCTCGCCGAGCTGCCGGACCTCGTCCTTGAAGAGCTCGCGGAGCGGCTCGATGAGCCTGAACTGCATGCGGGTGGGCAGGCCCCCGACGTTGTGGTGCGTCTTGATCGTCGCCGACGGGCCGCGGAACGAGACCGACTCGATCACGTCGGGGTAGAGGGTGCCCTGGGCGAGCCACGGGATGTCGCCAAGCTTGCGGGCCTCGTCCTCGAACACGGCGATGAACTCCGCGCCGATGCGCTTGCGCTTGAGCTCCGGATCGGCCACCCCGCGGAGCGACTCGAGGAAGCGCTTGGAGGCGTCCACGTGCACCAGGTTGAGCCGGAACGCGTCCCGGAAGGTGTGGACGACCGAGGCGGCCTCGCCCTTGCGCAGCATGCCGTTGTCGACGAAGACACAGGTCAGCTGGCTGCCGATCGCCCGGTGCATCAGGACCGCGACGACCGAGGAGTCCACCCCGCCCGACAGCGCGCAGAGGACCCGGTCCTGCCCGACCTGGGTGCGAATCGCCTCGGTGGCGGCGTCGACGAACGACGCCATGGACCACTGGTGCTTGACCCCGCACAGTTCAAGAAACTTCTGAAGGATCGCCCTGCCTTGCGGCGTGTGCGCGACCTCAGGGTGGAATTGGACGGCGAAGAGCCGCCGCGTCTCGTCCGCCATGGCGGCGACCGGGCAATTCTCGGTCGCGCCGAGCGTCGCGAACCCCTTGGGCGGCTTGAGGACCGTGTCCCCGTGGCTCATCCAGACGGTCATGCCGCCCGTCCCCTCGGCAGCGACGCCGGCAAAGAGGCCGTCGGTCTGGCAGAGCCTCAGCTCTGCCCGGCCGTACTCCCGCCGCTCGGCCGGCACCACGTGACCGCCGAGGAGGTAGCCCATCGCCTGCATGCCGTAGCAGATGCCGAGGACGGGCACCCCGGCCTCGAACAGCTTCTTTGGCGGAAGGGGGGCGTTCTCCTCGTAGACGCTCGACGGCCCGCCGGAGAGGATCACCCCCTTGAAGCCGCCCTGGAGGATCTCGTCGATCGGGTGGGACCACGCGAAGATCTCGGAGTAGACCGACAGCTCCCGGATCCGGCGCGCGATGAGTTGCGTGTACTGCGAGCCGAAGTCGAGAACCGCGATCTTGTCGACGGGGCCGCCGCTCAGCATCGGGCCGCTCGAGGCCTCCCGAGACTCACTGCGCATCCCGCCGTTGGCCGCACCCCGTCACAGTATCCAGACGGGACCGCGTTAGCGCGGGCGGCCCAGTTTCTGCGCCTGCTGGAAGACCTTCCCTTCCGTCTTGATCGCGGGGGCGATGATCAGCTCGGTCAGCTGCAGCTCGCGGATGTTCCGCGCGCCGACGGAGCCCATGCAGGTCCGGATCGCCCCGACGAGGTTCAGCGTGCCGTCCTCTGTGAACGCGGGGCCGAAGAGGATCTGCTCGAGCGATCCCGCCACGCCCACCCGGATGCGGGTCCCGCGCGGCAGGTTCTGGTGCGGCGTCGCCATGCCCCAGTGGTAGCCCCGGCCCGGCGCCTCGGTGGCGCGCGCGAAGGCCGAGCCGATCATGACCGCGTCGGCGCCCGAGGCGAGCGCCTTGCACACGTCGCCGCCCGTCGTCATCCCGCCGTCGGTGATGATCGGGACATAGCGTCCCGTCTTCTTGTAGAAGAAGTCCCGGGCGGCGGCGGAGTCCGCCGTCGCCGTGACCTGCGGCACGCCGACCCCCAGGACCTCGCGGCTCGTGCACGCCGCCCCCGGCCCCACGCCGATCAGGAGCGCGTCCACGCCGCACTCAATCAGCTCGAGGCAGGCCTCGTAGGTGACGACGTTGCCGACGATCAGCGGGAGCGCGAGCGACCTCTTGAGCTTCCGGAAGTCCAGCGGCACGTACTCGGTGGCGATGTGGCGGGCCGTCGTGACCGTCGACTGCACCACAAAGAGGTCGGCGCCGGCCTCCTGGGCGATCTGACCGAACCGCTCGGCGCGCTGCGGGATCGAGGAGACCGCGACCGCCCCCCCGCCCTTCTTGATCTCGGCGATCCGCTTGTGGATCAGCTCTTCCTTGATCGGCTCGCCGTAGATCGACTGGATGATCTTCGTCGCCTCTTCCTGGCCGGCGGACACGATGCGGTCGAGGACCTCGTCGGGGTTCGCGTAGCGGGAGAAGATGCCCTCGAGGTTGAGGACGGCGAGGCCGCCCAGGCGCCCCATCTCGATGGCGAGCCCCGGCCCGACGACGCCGTCCATCGCGGCGGCGATGATCGGGATCTCGAAGCGCCGCCCGGACAGTTCCCAGGAGATGTCGACCTCGTTCGGGTTGACCGTCAGCGCTCCGGGAACGAGGGCGATGTCGTCGAACCCGTACGCGGCCCTGGCCTTGCGTCCACGCCCGACCCACATGCCCATAGTTGGAATTCCCCTTCCTTCCGGCACGGGTTGAGGTCCGGCCACCCCCTGTATGTAGGGAGCGCCCGCGGATGCTATACAATATTTCGTACCACTATACCGGCGGCCCTCGAGCGTGTCAACCCGCGCGCGCGCCAGGGCGGGCCGCCCCGCGGGGTCAACCGGCCCGGGCGCCCTCCCAGACGAGCCGGAGCCCCTCGAGGGTGAGGTCGGGATCCACGCGCTGGATGCTCCGCGCCACCTCGGCGATCAGCGGGGCCAGCCCGCCGGTCGCGATCACCGACACCGCGCCGTCCATCTCGGCGCGCATGCGGTCGACGATGCCGTCGACCAGGCCGGCGTACCCGTAGACGACGCCCGACTGGATATTGGTGGCGGTGTTCCGCCCGATGGCCTCCTTCGGCCGCACGAACTCCACCCGGTAGAGGCGGGCGGCCCGGCTCACGAGCGCGTCCACCGCGGTCGCGATGCCGGGGGCGATGGCGCCCCCGATGAACTCGCCCCGCGCGTTGACGCAGTCGAACGTCGTCGCCGTGCCGAAGTCGATCACGATGAGCGGGGCGCGGTAGCGCGCGAGTGCCGCGACCACGTTGACGACCCGATCGGGACCGACCTCGGCCGGATTGTCCACCGCGAGCCGGATCGGCGTGTTGACGCCCGGCTCGACGCAGAACGGCGTGACGCCGAAGTACTTCTGGCACATCGCCTCGAGCGCCTGCTGTACGGGCGGCACCACGTTGGAGATGGCGACGTCGGTCACCTGGTGGGGCTCGAGCCCGCTCGTCCGCAGCAGGGCCTGGATGAAGACGCCGTACTCGTCGGCGGTCTGTTCGCGGCGGCTCGTCAGGCGCCAGGACACGAGCAGCCGGGCGCCGTCGTAGACCCCGATCACGGTGTTGGTGTTGCCGACGTCGGCGACTAGCAGCATCGTCGGACCGCGGGACGACCCCGCGCACCGCTCGGGAGCCGCGCCGAGCCCCCCGGCGCCCGCGGGGGCGCCCCTGCCGGTCGCGGCGGGCACGGGGCGGCGGCCCGGGCACGGGTCGGCGCCGCCACCCGGCGCGACGCGCGGGCACCGAGCGGGGCCCGGGGATCGGGGTCAGCGGGACGCATCCCGCACCTCGCCGGCGACGATCCGGTGCGTGCGCCCGGCCGCGTCGCGGACCAGCAGGGCCCCGTCGGCGTCGAGCGCGACGGCGGTGCCCTGGACGTCGCCGGCGACGACCGGCCGACCGACGGTGACGGCGCGCCGGCACCACTCGGGATGGACCGGCTTGAAGCCGTGGTCGACGTAGAGACCGTACCAGCGTTCGAGCCGCGAGAGCAGGACGTCGCGCAGCACCCGGCGCTCGACCGGCGCCCCGCGCGCGAGGGCGAGCGACGTCGCGCGCGCCGCCAGCTCGATCGGGAACTCGCGCTGGTTCACGTTGATGCCGATGCCCACGATGACCCGGCTCACCGCGCGGCCGTCCGAGGCGGCCTCGGTCAGGACGCCGGCGAACTTCCGCTCGTCGAGGACGAGGTCGTTCGGCCACTTGATGGCGGGCCTGAGCCCCACCACCTCCTCCACGGCCTCGGCCACGGCGACGGCGGCGACCAGCGTGAGCTGCGGCACGTCGGCGGCCTGGATAGCCGGCCGCAGGATCACCGACAGCAGCAGGTTCTCACCCGGCCGATCGAGCCAGGACCGCCCGCCACGCCCACGCCCCGCGCGCTGGTGCTCGGCGGCGACCACCGTGCCCTCCGGCGCGCGCGTGTCGGCGAGCTCGCGGGCGACCGTCTGCGTCGAGTCGACCTCGCCGAGCTCGTAGAGGAGCTCGCCGAACCGCCCGCCGGGCGTCATCCGCTCCCCCGGCCCTCGGCGATCGCGCGCAGGCTCTCGTCGAGCTTGGCGCGCAGGCGCCGCTGCTCGGCGAGGCGTCCCCGCTCGCGCTCGACGACCTCGGCCGGCGCGCGCGCGACGAACTCCGGCCGCCCCAGTTTGCCCTCGAGGAAGGCGATCTCGTCCTCCGCCTTCTTGACCTCCTTGGCCAGCCGTTGGCGCTCGGCGGCCAGGTCGACCACTCCCGCCAGGTCCACGAAGACCTCGAGCGAGTCGACCGCCGCGAAGGCCGAGTGCGGCGGCCGGGTCGCCTCCGTGGAGACGGTGACCGTGCAGCGTCCGAGGGCGCCGATGAGGGGCGCCGCGCTCCTGATCAGCGCGGCCCGGGCCGCGGGCGGCTTGATGGTCACGGCCACTGGGACGGAGGGCGGCACCCGGCTCTCGCTGCGGATGTTGCGGACGGCGCTGACGACGCCGATGACGGGCGCCATGTCGCGCTCGGCCGCGGGGTCGGCCTTCTGCCGCGACGCCCGCGGATACGGCGCGACCATGATCGACTCGCCCGCGTGCGGCAGCTGCTGCCAGATCTCTTCGGTGAGGAATGGCATGAACGGATGGAGCAGCCGGAGCGTCGCCTCCAGGACCTCCACCAGCGTCGCCTGGGTCCGGGCGCGCTGCGGCGCGTTGTCGCGGTCATAGAGCGCGAGCTTGGCGATCTCCAGGTACCAGTCACAGACCTCGTGCCAGGTGAACTGGTAGATCGCCGACGCGGCGTCGTTGAATCGGTAGCCGTCGAGCGCCTTGCGCACGAGCCCGACCGTCGCGTTGAGCCGGCTCCGGATCCAGCGGTCGGCGATCGAGGGCGCCGCCGGCCCCGCGCGCGCGGGATCGTAGCCGTCGAGGTTCGCGAGCACGAGCCGGGCCGCGTTCCAGGTCTTGTTGGCGAAGTTCCGGTACCCCTCGATGCGCTCCTCGGCCAGGCGGATGTCCCGCCCCTGCGCGGCCAGTGCGGCCAGGGTGAACCGGAGGGCGTCGGTGCCGTACTTGTCCATGACCACGAGCGGGTCGATCACGTTGCCCTTCGATTTCGACATCTTCTGGCCCTCGGCGTCCCGCACGAGGGCGTGGATGTAGACGTCGCGGAAGGGCACGTCGCCCATGAACTTCAGGCCGAACATCATCATCCGCGCCACCCAGAAGAACAGGATGTCGAAGCCCGTGACCAGGCACGAGGTCGGATAGAAGGTCCGGAGCTCCGGGGTCTCGCGCGGCCAGCCGAGGGTCGAGAACGGCCAGAGGCCGGACGAAAACCACGTGTCCAGGACATCCGGATCCTGGTGGACGGGCCCGCCGCAGGTCGGGCACGCCGCGAGGTCGACGCGGGACACGTGCATGCCGCCATCGTGGTCGCAGTACCAGACGGGAATGCGGTGGCCCCACCAGAGCTGGCGCGAGATGCACCAGTCACGGATGTTCTCCATCCACCCGAAGTAGGTCTTCCGCCACACCCGCGGGACGATCCGCGTGCGGCCGTCGCGCACCGCCTTGATGGCGGGCTCGGCGAGCGGTTTCGTCCGGACGAACCACTGCTTGGACAGGAGCGGCTCGACGACCGTCCGGGACCGGTAGCAGATGCCCACGGCGTGGCGGTAGGGCTCGACGCGTTCGATCAGGCCGAGGGCGCGCATGTCCTCGACGATGCGCCTCCGGCACTCGAACCGGTCGAGCCCGGCGTACTTGCCGGCCTCCGCCGTCATCCGCGCGTCGAAGCCGATGACCGTGCGCACCGGGAGGTCGTGACGCCGGCCGATCTCGAAGTCGACCGGGTCGTGCCCCGGCGTCACCTTGACGACGCCGGTGCCAAACTTGGGGTCGACGGCGGCGTCGGCGACGACCGGGAGGCGGACCGTGCCCTCGACCGACGGCACGTCGAGGATCTTCCCGACGAATTGGCTGTAGCGGCGGTCCCGCGGGTGGACGGCGAGCGCCGTGTCGCCAAGGCGGGTCTCGGGACGGACGGTGGCGACCGTGAGCGGCCCGTATTTGATGTAGACCATGTCGGCGTCGCGCTCCTCTCGGTCGACCTCGAGGTCGGAGAGCGCCGTCTGGCAGCGGGGACACCAGTTGACGATGTAGTCGCCGCGATAGATCAACCCCTCCTCCCAGAGCCGAACGAACACCTCGCGGACCGCCGCCGAGAGTCCCGGGTCCATCGTGAACCGCTCGCGCGACCAGTCGCAGGAGGCGCCCAGCCGTCTGAGCTGGTCGATGATGGTGCGCCCTGATTCCTCCTTCCACTGCCAGACGCGCGCGACGAACGCCTCGCGCCCCACGTCTTCCTTGCGACGGCCCTCGGCCTCGAGCTGGCGCTCGATGACGTTCTGCGTCGCGATCCCCGCGTGGTCGGTGCCCGGCAGCCAGAGCACGTTGTCGCCGTCCATCCGCTTCATCCGGATCAGGATGTCCTGGAGCGTGTTGTTCAGCGCGTGCCCCATGTGGAGCGATCCCGTCACGTTCGGCGGCGGGATCACGATCGAGTAAGGCTTCTTCGTCGGCGAGCTCGCCTCGGCGCGGAAGTACCCGCGCTCTTCCCACACCCGGTACCAGCGCGATTCGGCCTGCGAGGGATCGTACCGATCGGGGATCGACGTCATCGGGCCCGGTGGGTCCTCAGAGCACCGGCCCGGCGGCGACCAGGCGCCACCCGGATCCGTGGCGGCGGAACGTCAGGGCCCACGGTCGCCGGGCCGGGAGGAGTGCCGCCGGCACGCTCACCGTGGAAGGCGACGCGCCCTGCACCAGGTCGCAGGCGGCCTCCGCCTCGAGGCCGGCGGGCAGCCGGGCGCGCACGCGCGGGTCGGGCACGAGCCGGGCGAGGCTCCGACCGTCGCCGGCACGGAGTGCCTCAAAGAATCGATCGACCGCCGCATGGAACTCCCGGTGCCACGCCTGGTGGAGCCGACGCGCCGCGAGCACGAACGTCCCCCGCGCGGGGACGTAGCGATAGAGGTCCTCCTGCTCGGTCTGCCCCTCGCAGCCAGGCACCCACCCTGCATACCGGAGTTCGTACCGGAGGGAGAGCTCGGACGCGTGGAGGGCGTAGCTCCACGTCTCGAGGTCGTCCCCGACGAGGTCCGCCGTGCTCCAGACGGTCTCCACGGCGGCCCCCGTCTGGCGAACGAGGTCGACCCGCACGGGCGTGGTGCCCCGGCCGGACGTCGGTCCCTCCCACAGGACCGCGAACTGGGCCCCGCCGCCCGCGGTGGCGGGCATCGGGTAGAGGGTCGGGCTCGCCTCGCGCTGGATCGCGGCGAGGAGGGCGGCCACGCCCCGGCCGCCCCCGTAGACGCGGACGCTGCTCGCGCCCGTGAGGTCGGCCAGCCGCACCGCGGCCACGACGACGCCGCCCGTCTTGATGACCCGCAGGGCGGCGCCCCCCCAGGCCTCGCTGAACGCGTCGAGCCGGTCCTGGAGGAAGGCCTCGCTGGCGAAGACGCCGCCGCTCGCGAGGCTGTCCACGATCTCCCCGTCGAGCAGCTCGTAGAGCTCCCGGGACACCCGGTGGACGCGCTCGGCGCCGGCGCCCGCGGTCGTCACCCCCGCGTGCGCCAGCTCCCGGAAGCGATCGAGCCGGTCGACGGTCGGTCCGGCGGCGCGCGGCGGCGGCCCCGGCAGAAGGCACGCGAGGCCGACCACGTACGCGAAAAGACGGCAGGAACGCCGGCGCGACACGGGGCTATGGTACAACAGTCGGAGAGGCCGCCGGGTGATCCGCGTCATCGACCGCTACCTCTTCCGGGAGCTCCTCGCCCCCTTCGCGCTCGGGGCCGGCCTCTTCACCTTCTTCCTCATCATCGATCGGATCTACAGTCTCACCGAGCTCGTCATCACGAAGGGCGTGCCGTTCTTCCTGGTGGTGCAGCTCCTCGTCTACATGCTGCCGTCGTTTCTCGCCCACACGCTCCCGATGGCCCTGCTCGTCGCGATCCTGCTCGGCGGCGGGCGGCTGGCGGGCGATCTCGAGGTCGTGGCCTTCCAGGCGGCGGGCGTCGGCCTCGCGCGCTTGCTCCGGCCCGTGCTGCTCGTCGCCGTCCTCGTCGCCCTGGCGACGGCGGCCATGACGCTCGTCCTGAACCCCGCATCGAACGCGATGTTCCAGCACCAGCTCTTCCGGATCCTCCAGACGCGGGCGGCGAGCGGGCTCAAGGACCGCGTCTTCAACACCTCCTTCGGCGACACCGTCATCTACCTCGAGGACATCAGCCCGTCCCGCGTGGCGCTCCAGGGCCTCCTGGTCTCGGACGAGCGCGACCCGCGGCTCACGCGCGTCATCACCGCCCGCGAGGGCCGGCTCCTCACCGACGAGGAGACGCACCGGATCACGCTCCGGCTCATCGACGGCGCGATCAACGAGAGCGACGTGGCGCCGAGCCCGCCCCTGAACCCGGCCGCGCGCCCCCCCGGCTCGGCGCCGCCCCCGCCCCCGAGCGGCGGGGCGGCGACGGCGGCGCGCTATCGCCAGACGGCGTTCGGCATCTACGACATGAACCTCGCCGTCGAGTCACCGTTCAGGAGCGCGCCCCGGATCGAGAAGCCCGAGAAGAACTTCTCGATGCGGCAGCTCGGCCGCGCCGTCCGCGCCGCGCGCGCCCGCGGCGAGCCCGCC
Organism: Candidatus Rokuibacteriota bacterium; assembly: GCA_003221455.1. Lineage (GTDB taxonomy): Bacteria > Methylomirabilota > Methylomirabilia > Rokubacteriales > CSP1-6 > AR9. The sequence goes on from QHRX01000206.1 coordinate 13,884, forward strand.
GCGCCCTACCTCGTCGAGTATCACAAGCGCTTCGCCCTCGCCGTCGCGGCCATCGTGTTCGCGCTGGTCGGCTTTCCGGTGGCCGTGCGCTCCCCCCGCGGCGGGCGGAGCCTGGCGCTCGTGGCCAGCCTCGCGATTCTCATCGCCTACTACCTCCTCCTGACCTCGCTCGAGGGGCTCGCCCTCTCCCAGCGGCTCCCGGCCTGGCTCGCCGTCTGGCTCCCGAACCTGCTCTTCGCCGGGCTCGGCGTCGGACTCCTCGCGCTCGAGGTTCGCGGGCTCGCGGCGCCCCGGCTCCGCTGGCTGTGGGGCCTCCTCGACGTGCTCGCCCGGCGCGCGGCGAGCCCCGAGCGGGCGGCGGAGGGGCCCCGCGCCGCCCGCAGCTCGACGCACCTCGTCGACCGCTACCTCGTCCGCTCGTATCTCGGCTTCTTCGCGACCGCCCTCGGCGTGGCCTCGGTGCTGTTCGTGATCGTGGACCTCCTGCAGACCCTCGACCGGTACCTGCGCGTCAAGCCGCCGCTCCTCTACATTCTCGAGCACTTCCTCTACCGGCTCCCGGTCGCCGTGTACGACGGCCTCCCGGTGGTCACGCTCGTCGCGACGATCTTCCTCTTCCTGACGATCAGCCGGTACCACGAGTTGACGGCATTGAAGGCCGCCGGCGTGAGCCTCTACCGGGTGAGCCTGCCGATCCTCGGGCTCGCCATCCTGACCTCGATCGGCGCGGGACTGTTCCAGGAGCTGTTGGTCCCGACCCTCAACGAGCGCGGCGAGGAGCTCGATCGCGTGAAGATCCGCGGCCAGCTCCCGCGCCACCTGCAGCTCCAGACGCGGATCTGGTTGCGGAGCTCGGACAGCCGTTTCTTCCGCGTCGAGCTCCTGGACCCGATCACGCAGGACATGCACGGGGTCACCATCCTGGAGATCGACAAGAACTTCCGCCTGCTCAACCGGCTGGACGCCGCGATCGCCCACTGGACGCCCGGCGGGTGGGTGTTCCAGGACGGGGCCTTCCGCGAGATTGGCCCGTCGGGCGGGATCCTCACCGTCCCCTTCCTGCGGACGGCCCTCGAGCTGCCCGAGACCATCCAGGACTTCACCGAGGTCCAGAAGCCGGTGAGCGCGATGAGCTTCGTCGAGCTCCGCGCGTACATCCGACGGCTCCAGGAGAGCGGCCACCAGGTGAAGAAGTACCTGGTCGAGCTCTACGGAAAGCTGGCCTTCCCGCTCGCCCACCTCGTCATGGTGCTGGTGGCGATCCCGTTCGCGCTGCAGTCCCCGCGCGGCGGGCGCCTGGCCGGCATCGGTATCGCGATCGGCATCCTGGCGGGCTACCTCGTCGTGCACTACTCCGCGCTCGCCTTTGCCCGGGCCGACCTCCTGCCCCCGCTCCTGGCCGCCTGGACGGCCAATATCGTCTTCGTGGGACTCGGCGTCTCCTTGCTCCTCCGCGCCCGCACCTGAGGGTGGCGCCCCGGTCGGCGCGGGCGCGGTGCCGGGCGGGTCCCGTCACCGGGTGCCCCCGGGTCGCCCGGCATCCGCGCGGGGCTCGGCGGCGGGTGCCGCGGTCAGCGGCGAAGCGTGCGGAGGGCGTCCTCCAGACGCTTTTGCTCGAGGCCGTACGTCGCCCAGTCCCCTCGCCGTAGCGCCTCCTGCGAGCGTGTCCAGGCGTCCCACGCCCGTCGGACTTCGGCGTCGAGGGCGGAGCCGGTCGCCGGTGGGCCGGGCGCGGCCCCGCCGGCGACCGCCGTCGGTTCCGGGCGCCCGCCGAAGATCCGGGCGAGCGACTGTTCGAGCGTCGGCTCCATGGCGATTGTGTTACCGTAGGCGACGATGACCCGCCGGAGCTCGGGAAGCGCCCCCTGCTCGGAGGCGGCGAGGTAGAGCGGCTGGATATAGATCAGCGACTGATCGATCGGGATCGCCAGCAGCGAGCCGCGGATGACCGTGGAGCCGCGCTGATTCCACAGGGTGAGCTGTTGGGAGATGACGGGGTCCTGGTCGATGCGCGCCTCGATCTGGCGCGGCCCGTAGACGAGCTTCTGCTTGGGGAAGTTGTAGACGATGAGCCGGCCGTAATTGGGGGGATCCGACCGGGCGGCGAGCCAGGCGATCATGTTGTCGCGACGGCTCGGGTTGAAGAGCGAGAGCAGCATGAACTCCTCGCGGGTCTCGCCGGGAAGCCGCATGATCGTGAAGTACGGCTCCATCTCGCTCTCCCGCCCGTCGGCCACCCGGTGGGGCACCGCCCACAGGTCCTCCTTGTTGTAGAAGACCTGCGGGTCTTGCATGTGGTAGACGGCGTACTTCCGCGCCTGGATCGCGAAGAAGTCCTCGGGATAGCGGAGGTGCCGGCGCAGGTCCGGCGGCATCGCCTCGAGCGGCCGGAGGAGCCCCGGGAACGCGTTGGCGTACGTGCGCACCAGCGGGTCGCTCGGGTCGGCGAGGTAGTACGTCACGGTCCCGTCGTAGGCGTCCAGGGTGGCCTTGACGGAGTTCCGGATGTAGTTGCCGAGCCCGGGGATCGGATCCGAGTACGGGTAGCGGTCGGTGATGGTGTACCCGTCGAGGATCCACACGAGGCGTCCGTCGTCGGTCACCACGATGTAGGGGTCGTGGTCGAACTCGAAGAACGGCGCGATCTGGCGGACCCGCTCCTGGACGCGCCGGTAGATCATGATCCGGCTCTCCGGGGTGAGGTCGTTCGAGAGCAGGATCTTCGGCTCGGCGAACCGGATCGCGAAGGCCACCTTCCGGAGCCACGAGGAGACGGGCACGCCGCCCCGCCCGTTGTAGGTCGAGTACACGTTCTGGTCGCCCGAGGGGTAGTCGAGCTCCTGCGAGCGCGTGCGGACGAAGACGTAGGCGTTCGAGGTCTCGCCGTAGTAGATCTCTGGCCGCGTGATCGTCCGGAAGCCGGCCGTCGAGTGCGGCGGGATGTCCTTGACGAAGAACTCGGGGAGCCCCTCGGGGCTGATCCGGTTGACCGGCCCCACGACCGCGCCGTAGCCGTGCGTGTAGGTGAGGTGCTCGTTGATCCAGATCCGGCTCGGCAGGTGCGCGTACGACAGCTCCCGGGGCGACAGCATGAGCTGGCGGTACTCCCCGTCGATCAGGTACCGGTCGTTGTCGACGTCGACGAACTTGTAGTAGGTCCGGATCTCCTGCAGCTGGGCGTAGGTGCGGAGCAGTGGCCGGTAGTCCCAGAGGCGGATGTTCTTGACGGTGGCGGCGTTCCGCTCGAGGGCACGGGCGTCGAGAGTCTCGGCCACCGGGAAGTCCTTCTCGACGACCCGGTCTAGATCGTAGGCCCGCCGGGTCATTCGGACGTTGTACTCGATGAACGGCCGCTCGGCGACGAGCTCGTTCGGGGTGACCCGGAACCGCTGGAGGAGGGCGGGGTAGATGCCCAGGCCCACCACCCAGGCGACGCCGAGCGCGATCACCGCCCCCGCGACGACCCGGAGCCCGGGCCGCGCGATCTGCACCAGGCACCCGGCGGCGGAGAGGAGGGCGAGCACGGCGAGCCCGCCGAGGACCGGGAGCGACGCGTGGACGTCCGTGTACGACGCGCCGAACACGATGCCGCGCGGCGAGAAGACCAGCTCGAAGCGGTCGAGCCAGAACCCCACCGCCTTCAGCACGAGGAGCGCGGCGACGAGCGCGAGGAGGTGCGTCCGCGCGCCTTGCGCCAGGCGCGGGCCCCGATTGGTGAGGACGAGGCTCCGCTGGAGGACGTACAGGACCAGCGTGAGGATCAGCGTCGCCGCGCCGAGCGTGAGCGCCCAGCCGTGGACGAGCCGCCAGAAGGGCAGGCTGAACACGAAGAAGCCCAGGTCGCGCCCGAAGAGCGGGTCGACGGTGCCGAACGCCACCTGATTGCGGTAGGCGAGGATCGTCTCCCAGTCGGCGCTCGCCCGCATGCCGGACACGAACGAAATGACCAGGAGCACGAGCGGCAGCGCCCGGCGGATCAGCGGCTCGATCACGACGCGACTGGGCAGCCCCAGCTGGTCCTCGAGCTCCCACAGCACGTCCGGCGGCGCCGTCCGCGCCGCGAAGGCGAGGTTGGCGTAGAGGACCACGAAGACGGCGAGGCCGACGCCGATGACGAGGGAGCCTCGGAGGGACAGGATCGCCAGGAACACCTGCGCGTAGCCGACCTCGTGGAACCAGAGCCAGTCGGTGTAGAGGGGAACGACCGGCGCCAAGAGGGCGAAGACGAAGACGGCGAACGCGAGCCAAAAGATCGCCGGCGGGACGGTGCGGGCCATCGCCTCTCCCCGGAACCGGCCCGGGGGCCGGTCTACGTCCCGTGGGTCCAGGACGCGAGGTACGCTTCTTGCTCCGGCGTGAGCTCGTCGATCTGGACGTCCATGGACGCCAGCTTGAGCCGGGCGATCTCGCGGTCGATCTCGCGGGGCACCACGTACACCTTCTTCGCCAGCGTCCGGCCCTGCTTGACCAGGTACTCGGCGGACAGCGCCTGGTTGGCGAAGCTCATGTCCATGACCGCGGCGGGGTGGCCTTCCGCGGCCGCCAGGTTGATCAGCCGCCCCTCGCCCAGCACGTAGACGCGCCGACCGCCGCCGAGCACGAACTCCTCGACGAAGGGCCGCACCGGCCGGCGCGCGCGGGCCATGGCCGCGAGGGAGTCCAGGTCGATCTCGACGTTGAAGTGCCCCGAGTTCGCGAGGATCGCGCCGTCCTTCATCCGCCCGAAGTGCTCCGTGCGGATGACCCCCTTGTTGCCGGTGACGGTGACGAAGATGTCCCCCACCTCGGCGGCGCGGGCCATCGGCATCACCCGGTAGCCGTCCATCGCCGCCTCCAGCGCCCGCATCGGCTCGACCTCGGTCACGACGACCTGCGCCCCCATGCCGTGGGCCCGCGCCGCCACGCCGCGCCCGCACATGCCGTAGCCGGCGACCACCACCGTCCGCCCGGCGAGCAGGATGTTGGTCGCGCGCAGGAGCCCGTCGATCGTGGACTGCCCCGTGCCATACCGGTTGTCGAAGAGGTGTTTGGTGTCGGCGTCGTTGACCGCGATCACCGGGAAGGCCAGGACCCCCTGCTTCTCCATCGCGCGGAGACGGACGACGCCGGTCGTGGTCTCCTCGGTGCCGCCGAGGACGTTCGGCAGCAGGTCGGCCCGGGCGCCGTGGAGCTGCGTGATGAGGTCGGCCCCGTCGTCCATCGTGAGCTGGGGCCGGGTCGAGAGCACCGCCTCGATGTGGCGGTAGTAGCGGGCGTTGTCCTCGCCCTTGTGCGCGAAGGTCGAGATCTCATGCTCGCGGACGAGGGCGGCCGCGGTGTCGTCCTGCGTGGACAGCGGATTAGACGCGCAGAGCGCGATCTCCGCACCGCCCGCCCGGAGCGTGAGCATGAGAACGGCCGTCTCCGTCGTGACGTGCAGGCAGGCGCCGATGCGCGTGCCCTTGAGCGGCTGCTCCTTGGCGAACCGCTCCCGGACCTGCCGGAGCACCGGCATGGACTGCTCCGCCCATTCGATGCGGAGCCGGCCGGCGCCGGACAGCGAGGGATCCTTCACGTCGTGCTGGACCATCCGGCCGTGTCCTTTCGTCGATCGAGGGTGTCACATACAGGGACCCCGGCGGGGCCCCGTCGGGGTCGAGGATCGGGCGTCGGCGTCAGATACCGGCGTCGTCGCGCAAGTCCTTGACCCGATCGATCCGTTCCCAGGTGAACTCCGGCTCGTTCCGCCCGAAGTGCCCGTACGCCGCGGTCTTCTTGTAGATGGGACGGCGGAGATTCAGGTACTTGATGATCCCGACCGGCGTCAGGTCGAAGTGGCGGCGCACCATCTCCTCGAGCCGCTTGTCCGGCACCTTGCCGGTGCCGAAGGTGTCCACCATGACCGAGACCGGGTCGGCCACGCCGATCGCGTAGGCGACCTGGACCTGGGCCCGCGCGGCCAGCCCCGCCGCCACGATGTTCTTGGCCACGTGGCGGACCATGTAGCACGCCGAGCGGTCGACCTTCGTCGGATCCTTGCCCGAGAAGGCGCCGCCGCCGTGCGGGCAGGAGCCGCCGTAGGTGTCGACGATGACCTTCCGCCCGGTGAGCCCGGTGTCGCCCATGGGGCCGCCGGTGACGAACCGGCCGGTCGGGTTGATGTGGAAGACGGCACGCTTGCGATCCAGCAGGTGCGGGGGGATCGTCGGCAGGATCACCTGCTCGATCACGTCCGACCGGATCCGGCTCTGGTCGACCTCCGGCGCGTGCTGGGTCGAGATCACGACCGTCTCGACGGACACCGGCTCGCCGTCGACGTACCGGACCGAGACCTGGCTCTTGCCGTCCGGTCGCAGGTAATCGAGGTGGCCGGCCTTCCGCACGGCCGCGAGCTTCTGGGCGAGCCGGTGCGCGAGCATGATCGGGAGCGGCATCAGCTCCTCGGTCTCGCGGCAGGCGTACCCGAACATCAAGCCCTGGTCGCCGGCGCCGAGGTTGTCGACGCCCATCGCGATGTCGGCCGACTGCTCGTCGATCGCGGCGATGACGCCGCAGGTCTCGTAGTCGAAGCCGTACTTCGCCCGTGTGTACCCGACGCTCTTGACCGTGTCCCGCGCGATGCGCGGGATGTCGACGTAGCAGGAGGTCGTGATCTCGCCGGCGACGACGATGAGCCCCGTGGTCAGGACCGTCTCGCAGGCGACCCGGCCCGTAGGATCCTGGGCGATAATCGCGTCCAGGACAGCGTCGGAGACCTGATCGGCCATCTTGTCGGGATGGCCTTCGGTGACCGACTCGGACGTGAAGATGTGCTCCTCACGGGCCATGTGTGCTCCTCCCTTGGCGAAATTACGCCCATGCTAGCACGGCGGCCGCGACCCCCTCAACCGCGAAGTCGCCGCTTGACCTCCTCGAGCACCGGGACCGCCCACGGATCGACGCCCCGCCCGAGCGCGAGGTAGTAGCTGGTCCACTGGCCGAGGTAGACGAGCGAGAGCAGGCGCGCGAGCCGGCCCTCGCCCCGCGACCACGCCTCCGAGACCCCCCCCGCCACCGGGCCGATCACGGCTCGGAGCAGGTCGAACCGGCGGCCGATGTCGGGGTGCTCGCCGCGATCCCGCAGGAGGATGGCGTGCAGCCGGCCGGCCTCGGGGGCGCGCCACGCCTCGATCTCGTTGTGATTCATCTCCGGCAGCGCGCCCGCGACGGCCAGGCGCTTGGCGTTCTCCTCGATGTCGGTCTTCCAGCGGTACGCGACGGCTCCCGTCAGCTGTCCCCCGTAGGCGACGGGCGTCCGATCGCCGATCTCGAGGGCGAGGTGCTTCGCTTCGTTCTTCCCCGCCGGCGCGGCCGGCCCGAGCTCGACGGCGAGGGCCTCGACAACCTCGAGCGCCTCGGCGACCTCGGTCGGCGGCGGGGTCGGCAGTCCCGCGCTCGCCAGGATCCCCAGCAGCGGAAAGAAGAGGTAGCCGAGGGCCAGGCGCGGCGGGAGCCCGCCGGGCAGCCGCACGAGGGGCGCCTGGTGGCGCGCCGCCAGCGCGCCGAGGCGCCCGCCCTGGGTCACCGCCAGCACGACCGTCCCGGCGGCGAGCGCGGCCTCGAACGCCGAGACCGCCTCCACGGTGTCGCCCGAGTAGGAGGCCGCGATCACGAGCGTCCCCGGCCCCGCCGCCGCCGGCAGGCCGTAGCCCCGGTGGGTCAGCACGGGCACGCGCAGCCGGTCCCCCGCGCACGCCGACAGGAGGTCGCCGCCCACCGCCGACCCGCCCATTCCCGCCACCACGACCAGGCGCGGCGGGCCCAGGGGGACGTCCGGCACGGGCCGGAGCGCCTGCGCCTCCCGGCACTGCGCGGGGAAGCGGCTCAGGACCCCGGCCATCCCCTGGGGGTCCAGGCGGCTCCGCACGGCCGGGTCGTCGAGCGCCGCCGCGCGCGGGTCGACGGCCGCGCCGGGCTCACTCACGGTCGATGTCCCGATGCACGACCGTCGGCGGGAGCCCGCGCTCCTCCAAGAACGGCCGCAGCGCCTCCACGAGCGCGACCGACCGGTGCCGCCCGCCCGTGCAGCCGATCGCGACCGTCAGGTACGCCTTGCCCTCGCGCCGGTAGAACGGCAGGAGGAATTCCAGCAGCTCCCGGAGCCGCTGGAGGAACTCACGGCTCTCGGCGTGCTTGAAGATGAACTCGTGCACCCGCTCGTCGCGCCCGTCGAGGGCCCGGAGTCCGTTGACGAAGTGCGGATTCGGGAGGAAGCGGGCGTCGAAGACCAGATCGGCGTCGTAGGGGATGCCGTGCTTGTACCCGAAGGAGATCAGCGACGTCGCCAGCCCCGGCCGGGCCTTCGGCGTTCCGTAGAGCTCGATGAGCAGGTCCTTGAACTGGTGGACGGTGAGCGTGGACGTGTCGACGATCCGGTCGGCGATCTCCCGGAACTGGGCCAGCGCCTTGCGCTCGGCGCGGATGCCGTCGAGGACGTTGCCGTCCGGCGCGAGCGGATGCTTGCGCCGCGACTCGTGGTACCGGCGCACCAGCGCCTCGTCGCCCGCCTCCAGGAAGAGCACCTCGACCGAGTCGTTGCGGCGGCGCAGCTCGCCGAGCGCCTCCACCAAGTGCGGCAGGTACTCCCCTTCCCGCACGTCGATCCCGAGCGCGACGTTCCGGATGTCTCGCGTCGACCGCGCCGTCAGCTCGGCGAACGTCGGGATCAGGGTCGTCGGCAGGTTGTCGACGCAGAAGTAGCCGATATCCTCGAAGCACTTGATCGCGAAGCTCTTGCCGGCGCCGCTGAGCCCGGTGATGACGACGAAGGAGATCGGCCGGACGGCTGTAGTCACGCTTCCCGCCTCCGCCGGGCCCCTACCGCCGCCGCGGGGCGAGCCGGCGCTGGTGCGACGGCAAGATCCCCAGCTCCTCCCGGTACTTCGCCACCGTCCGGCGCGCGATGGTCAGGCCGCGTCCCTTCAGGATCTGGGCGACCTCCTGGTCGGAGAGGGGCTTGGTGGTGTCCTCGTTCGCGAGGAGATCCTGGATCATCTTCTTCACCGACACCGACGACACCATCTCGCCGTCCCCCGAGGCGATGCCGCTGTGGAAGAAGAACTTCAGCTCGAACAGCCCCTGGGGGGTCTCCACGTACTTGTTCGTGGTGACGCGGCTGATCGTCGACTCGTGCATGCTGATGTCCTCGCCGACGTCGCGCAACGCGAGCGGGCGGAGGTAGGGCAGCCCCTTGTCGAGGAACTCGCGCTGGAACTTGACGATGGACTGGGTGACCTTGCGCAGCGTGCGTTGCCGCTGCTCGACGCTCTTGATCAGCCACATCGCCGACCGGAGCTTTTGCTCGACGTACTGTCGGGCCTCGTCGCCCGAGCTCCGCAGGAGCGTGCGGTAGAGCGAGTTGACGCGGAGCCGCGGGATCCCCTCCTCGTTGAGGATGACCGCGTACTCCGAGCCCATCCGGATCACGGAGACGTCCGGCACGATGTAGCGGGAGTCGTTGCCCCCGAACGGGCGCCCCGGCTTCGGCTCGAGGGTCATGATCTCCTCGATCGACTCCATGACCCGGTCGAGAGGCAGCTTGAGCGCCCGCGCGATCTCTTGATACCGTCGTCGGCTCAGGTCCTCGAAGTGCTGCTCGACGATCTCGATCGAGACGGGATCGGGGTTGGGGTCGCGGCGGAGCTGGAGGAGCAGGCACTCCTGGGCGGTGCGGGCGGCGATCCCCGGCGGGTCGAACAGCTGGACCAGCTGGAGCCCGCGCTCCACGTCGGCCGGGGTCGCGCCGCAGCGCTCGGCGATCTCGGCGAGCTCGGCCCGGAGGTAGCCGTCCTCGTCGAGGTTGCCGATGATCTCCGAGCCGATCCGGCGCAGGCCCGGGTCATCGGTCGCGAACCGCAGCTGCTCCTCGAGGTGGTCGCCCAAGGAGGAGGCGGAGCGGACGATGTTCTCGAAGGGCAGGTCGTCGTGCTCCTCCTGGGCGACGAGCGAGCGCTCCTCGTGGTCGTCGAAGAGCACCGCCGTCAGGTCGAACGGCAAGTCGTCGGTCTGCCGCTCGTCGCGGGGGACCTCGGGCACCGGCTCCGGGGCCGGGGCGGCCGCCTCGGGCTCCCCCGGAGGCGCCGGCCCCTCGCCGTCGACCGGGACTTCCTCGAGCAGCGGGTTCTCCAGGAGCTCCTTCTGCACGACCTCCTGCAGCTCGAGGGTGGAGAGCTGCAGGAGCTGGATGGCCTGCTGGAGGAGCGGCGTCATGACGACCCGCTGGGACATCCGCTGGGTGAGGCGCGCCTCCATCGCCATCCGCTAGGCCCCCTCCGTCCCTAGAGCGAGAACTTCTCGCCGAGATAGATCTCGCGCGCCTTCGGGTTGTTGGCGAGCTCCGTCGCCGTCCCCGACACGAGGATCTTCCCGTCGGAGAGGATGTACGCGCGATCGGTGATCGACAGCGTCTCGCGCACGTTGTGGTCCGTGATCAGGATGCCGATCCCGCGCTCGGTGAGGCGCGCGATGATCTCCTGGATGTCGCCGATCGCGATCGGATCGATGCCCGTGAACGGCTCGTCGAGCAGCAGGTAGCTCGGCGAGGTCACGAGCGCCCGCGTGATCTCGAGGCGGCGGCGCTCGCCACCGGAGAGGGTGAAGGCCGGATACCCGGCGAGCGGCGTGAGGTCCAGCTCCGCGAGCAGCTCCGAGACGCGCTGCCGGCGCTCGGTCGGGGTGAGGTCGAGCGTCTCCAGGATCGCCCGCAGATTCTCCTCGACCGTGAGCTTGCGGAACACCGAGGACTCCTGCGGGAGGTAGCCGAGCCCGAGCCGGCAGCGTCGATACATCGGCAGGTGCGTGATCTCCTGCCCCTCGAGGAAGATGCGCCCCCCGTCGCAGCCGATGAGTCCGACCATGATGTAGAAGGACGTGGTCTTCCCCGCGCCGTTAGGGCCCAGCAGGCCCACCACCTCGCCGCGCTGGATGTCGAGCGAGACGTTGTCCACGACCTTGCGCCGCTTGAACCACTTCGACAGCCCCTGCGCGACGAGCCCCTCCATCTCAGTTGTTGCACTCCGGCTGCTTCTTGGCGACCTGGATGGCTGTCTGGTTCTCCTCCTTCGGGTAGAAGATCGCCTTCACCCGCTCCTGCTTGCCGCCCTGCACGACGCTCCGGTCCTGATTGACGAAGATCGTGATCTGCTCGCCGGTGACGACGTTGTCCTCCCGCCAGACGCGCGCGTCGCCGATCAGCTCGACGCGCTGCTCGCCGTCGTAGTACTCGGCCCGCCGGGCGGTCCCGGTCCGGCAGTCCCGCGTGATGATCCGGACGTTGCCGGTCGAGACGGTGCGGACCACCCGTTCGCCCCGCTCGTCGAGGTAGACCTCCATCCGGTCGGCGTACTGGACGGAGCCGTTCTGGCGTGCCACGACGTTGCCGGTGAAGATGACCAGACCTTCCTTCTGGAAGCTCTCCATGTGGTCGGCGTCCACCGTCACCGGCTGGTTCCGGTCCTCGGCGGCCTTGCCGGCCGTGGCCGCCGGCGGCCTGGCGACGGGCGCCTTCGGGACAGCCGGCTCCGCGGCGCCGACGGCCGCCGCCGGGGCCAGCATCCCGAGCGCCAAGAGGCCGGCGGCGAGCTTCATCGCGACACGCGCGGAAACCTCTCGAACTCGGCCCGCACCCGACCCGCCACCTCGGCGGTCTCCTTTGCCAGGTTGACGACGAGCCCCGAGCCCTCGATGGTCGTGCCGTCACGGGTGATCCGGACGGGGGCGTTGGTCCAGAGCCGCTGGGCGCCGGCCTGCCACCGGAGCACCGAGGTCTCGAGCCGGAGGCCGTCGTCGGAGACGAGGACGACGTGGTTCCGCACCTCGATGTCCTTCGTCCGCTGCATCACGTCCCCTTCGTCGCCCCGAACCCGCCAGGCACGGCTCGGCTGCCGGATGTCCACGACCGGCCGTCGGAGCCCCGTGCGGCCCTCGCCCTCGAAGATCTCGGCCTGGTCCGCCACGAGCTTCCAGCGAACGTTGCCCGACTCCTCCTCCAGCTGGACCGCTTTGATGCGGAAGTCGGCCCTCGACGGCGGTTCCACCGGTTCGACCCGCGCCGAGCGGGCCTTGAGGACCAGCGTCCCGGTAACGACCACCACGAAGAGGCCGACCGCTGCCAGAATGCCGAAAGATATTCGCCGCATGGAAACTCAGTGCAATTTCGATACCAGACTATCACAACGCGACTGGCCGAGGGAAGTGAAATGCGCTCAGACGGTGCGCGGCGGCCAACCTCCGCGCGCCCTGAGGAGCCACTCGACCGCCTCGCGGACGGCGCCGCCGCCGCCGGGCCGGCGCGCGGTCCAGTGGGCGAGGCGCCGAACCTCGGGGGCGCCGTCAGCGGGCGCCAGCGCGAGACCAACCTGGCGCAGGAGGGGCAGGTCCGGCAAATCGTCGCCCATGAAGGCGACCGCGGCCGGCCGGAGGCCGTGCCGGGCGCAGAGGTCGGGCAGGAGCGCCGCCTTGTCCCCGACGCCTTCATGGAACTCGCGGACCCCGAGCTCCTCGAGGCGCCGCGCGACGGCCGCCGACTTCCGGCCGGAGATCACCGCGACCTCGATGCCCGCGGCCCGCGCGAGAACGATGGCGTGGCCGTCCCGGACGTGGAACACCTTCGTCTCCTCGCCGGCGGGGCCGTAGATCAGGCGCCCGTCGGTGAGCACCCCGTCGACATCGAGGAGCAAGAGCCTGATGGCGCGGGCCCGCGCGGCGGCCCTGCGGGCGGTCACACGATCTTGGCGCGGAGGATGTCGTGCATGTGGATCACGCCGTGGGGCTGGCCGACGGCGTCGACGACGACCAGGCTCGTGATGGCGAAGGCCTCCATCACCTCGAGCGCCTTCGCGGCCAGGTCGTCCCCACGGATCAGTTTCGGCTCGCGCGTCATGCAGTCGCGGGCCCGGAGCCCCAAGACCGAGGCCTCGCGCAGGTGCAGGCGCCGGAGGTCGCCGTCGGTGACGACGCCGACCAGGCGGCCGCCCCCGTCCACGACGGTCGTGATGCCCAGGCGCTTGGCGGTCATCTCGACGACGACGTCCTTCATCGCCGTGTCCTCGTGGACGACGGGCACGGCGCCGCCCGTGTGCATCAGGTCGGCCACGCGGAAGAGCGCCCGCCAGCCGAGCGCGCCCTTGGGGTGGAGGGCGGCGTAGTCCTCCGGCGTGAGCCCCTTCCGGTCGAGCAGCACCATCGCGAGCGCGTCGCCCACGGCCAGGACCGCGGTCGTGCTCGTCGTCGGCGCGAGGTTCATCGGGCACGCCTCCTCGGCCACGCTCACGTCGAGCACCACGTCGCACTGCCGCGCGAGCGTCGACCGGGCGTTGCCCGTCAGGAGCACGATCGGGGTGGCCAGTCGCTTCAAGTGCTCGAGGAGGGCCAGCAGCTCGCTCGTCTCGCCCGAGTTGGAGATGGCGAGGATCACGTCGTCCGGCGCCACGAGGCCGAGGTCACCGTGCACGGCCTCCGCCGGGTGCAGAAAGTAGGCGGGCGTGCCGGTGGAGGCGAGCGTCGCCGCGATCTTCCGGCCAATCAGCCCCGACTTGCCCATCCCGGCGACGATGACGCGCCCGCGGCAGCCGTGGAGAAGGTCGACGGCCCGGACGAACGTCTGATCGAGCCGGGGCACGAGCGCGAGGATCCCCGCCGCCTCCAGACGCAGCACGCGCTCGGCGAGCCGTCGGGGGTCCGTCACGAGGCCACGGCGGCACGGATCGAGAGGATCTGCTCCAGCAACCGCGGCAGATCGTCGATCCGCAGCATGTTGGGGCCGTCGGACAGTGGCCGGCCGTCGGGCAGCGTCCGATCGGGATCCTCGTGCATCTCCATGAAGAGGCCGTCGATGCCGAAGGCGACCGCGGCGCGCGCCAGCCCGGGCACCCACTTGCGCTCGCCGCCCGACCGGTCGCCCGCCGCCCCCGGCAGCTGGACGGAATGGGTCGCGTCGAAGACGACGGGATAGCCCAGCTCGCGCATCTCGCCGAGGCCGCGCATGTCCACGACGAGGTTATTGTAGCCGAAGGACGTCCCCCGCTCGGTCAGCAGGATGCGCTCGTTGCCGGTCGACCGGATCTTGGCGACGACGTTCTTCATCTCGGCCGGCGCCAGGAATTGGCCCTTCTTCACGTTGACGGGCTTGCCCGTGCTGGCGCAGGCCAGCACGAGGTCGGTCTGCCGGCAGAGGAACGCCGGGATCTGCAGCACGTCCAGCACGTCCGCGGCCGGCCCCACCTCCGACACGTCGTGCACGTCCGAGAGGACGGGCACCCCCACGCGCTCCCGGACGAGGCGGAGGATCCGCAGCCCCTCCCGCAGCCCGGGACCCCGGTACGACCCGACCGAGGAACGGTTGGCCTTGTCGTAGGAGGACTTGTAGATGAAGGGCGTCCGGTGGTCGGCCGCGATCCGCGCCAGACGCTCGGCCGTCCCGAGCGCGTGCTTCTCGTTCTCGATCGCGCACGGTCCCCCGATCAGCGCGAGCGGCTGCCCCGGGCCGATACGCAGCGCGCCGACGGCGATGGGCTTCACGCGCGTCGGTGCTCGAGCGCCGCCCGGACGAAGGCGGCGAAGAGCGGGTGGGGCTGCCACGGCCGCGAGCGGAACTCGGGATGGAACTGGCCGGCCACGAACCAGGGATGATCCGTCAGCTCGACGATCTCGACGAGCTGCTTCTCCGCCCAGATGCCCGAGATCCGGAGCCCACCCTTTTCGAGCGTCTGCAGGTAGTCGTTGTTGACCTCGTACCGGTGGCGGTGACGTTCGAGGATGATCCCCTGCCCGTAGGCACGCGAGGCGAGGCTTCCCTCGGAGAGGAGGATCGGGTAGAGCCCGAGCCGCATCGTCCCGCCCTTCGCGTTGACCTCGCGCTGGTCGGGCAGGAGGTCAATGACCTTGTGCGGCGCCACCGGGTCGAACTCTGCCGAGTTCGCGCCGGAGAGGCCGCACACGTTCCGGGCGTACTCGATCACCGCGCACTGCAACCCGAGGCAGATCCCGAAGAACGGGAGCCCGTGCTCGCGCGCCCAGCGGACCGCCGAGATCTTGCCCTCGATGCCGCGGTCGCCGAAGCCGCCCGGCACCAGGAGTCCGTCGACCCGCCCGAGGGGACCGGCGGCGCCGTCCCGCTCGATCTGTTCGGCGTCCATCCACGCGAGCTCGACCCGCGCGTCGTTGGCGATTCCCCCATGGACGAGCGCCTCGGTGAGGCTCTTGTACGAGTCCTTGAGGTCGATATACTTGCCGACGACCGCGATCCGCGTCTGGTGCTGCGGCGACGTCACCTTCCGCACGATGTCCTCCCAGCGCGAGAGGTCGATCGAGCGCGCGCCGAGGCCGAGCAGCTTCAGGATGATCGCGTC
>QHRX01000096.1 GCA_003221455.1 Candidatus Rokuibacteriota bacterium
ATGGGACCTCGTCGACGCGTGGCTGCCGCGGGAGGTGACGCTCGCGTGGCGTCTCTCGCGAGCGGCGGCGATCGATCGCCTGCTCGGGCGCTACGTCGCGGGGGCGGCGTTCGCGAGCGAGGCGGCCCTCGTCCGACTCTTCGGCCTCCCGCGCGCCGACGTGGCTGGCTCGCTCGCTCGCCTCGCCCGCGCCGGCCGGGTTCGCGTCGGCTGCGAGGTCTCCGGGTGGCCGGGGCGCTGGGTGGTCGTTGCGTAGGGACCCCCCGCCGCGCGGCGTGACTGGCGTGGGGTGAGGAACGTGCGACGGCTCCGGCTGTCCCGGCTCCCCCCGGCCCAGTCCGAGGCCCTTCGCGTGGTCTCCCGGTGCCTCGGTCGGGAGGCCGCCTACCTGGTCGGCGGCGCGGTGCGGGACGCCCTGCTCGGCCTGACGTTCGACGACCTCGACCTCGCGGTGCCGTCAGGCGCGGCCGCGCTCGCGCGCCGGCTCGCCGAGACCGACGGGGGTACCTACGTGGAGCTGGACGCCGAGCGAGGCTCCGCCCGGGCGCTCCTGCGCGTGGCCGGAACCACGGTGCAGGTCGACGTGACCAACTTCCGGGGCCCGACGCTCCCCGACGATCTCGCCGACCGCGACTTCACCGTCAATGCGCTGGCGGTGCCGGTACGCGGGCTCGCCCGCGGCGCCGCCACCGTCGTCGATCCCCGGGGCGGCCTCGCCGATCTCCGCAGGCGACGGCTTCGCCTGGCGACACCCGATGCGATCGTGCGCGACCCGGTGCGGGCGCTCCGGGGGATCCGGCTCGAGGCTCTGCTCCGGTTTAGGCTCGACGCGGGGGCGGCCCGGGCCATCCGGCGGGACGCGGCGGCGCTAGGCCGCGTCGCCGCCGAGCGGGTCGGGCAGGAGATCGTGGCGATCCTGCGGCTCGCGGGCTCGGCCTCCGTGGTGCGACGTGCCGAAGGACTCGGAGTGCTCGCCGCCGTCATCCCGGAGACCGTGGCGATGCGCGGGGTCACGCAGCCGGCGCCGCACCGCTTCGACGTGCTCGAGCACTCGCTTCGCGCGCTCACGGCCGCCGACCGGCTCGTGGCGCGGATCGGCGCGCTCGGGCCCTGGGGTGACCTCATTGCGACGCACCTCGCTGAGCCGCTCGGCGGCGGGATCACGCGCCGCGAGGCACTCAAGCTGGCAGCGCTCCTCCACGACGTCGCGAAGCCCGAGACGCGGGCGGTCATCGACGGACGGATCCGGTTCTTCGGTCACGACGGTCTCGGCGCTGAGCGCGTCCGCACGGTCGGGGAGCGGCTCCGCTTGCCGGCGAGCGCGACGCGGATCGTCGAGACCCTCATCCGTCACCATCTTCGCCCTATGCACCTCGAACAGGCCGGGCGGGTGACGCGGCGCGCGCGCTACCGGTTCTTCCGCGACCTCGGCGACGAGTCCCGCGACCTCCTGCTCTTGACCCTTGCCGACGGCGCGGCAGTGCGCGGCCTCTCGCCGTTCGCGGTCTGGCGCCGGTCCGGCCTGGTGCGCGAACTCATGGCCGGCTGGCAGGAGGACCGGCAGGCGCGCGCCGTGCCCTCGCTGCTGCGCGGCGAAGACGTGATGGGAGCGTTCGGTCTGGCCCCTGGCCCGGCGGTGGGCCACCTCCTGGCGCGCGCCCGCGAGGCCCAGGACACGGGGCTCGTCGCAACCCGCGAGCAGGCGCTCGCGCATCTGCGGATCAGGCTCGGGCGCAGGCCCTTGCCGCCGGGGAAGGGATCGGTGATATGATCTGAGCCCCAGGGGACGCGGCCGTAATTCAGTGGCAGAATGCCAGCTTCCCAAGCTGGACGTCGCCGGTTCGAATCCGGTCGGCCGCTCCAACGAATCAGGGCCCTAGGAGACACTCTCTAGGGCCCTGCCCCCTCTGAGTGACCACGGGACCTCAATTTCTAGCCGCCCAGGAGATGGCCCTGTCAAGGCTGCAATCGGGGCCACCCGACTTCGGGACACAGAGCGTGTCACGCCATGTCACGCAGATTACTGGTCTGGGGCGGTGTAGCGACTGGCGAGCTCTGACATTCGAAGAGATCGAGGCCGGTACAGGTCAAGTCCGAGCGGTGCTGGATGATCGGGCGGGGACCCGCGCTCACTGTCGCTTTAAGTTGAGCGTGTGAAGCAAATAGCCGAGGGGAAACGACGTCAGCCCGAGAACAGCACTGCCTAAGTCAAGGTAACGACCACCGCCACGTTCGAGTCCCCATCGAGCATCAGCTCTGGAGGCTCGTTCCTCGGGGGGGCTTCGTCGTCACCACCTTGACCGGGACGAAGCGAGCGGTCGTCCGCTTCCACAACCTGCACGGGCGGCCGAGCAGTGGATCAAGGAGGGCGAAGAAGCCATCCACTGGACGAGGGCTTTCAGCGCTGCGGACCAACGAGGTGCGGTTGCTCCTCGGGGTGATCGCCTACAACGTGGGCAACCTGCTGCGTCGGCTCGTCCTGCACGTCGCCATCCAGAGCTGGTCGCTGACGAGCCTGCAGCAGCGATTGCTCAAGACCGGCGGGCGCCTTCTTCAGCGCGCTCGCTCCTTCATCCTTCAGCTGGCCGAGAGCCACTTGACGCCGACTCTCTTTCGGCAGATTCTCGGGCGCACTTGCGTTGCTGCTTGGGGGATCATGGCCGAAACCAGCATTTATGTGCCTGGCAGGAGGAGGTGCGCCATGAAATCGATGGTCGCGGTTCTCGGGCTTGTTGGCGTGGTGGGGCTCACGGTGGCGCCGGGGGCAGCGGTCGCGCAGACCGCCAAGAATGTGGCGGCAAAGAGTCCGTGGGGTCCCGCCGATGAGATCGGCACCCTCAACCTGATGACCGATGCCTCAAGGTTTGACGTTCTCAAACAGGTCGGCGGCGGCAAGGTCTACGATCTGGGCGTGGACCTGTTCGTAGGGATGCCGACCTGCTGTGGTCCCTTTGGGGACCCGACGTTTCAGATTTGGATGACGCATACGCCCGCCCGAGACACCGCCAAGGAACTGCTGTCCTACTCCGGCGACGGCGTCTCGATGTATACCCACACCGGCACCCACATTGACACCCTCAATCACTTCGGGCTGCACGGGAAGATCTGGAATCAGGTGAGCGCCGAGGACGCTCTTGGCGTTCGGGGATGGACCAAGTCTGGCGCTGACAAATATCCTCCGATCATTGCCCGAGGGGTGCTCGTCGACGTGGCGAAGTCCAAGAACATGCCCTACCTGCCAGCGTCCTATGCCATCACGGTGGCGGACCTGCAGGAGGCGCTGAAAAAACAGGGTACGACGCTGCGACCGGGCGATGTCGTGTTGACGCGGACCGGGCTCATGACCCTCTGGCCCGATCAAGCCAAGTACCGTCTCGCGGATCAGGCCGGCCTGAGCCTCGCGGCGGCCCAGTGGCTGGTTGAAGGGCAACAGGCGATGCTGCTCGGGGCGGATAACTTCGGCGTCGAGAGCTTTCCCTCTACGGACCGTGAGAACTTTGTTCCTGTTCACACCTATCTGCTCGCCGAACAAGGGGTCTCGATGCTCGAAGCCTTATGGTTGGAAGACCTGGCGAAGGATCAGGTGTATGAGTTCTTGTTCATAGCCTCTCCGCTAAAGTTGCGGGGCGGAACCGCGTCGCCGATCCGCCCGCTGGCGATTCCCATTCAGCAGAAGTAGGGGCGGGGTCACGGGCGCCACGGAGATCGCGCGCAGCTCCTCACGGAGGGTGAGGAGCGCGCGCAGCGCTGCCTGAGCTCGAATGTGCGCTCCCCGAGCGCGACGGCAGGCCGAGGTGCGTCATGTGCTCGCAAGCTTTGCCCCTGCCGATGGAGCTATGTGGTCCAGGCTTGCGACATCATTCGCCGAGTCGCTGCTCCCGCCATTCCCGTATTGCCTTGGCGTGCTGCGGGTAGTGGCTGTACGTGTCGAGCCGGAGGCGGCGACGGAAGCGCGTATTGCCGTAATTTGCTTCGGGCGTGCGCCGGACGAAGTCGATGAGGTGGCCGTGAGTGTCTTCCAATTGCCTCAGCACCTCCGAGAGCGAAAGGCCTCGCTTCTCCTCCGTCATCTTCGCGTTGAAGGCGTCGATGCCGCCATACCTCACGTACCGCGGGGGGCGGCCTCCCGCGAGGATGAGCGGTAGGTGCCTCAGCGCCTCCCCCTCCCACGTGGTCACGTGCGCGAGGACGTCCTTCACCGACCAGTCGCCCGTCACGCCAGGCTCGCCCAGCCGCGGTTCTGACAAACCAGCGTAGGATTCTTTGAGGGCGGCCCACGCCCTGTCGAGTCTTCTCAGGAGCGGCTGTTTATCCACGGTTGAAGTCGAATGACGAGCGAGCGGTCGGGTCGCCGGCGATCACGCCGCCCGTCCCCGTACCCGCTAGACGCACCCTGAGGCGCGGCTGATTGGGCGTCGGCGGGGGGAGCATCACCTCTGATCGCCGAGCTCCCTGGACCACGATCAGACGTGTAGGCGACGTCGTGTCGCGCCCCTATCGGTGCATGTTGTACCGCTCGACCACGACACGCATCGTGTTGCACTGTACGGTTCCGGTGTGGAACCCGGCCGGCACGATGTAGCCGTCGTCCGCGTCACGGACCTGGACCAGCAGGTCCGTCAGGACGTTGTCGTCGGGGAACGCCCGGCATGCCGCGCGATGCGAGACTTCGTGCCACACCTCGGGCGGCGGGACTGAAGTGTTCCCCACGAGCACGAGCGGCGTCGGATCCGCGGGGGACAGCGCCATCGCGCGGATGGTCGCGGTCTCGAGCCAGGCGGCGATGGGAACGTCGGGCATGAGGTTCTCCCTCTCAATTCGGCTTTGGGCCTATCATCCCCTGTCCTGCCATGCTCTGAGACACCGACAGGGGCGCGGTGTGAAAGCGGCGGGACGTCGACCTAGCCCTGCTTACTCCCGCAAGATAGGGCGACGAGCGGCAGCGGGCCGAGGCGGAAAGTAATGTGGGTCGGGCCGGCAGGTCGTGCACCGCGCAAGGCCCGCGGCCGCCGGCTCGCTCCCGGACCTCATACCTCAAACAGTCCAGTCGCTTAGCCCAGTTCTTCAATAACTGAAGGCGCTTAGCCCCCTTTAGGGGTTGATCGGGCACGGCAGGTTGCCGTGGCATCACAGATAACTTGACGGCTCCCAGCGCCGAAGCTACTCCTGGAAAGGAGAGTTCGAGCGGTGTGCAGATCCTGTCTGGCGTCCCTTCTGCCCCACTTCGCCCCGGCGGGGTTCTGACTCTCGGAAGAACGGAAGGGGGAGGCTCCGAGGCGAAGGGTAGGTTTGTCCCGTTCGATGTCGGGGGATGTGTCGATCAAAGAGTGCGGCCACCGACGCTGCCGCACGGAGGTCTGTGAGCCCATGGCCACGAGCATCACCGAGCGCGGACGGACACGGAGCATCTCGCGCCGGGGCGTGAACGGAAATGAGGGCTATCGAGCGTACTCCGAGCGCCAGTTGCGGAACCTGCTGATGGCGCTTGAGGCGTTCCGCAAAGGAGACATCAGCGTCAAGCTCGCGAAGGAGCGCGATGATATTTACGGCCAACTCGCCGACTCCTACAACCAAGCGGTGGCAATGGTCGGCGGGATGGCGGTCGAGGTGTCCCGCGTGGCGCGGGCAGGCGGCGAGGAAGGCAAGCTGACCGAGCGGGCCAAGGTCGAGGGCGTATCGGGCTCCTGGAAGAACATCGTCGATACGCTCAACTACCTGCTTGACTCGATCGCGACCCCCGTCACCGAGATCGGGCGCGTCGTGACAGCGATCTCCCAAGGCAACCTCACACAGAAGATGAATATCAAGGCGGCCGGGGACATCCAGACTATGGCGGAGACCATCAATCGGATGGTCGACACCCTGAACGCGTTCGCGGGCGAGGTGACGAGGGTCGCGAGGGAAGTGGGCACGGAGGGCAAGCTCGGCGGGCAAGCGCAGGTGCCGGGCGTGGCCGGGACCTGGAAGGATCTCACCGACAACGTCAACACGATGGGAAGCAATCTGACGGCGCAGGTCCGGGACATCGCCAAGGTCGCGACGGCCATCGCGAATGGCGATCTGTCGAAGAAGATCACGGTCGACGTCAAGGGCGAGATCCTGGAGCTGAAGGACACGATTAACCGGATGGTGGACCAGCTGAACGGGTTCGCGTCGGAAGTGACGCGGGTGGCGCGCGAGGTCGGCACGGAGGGCAAGCTCGGCGGCCAGGCCGAGGTGAAAGGGGTTGGTGGGACCTGGAAGGACCTCACCGACAACGTCAACCTGATGGCGTCGAACCTGACGAACCAGGTCCGGAACATCGCCGAGGTGACGACGGCGGTGGCCAACGGCGACCTGTCGCGCAAGATCACCGTCGAGGTGCGTGGAGAGATTCTCCGGCTGAAGGAAACGATCAACCGGATGGTGGACCAGCTGAACGGGTTCGCGTCGGAAGTGACGCGGGTGGCGCGCGAGGTCGGGACGG
>QHRX01000097.1 GCA_003221455.1 Candidatus Rokuibacteriota bacterium
AGAAGTGGGGGATCGACCTCGGGCGCTCCTTCGTCGTCGGCGACCGGTGGCGGGACATCGACGCCGGCCGCGCCGTCGGTAGCTACACGGTCCTGCTCGATCGCCCGTACAGCGAGTGCCGAAACGCGGACGCCCGGGTGGCCGACCTCGCGGCAGCGGTTGACGTGATCCTGGTCCGGCTGAAAGGATAGGGGGGGATGGATTT
>QHRX01000098.1 GCA_003221455.1 Candidatus Rokuibacteriota bacterium
TGTGCTGGTCTTCTCGGTGGGCGGAGGGGACGCCGAGCGCGGCGTGAGCGTCAACCTCGTGCGGGCCGTCGAGTACGCCAAGTCGGCGGGCGCGCGCGTCTGCGGGATCGTCGGCCGGAGCGGCGGCTTCACGGCGAAGATGGCCGACGCGTGTGTGATCGTGCCGACGGTGAACCCGGCCACGGTCACCCCCCACACCGAGGCGTTCCAGGCCGTGGTGTGGCACCTCCTCGTCTCCCATCCTCGCCTCCAGGCCACGCCGACGAAGTGGGAGAGCCTGTCCCGGTGAAGGCACCGGGACCGCCGGTCGTCATCCTCGGCGCGAGCGGCCACGTCGGGGGGGCGCTCGCGGCATGTCTCGCCCGCGAGGGCGTCGAGGTGATCGGCCACTCGTCGAAGACCCTCGACCTCACGCAGCCCGAGGCGCTCGGGGCGCTCGATCCGGTCGTGGGGCGGGAGACCACGCTCGTCTTCGCGTCGGCCCTCACCCCGGACAGGGGCCAGAACCTGGCGACGTTCATGGCCAACCTCACGATGGCCGTCAACGTGGCGCGCTACGTCGAGGCGCACCCCGTCGGCCGGTGCGTCTACCTGGGCTCCGACGCCGTCTACGGCTTCGACCTGAATCCGGTGACGGAGACGACGCCCGTGGCGCCCGGCGGCTACTACGCGCTGGCGAAGTACACCTGCGAGAAGACGCTGGAGTGCGTGGCGGCCGCGAAGGGCCTGCCGCTCCTCTCGCTGCGCGTCACGGGCGTCTACGGCCCGGGCGATCCGCACGGCGCCTACGGGCCGAACGCGTTCGCGCGGTCGCTCGCCCGCGACCGGACAGTCAGGCTCTTCGGGGAGGGCGAGGAGGAGCGCGACCACATCTACGTCGACGACGTGGCGAGGCTCGCGTCGGCGTTGCTGCGCTCCAGCGCGACCGGGCTCTTCAATCTGGCAAGCGGGGAGAGCCGGTCGTTCGCCGAAATCATCCAGACGATCCGCGGGATTGTTCCGTACGAATTCACCGTGACGCGCACGCCCCGGAAGGGCTCGATCACGCACCGGCGCTTCGACACGGCGCGGCTCCAGCGCGCCGTCCCTGGCTTCGGCTTCACCCCCTTCAAGGATGGGCTGCGCGCCACGCTGGCCGCCTTCGGGGCGCTCTAGGATGCGGGAGGTCAACCTCCTCGACCGGTATCCGAGGGCGAAGCGCAATATCGCGGCCCGGGAGGCCGCCGTCCCGAGCCAGCGGGAGATCGCCAAGCGCTTCGGCCGCGAGTATTTCGACGGCGACCGGGGCCAGGGCTACGGGGGCTACCGGTACGACGGCCGGTGGGTGCCGATCGCGGAGCGGATGCGAGACTTCTATGGCCTCGCCGCCGAGGATCTCATCCTGGATGTCGGGTGCGCCAAGGGATTCCTCCTCCACGACTTCCGCGCCGTGATTCCGGGCGTGCACGTCGCCGGCCTCGACCTCTCGGCCTACGCGGTCGAGCGGGCCATGGACGACGTCAGGCCCTTCGTCCTCGTCGGCTCCGCCGACGCGCTGCCGTTCGCGGACAAGTCGTTCGACCTCGTCGTCTCGATCAACACCGTCCACAACCTCGAGCGGGACCGGTGCGTCCTCGCGATCAGCGAGATGGAGCGGGTGAGCCGCCGCTTCAGGTACCTGCAGGTCGATTCGTACCGGTCCGAGCAGGAGCGGGAGAACTTCGAACGCTGGCAGCTCACCGCCGTCACGTACTTCGACCCCGCGGGGTGGCGCCGCGTGTTCGAGCAGGCGGGCTACACCGGCGACTACTACTGGACGATCACCGAATGATCGCAGCCGGGGTCGCCCTCGAGAAGATCCTGGCGTGTCCGCGCTGTCACGGCGGGCTCGAGCGCCTGCCGGGGGCGCTCGCCTGCGGGACTCCTGGCTGCGGCTTCCGCGGCGTCATCGCGGACGGCATCGTCAACGCCCTGCCCACCGCCGCCGGGCCGTCGTTCTTCGACGCCACCTACCCGGTGATGATGCACAGCTCGAGCGGCCCCTCACGGCTCGTGTTCTACTCACAGCAGGCGGCGGCGCTCCGGGAGCGGTTGGCAGGCGCCCGGCTCGTCCTCGACGTGGGGTGCGGGCCCCGGCTCGAATACGAGCGGCCACCGGCGAGCGTCGTGATCGGCCTCGACCTGTCGTACGAGTCCTTGCGCCACAACACGGACGTCGACGTGCGGCTCTACGGGTCGGCGACCAGCCTGCCGCTGCCCGCCGGGTCGATAGATGCGATCGTCTGCTTCTACTCACTGCATCACCTGGTCGGCCAGACCGTCCACGAGAACGAAGCGCTGCTCCGGGCGGCCCTCCGGGAGTTCGCGCGGGTCCTCAAGCCGGGCGCCGATCTGCTGGTCTTCGAGGTCGCCCCGTGGTGGCCCGCCTGGACGGTGCAGCGGCTGGCCTGGAACCTCGCCCGGCGGAAGCTCGGCCGGTCCCTCGACATGTTCTTCTGGAGGCGGCAGACGCTCACCGCCCTGGCCAGCGAGCTCCTCCCGCCGGGGACGCGGCTCGAGTACCGGGCGATCCGGATACCGCCGTTCACGGTGTTCCCCTTCGCCTTCGCGCTCCAGCGCCTGCGGCTGCCCCGGCTTTTCTATCCGTTCGCGATCTCCATGTATGATTGGCGAGTGGGGCAAAATCGCGTGAGGAGCCGATGAGCCAGGTGGCCGTGCCGTACGTGGCCCTGGGCCTCCGGGCCCGTCGGATCAAGCACGAGCTGCTGGCGGCGATCGAGCGGGTGGTCGACGGCGGCATGTACATCCTCGGCCCCGAGGTGCAGGAGTTCGAGCGGCGGTTCGCCGCCTACTGCGGGACCCGCTACGCCGTGGGGGTCGCCGACGGGACATCGGCGCTGATCCTGGTGCTCCGCTCGCTTGGGATCGGGCCCGGGGACGAGGTGATCACGGCCCCGAACTCGTTCATCGCCTCCGCGTCCTCGGCGGCGCTGCTCGGCGCCACGCCGCGGTTCGTCGACGTCCGGCGGGAGGACATGAACCTGAACTCGGACCTCCTCGAGGCGGCGATCACGCCCCGCACGAAGGCGATCGTGCCGGTGCACCTGACCGGGCACCCGGCCGACATGGAACCGATCCTCAAGGTGGCGGAGCGCCACCGCCTCCCCGTGATCGAGGACGCGGCCCAGTCGGTGGGCACGCTCTACCACGGCCGCCGGACGGGCGGCATGGGCTACGCGGGCTGCTTCAGCCTGCATCCCTTGAAGAACCTGCACGCGCTCGGCGACGCGGGGGTCATCACGACGGGCGACGAGCGCCTCTACCAGTGGCTCTTGAAGGCGCGGAGCCACGGCCTCCGCAACCGCGACGAGGTCGAGTTCTGGAGCACGAACTCCCGGCTCGACACCCTCCAGGCGGCGGTCCTCTGCGTCATGCTGGATCACCTCGACGAGTGGATCAAGGCGCGGCGGGAGATCGCGGCCCAGTTCAGCGCGGCCCTCCGGGACGTCGTCGGCGTGCCCGCCGAGGCGCCCGGAAGCCTGCACACCTACCAGACCTACATGATCCAGGCCGAGCGCCGGCCGGCGCTCCTCGAGCACCTCAAGCAGCGGGGGGTCGACGCGAAGGTCCACTATCCGGTCCCGATCCCGATGCAGGAGGCCGCGCGAGGCCTCGGGCACCGCCGCGGGGAGTTCCCGGCGACCGACTGGCTGGCAGAGCGGATCGTCAGCCTCCCGATCTACGCCGAGATGACCCGGGAGCAGCGCACGACCGTCATCGACGGCGTGCGGTCCTTCTACCGGGCATGAGAGTCCCGTACAACTACCTCGATCGCCAGTTCAACGCCGTGGAGACGGAGGCGATCCTCGGCAAGCTGCGGGCGCTCGCCGCCACCGGGGAATTCACGATCGGTCCGCCCGTCCTCGAGTTCGAGCGCCGGTTCGCGGCGATGACCCGTGTCAAGCACGTAATCGGCACCAACACCGGCACCGACGCGCTGATCCTCGCCCTGAAGGCGCTCGGGATCGGCGCCGGCGACGAGGTCATCACCCAGGTCAACACGTTCTACGCGACGGTGGGCGCCATCGTGGCCGTCGGCGCCCGGCCGGTCTTCGTCGACGTGGACGACCAGTACGCGATCGACGCGCGCCGCATCGCAGCCGCGATCACGCCGCGGACGAAGGCGATCCTGCCCGTCTACTGGACCGGCCTGCCGCCCGACATGCCGGCCATCGTGCAGATGGCGCGGCGCCACCGGCTCTACGTCGTGGAGGACGCCTGCCCGGCGGTCGGCGCCGCCTACGACGGCACACCGGCCGGCGCCTTCGGCGACGCCGCCGGCTTCAGCATGCACCCGCTGAAGCCGCTCCACGTCTGGGGTGACGGCGGTGCGGTGGCCACCAGCGACGACCGGGCGGCGGAGTGGCTCCGCCTCTATCGCAACCACGGCATGGTGAACCGGGACGAGATCGCGATCTGGGGGGTCAACCAGCGGCTCCAGACGGTCCAGGCGGTGGTGGCCAACCACATCCTGGACCGGATCAATCCCTGGGTCGACCGGCGGATCGAGATCGCCGAGCGGATCGACAAGGGTCTGGCCGACCTCGCGCCGGTCACGCTGCCCCCCCGTCCCGCCAACCGGCGGAACGCCTACCAGCTCTACATCGTCCGCGCCGAGCGGCGGGACGAGCTGATCAAGTCCCTCGTTGCCGAGGGCGTGGAGGCGAAGGTCCATTACCCGATCCCGCTCCACCTGCAGAAGGCCGCGCACGACCTCGGCTACAAGCGCGGAGACTTCCCGGTGGCGGAGGCTCAGGCCGCCGACATCGTGACGCTTCCGGGTCACCAGTTCCTGACGGACGACGAGGTCGACTTCATGATCGATCGCGTCCGGAGGTTCTACCGTCGATGAGAAAGGCCACGCCCGCGAGCGGCGAGCTCAAGCGCGACCTCTACGGCCGGATGCTCCTGGTCCGCCGGGTCGAGGAGCGGATCAAGGCCGTTTACCATCTGCGCGAGATGCGCTCGCCGCCCCACCTCTACATGGGCCACGAGGCGGTCGCCGCCGGCGTGTGCGCGACCCTGCGCCCGGACGACGTCGTCTTCCCCTACTACCGCTCCCACGGCTGGTACCTGGCGAAGGGCGGCGACCTCAAGGCGATGCTGGCGGAGCTCCACGGTCGCGAGACGGGCTGCAGCCACGGCTGGGGCGGGTCGATGCATCTGATCGATCTGCGGGCGGGGGTCATGGGCACCTCGGCGATCGTCGGCGGGACCATCTCGCACGCGGCCGGCGCCGCGCTCACGTTCCGGATGCGGCGCCAGGACCGGGTGGCGGTCGTGAGCTTCGGCGACGGTGCCATCGAGGAGGGCGTCTTCCACGAGACGCTCAACTTCGCCGCGCTCCGGAAGCTCCCGCTGGTGTTCGTGTGCGAGAACAACCTCTACGCGACCAACACCCACATCCGCGACCGGCAGGCCCAGCCCGAGATCTACCGGCATGCCGAGCGCTTCGGTTTCCCGGGAGTTCGGGCCGACGGCAACGACGTGCTCGCGGTGTACCAGCACGCGCGGACGGCGGTGGCGCGGGCGCGCCGCGGCGAGGGCCCGAGCCTCCTCGAGTTCCAGACCTACCGCATTCTCGAGCACTGCGGGATCAACGAGGACCACGAGCTCGGCTACCGGACGCTCGACGAGGTCCGACGGTGGCAGGCCAAGGGTCCGCTGCA
>QHRX01000334.1 GCA_003221455.1 Candidatus Rokuibacteriota bacterium
CGACCTTCCTCTACGAGTCGCTCTGGGACGCGCTCGTGTTCCTGGCGCTGCTCGGCGCCCGCCGGCGGCTCGCCGATCGGCCGAGCGCGGTCTTCTACCTCTACATCGGCCTCTACTCCGTCGGCCGCTTCCTGATCGAATCGATCCGCGTGGACAGCTTCTGGGTAGGCTCCTTCCGTGTCCCCCAGCTCGCGAGTCTCGTCGGCATCGCGCTGGCGCTCGGCGGCCTCTTCTTCGCCTGGACCGGGAGGAAGGTCGCCGCCTGACCCCGCCACCCCCGCTCCCGGGCGGGTTCTGGCGCTGTGGTACACTCATCCGAGCATGTCCATCATCTTGAAAAGAAAAGCCGAGGCCCTCCTTGCCCAAGAGCAGGGCACGATCCGGAAGGACTGGGGGGGCCGGCTCCGGTTCGCCCTCGTCTACCCGAACAGCTACGCCGTGGGGATGTCAAACCTCGGGTTCCAGGCAATCTACCGACACCTGAACCAGATCCCGGACGTCGTGTGCGAGCGTGTCTTCTTCCCGGACCCCGCCGACCTCGAGGAGCACCGGCGCACGCGGACCCCGCCGCTCTCCCTCGAGTCGGGCCGCCCCCTCGCCGACTTCCACCTCGTGGGCTTCTCGATCACCTACGAAGGCGACTTCATCAATACGCTCAGGCTGCTCGGCATGGCCGGCGTCCCGCTCCGGCCGGCGGACCGGGCGCCCCACGACCCCTTGATCGTGATGGGGGGCGTGTGCGCCTTCTCGAACCCCGAGCCGGTCGCGCCCTTCATGGACGTCATCGTGGTCGGGGAGGGCGAAGAGCTCGTCCGGGAGATCGTCGAGTGCTGGCGCGAGGTGGGGACGGACCGGGCGGCGCTCCTCGACCGGCTCGGGGCGCTGCCGGGGATCTATCTGCCCGACCGCTACGCGGTCCGCCATACCGCCCTGGGGACGGTCGACGAGGTGGTGCCGGCACCCGGCGCGCCGCCGATCGTGGTGAAGCGCCGGCTCCGGGACGTCAACGCCTTCGAGACGATCTCGACCGTGCGGACGCCCAATGCCGAGTACGGCCACATGGCCCTTCTCGAAGTCGGCAAGGGGTGCGGCCGCGGCTGTCGGTTCTGCCTGGAGGGCGAGATCTACCGCCCGGTCCGTCACCGGAGCCTGGAGTCCTTGCGCGCGTCGGTCGCGAAGCTCGCCCAGGAGTCCCGGCGCGTCGGGCTCGTCGGCGCCTGCGTCTCCGACTATCCGTGGATCGGCGATCTGATGAAGGTGCTGAACGAGTACGGGGTCGAAGTCTCGATCTCGTCCTTGCGCGCGGACAGCCTCACCGAGGACCTGGTAGCCGCGCTGCAGCGGGGGGGCCACCGGACGCTCACGATCGCCCCCGAGGCCGGCACGGAGCGGCTTCGGCGCGCGATCCGCAAGGCGATCACGGACGAGCAGCTCTACACGGCCTGCGACCTCGTGCGCCGGTACGGCATCCCGAATCTCAAGTGCTACTTCATGATCGGGCAGCCCACCGAGACCCAGGAGGACGTGGAGGCGATCGTGGAGCTCGCGGGCCGGCTCCTGGAGCGGCTCCGGGTCCCGGACCCGTCAGGGAAGCCGTTCGGCCGGCTGACGCTCTCGGTGTCTTCCTACGTGCCAAAGCCGTGGACACCGTTTCAGTGGGCGCCCTTCGACGGCGTGGCGTCGCTCCAGGAAAAGCTCGCGATCATCAAGGACGGCACGCGGCGGTTCTCCAACGTCCGCGTCCTCCACGAGAACCCGCGCGAGGCCGCGCTCCAGGCCCTCCTGGCCCGCGGCGACCGCCGGGTGGCCGACTTTCTCGAGCTGGCGGCGCGGCTCGACGGGGACTGGCGGCGCGCGCTCCGCGAGTGGCCGGGTGCACCCGACTTCTACACGACGCGGGAGCGCCCGCTTG
>QHRX01000099.1 GCA_003221455.1 Candidatus Rokuibacteriota bacterium
AGCTCGGCCTTGAGCGCCGCGATCTTGTCGACCTGCTCCTGGTCCTCGGCGACGAGGATCGACACTTCCGCGTGGTCGAGGACCCACCCGAGCTCCTTCGCGATCGAGTCCTGGTAGACGGGGACCGCGATGCCGCCGAGGGCCTGCGCGGCGACCTGCGCCCAGTAGAGCCGCGGGCGGTTGTCGCCGATCACCGAGAGCTTGTCGCCGCGCTCGAAGCCGAGCGCGGCCAGCCCGAGCGCCAGCAGGCGAACCTCGTCCCGGTACTCCCGCCACGTCCGGGCCTGCCAGATCCCCCGGTCCTTCTCGCGGATCGCCGTCCGCTCGCCGAGCTCCGCCGCGTTCCGGAGGAGGAATCCGGGCAGGGTCGCCGGATCGGCGGCCACCGGGCGCCTCATCGGGCGGCCGGGCGCGCCGGGTGGCCGACCTTCTTCTCGCCGAGGTAGGCCTTGATCACGCGCGGATCCGCCCGCACCTCGTCGGGCGTCCCCTCCGCGATCTTCTGCCCCATGTCGAGCACGGCGACGCGGTCGGAGATGTCCATGACGACCCCCATGTCGTGCTCGATCAGGACGACGGTCGTGCCCCACTCCTCGTTGACGTCGAGAATGAAGCGGGCCATGTCCTCCTTCTCTTCCTGGTTCATCCCGCCCATCGGCTCGTCCAGAAGCAGGAGCTTCGGCTCGAGCGCGACCGCGCGCCCGAGCTCCACCCGCTTCTGGAGCCCGTAGGGCAGCGACCCCGTCACGCGGCGCCGCAGGTCCTGGATCCGCAGGAAGTCGATCACGTCCTCGACGCGGCGGCGGTGCCGGACCTCCTCCCGCTGGGCGAGCCCCCAGTAGGCGATCGAGGCAAGCACCCCCGACCGCATGCGGACGTGGCGCCCAAGCATGAGGTTGTCGAGGACGGTCATGCCCTTGAAGAGGGCGATGTTCTGGAAGGTGCGGGCGACGCCGAGGGCCGCGATCCGGTAGGGCGCGACGCGGGTGATGTCCTGGCCGTCGAGGGCGATCCGACCCCGGTCGGGATGATAGAAGCCGCTCACCATGTTGAGGAGCGAGGTCTTGCCGGCCCCGTTCGGCCCGATCACCGAGACGAGCTCGTCCGGCCCGACCTCCAGATCCACCCCGCTCACGGCCTGGACGCCGCCGAACGACTTGGAGACGCCATGGATGCTCAGCTGGGCGCTCATGGACCGCTCGGCGCGACGCCGCCTCGCCCCCCCCGCCCGCGGAGGGCGCCGGCCCCGCCGGCGGGCGAGCGGTGTCGTGCGTGTCCTGGGCGACCGGTCACGAGAGCCATCGCTTCCGGCGCCGGTAGTGCTTGACGTCGCGGTAGCTCCGGCGCCGACCGACGCCGGTGAGGCCCAGATAGAACTCCTTGATGTCCTCGTTGACCCGGAGCTGCTCGGCGTCCCCGTCGAGCACGATGCGCCCGCTCTCGAGGACGTACCCGTACTGCACGACCCGAAGCGCCATCGACGCGTTCTGCTCGGCGAGGAGCATCGAGACCTTCTCCTCGCGGTTCAGGCGCAGCACGATGTCGAAGATCTCGCGGACGAGGAGCGGGGCCAGGCCCATCGAGGGCTCGTCGAGCAGCATGAGCCGGGGGCGCGCCATCAGGGCGCGCCCGATCGCGACCATCTGCTGCTCGCCGCCCGACACGTAGCCCGCCTTGACCGTCCGGCGCTCGCGGAGCCGGGGAAAGTACTGGTAGACGCGCTCGAGGTCCCCGCGGGCGCGAATGCCGGCGTGGGTGTAGGCGCCCGCGAGCAGGTTTTCCTCGACCGTGAGGTGCTCGAAGACGCGGCGCCCCTCCAGGATCTGCACGACGCCCGCGCGCACGAGGTCGGCGGCGTCGCGGCCGTCGATGCGCTCCCCGTCGAACTCGATCGAGCCCTTGGTGATCTCGCCCCGCTCGGCGTGGAGCAGGTTGGAGATCGCCTTGAGCGTGGTCGACTTGCCGGCGCCGTTGGCCCCGAGGAGGGCGACGACGCCCCCCGCGGGGACCTCGAGCGACACCCCCTTCAACACCAAGATCACGTGGTCGTAGATGACCTCGATGTTGTTGACGCGCAATAAGGGGGTGGACGGCGACACCTACTTCTTGCCCTTGTCCGCGCGGGCCTTCTCGGCGGTCACCCGCACCTGGTCGGCCACGACGGCCGCCTCGGGCTGGATCCAGTCGGAGACCGAGTTCCACTTCCCGCCGTTCCACTGGAGGAACGAGACGCCCGAGATGCCGCCGTGATTGTCGGGTGTGGTCCGGACCTCGGGCATGAAGCCGTCGGCCCCGAGCGCCTTGAGCCGGGCCCGGGTGATGTTGAGGTGGGACAGGCCGTACTCCATCCCCTCGCCCGTCAGCGGCTTGCCCTTGGCCTTAATGGCGACGCGCATGGCTTCCGTGAGGATGATCCCGTGGATGACGCCGCGGTTGTAGTAGATCGTGCCGACCCGGCTCTCCTCGATGTTGCCACGGCCGGCGCCGTGGACGTCCTTCAAGATCTCCTGGATCACGGGGAAGTTGCGGCCGCTCGCGTGGAAGGCGGCCGCGATGTACCCCGTGGCCGCGTCGCCGGCCGGCCGGACGTCCTCCTCGGAGCCGCACCACCAGACGCCCCAGAAGTGATCGATCGGGAAGCCGTTCTTCTGCGCTTCCTTGAAGGGCGCCGTGCACGACTGCCCCCAGTTCCACTGGAACACGTAGTCCGCCCGGTAGTGGCGGGCGATGTCGACCCAGGCCGCGCTCTGCTCGATGCCCGGCGACGGCAGCGGGAAGTCTCGGAACTCGAAGCCCCGCTCCCGCGCGAGCCGCTCGAGGATGGGGATCGGCTCGCGGCCGTACGGCACGTCCAGATGCAGGAGGGCGATCTTCTTGCCCTTGATCTTCTCGGGGCCGCCCTCCTTCAGCGCGACGTAGTTGATCATCGCCGACGCCTGCGACCAGTACGTCGCCACGACCGGAAACAAGTACGGCCAGGTCCCTCCCTCGGTCGCGTCCGAGCGGCCGTAGCCGAGGGTCAGGAGCGGGATCCGGTCGCGCTCCGACCGGTCGGCCAGCGCGTACGTGATGCCAGTCGAGAGCGGCGAGAAGAAGACGGCCCGGCTCTTGTACCGCTCGTAGCACTCGACGCCGCGGGCCGTGTCGTAGGCGGTCTCGCACTCCTCCCACTTGAACGTGATGCCGTCGAGGCCCCCCTTGGCGTTGACGAGTGCGAAGTAGTCCTCCATGCCGCCGCCGATGCCGCTGCCGCCGGGGGCGAACGGCCCGGTGCGATAGATCATGAGCGGCAGCGTCAGCTCCTGCGCGGACCCGGGCCGGGCCGGCGCGAGCAGCCCGCCGAGCGCCAGCGCCGCGATCACCCACGCGATGAACGATTGCATGCCGTCCTCCTTGCCGTTAGTAGGGGAATGGCCAGAGCCGAAGGTAGTCCTTCAGCGTCTTCCAGAGCCGGGCGAGCCCGAGCGGCTCGACGATGAGAAAGAAGAGGATCAGGCCGCCGAAGATCACGAGCTCGGCGTTCGCGCGGACGTCCGTCGTCACGAGGCCGCCGGAGACACGGCCGACGGCGACCATCGCGTTGCTGATCGCGATGGGCAGCAGCACGACGAAGGCGGCGCCGAGGTACGAGCCGAGGAGGGAGCCCATGCCGCCGATGATGATCATGCCGAGGACCCGGATCGAGATCGTGAGCGTGTACTCCTCGATGTTGGCCGCCTGGTAGAAGCAGAACGAGATCAGCGCGCCGGCGACGCCCGCGTAGAATGAGCTGACCACGAAGGCGAGCATCTTGTAGCGCAGGAGCCCGATGCCCATGATCTCAGCCGCGACGTCGCGGTCGCGGATCGCCATCCACGCCCGTCCGACGCGAGTCCGCACGAGGTTCTTCGCGAACACGGTCAGCACGACCACGGTCCCCAGGCAGAGGAGGTACCTCCGGGGCCCCGTATCGATCGGCGCCCCGAGGAGCACGATGTCGGGGACGTCGATCGTCGCGTACACGCCGCCGCCGATCCAGCGGACGTGGGTGATGCCCCATTCCACGATGTACTGGACGGCGAGGGTCGTGACGGCGAGGTAGAACCCCTTGATGCGGAGCGACGGGAGGCCGACGACCGCGCCCACGGCGGCGGCGGCGAGCCCGCCGACGAGGAAGCTCAGGAGCAGGGGCCAGCCGTAGCGGCCGTAGGCGATCACGGCGCCGTAGGCGCCGACGGCCATGAAGGCGGCATGGCCGAGCGAGAGCTGGCCCGCGTAGCCGGTCAGGATGTTGAGGCCGATCGCGGCGAGCGCGTAGGCGAGCGTCGGGATCAGGAGGCCCTTCAGGAGGTAGCCGGACGCGACGAAGGGGATTACCCCGAAGGCGATGACGACGACCACGCCGACCACGATCCGGTCGAGCGCCAGCGGGAAGATCGCCATGTCCGCCGCGTAGCTCGACCGGTAGATCCCCGCCTCGCGGTAGATCATCGAACCCCCGTGGGCGCGGAAACCCCGGCGTTCACGCCGTGGGAGGAGCGGCCGCTAAGTGGTAGACTACGCGGATGCGAGATGTCGACTTTTGGAAAGCCCGTAATGCCGCCTATCAGACCGCCTACCACGCGGTGTGGATTCCGAAGTATCGGACGCGCGTGTTGTCGGGTGCCGTGGCCGACCGCCTGCGCGGCCTGCTGAGCGAAGTGGCCCAAGCAAAAGGCTTCGAGATCCTGGCGCTGGAGATCCAGCCCGACCCCGTCCAGCTGTTCTTTTCGGTGCCGCCCGCGATCGCTCCCTCGCTGGCGATCCAATGGTTCAAGGGCATCACGGCCCGGAGCCTGTTCGCGGAGTTCCGACCCCTGCGTCGCGTCCTCCGCCGCGGCCACCTCTGGGCGCCGTCCTGCTCCGTGGGGACGGCCGGCCAGGTGTCGGCCGAGACGATCTGGCGCTCCATCGAGCGCGCCGAGCACCTGCGGACGAGGCGCTGAGTGATTCAGCGCCGCGGCTTTCGCTATCGGCTCTACCCGACCCCCGCGCAGGAGGCGCGCCTGCGGGCCTGGGAAGGGGCGCTCCGGGCGTTGTGGAATGTGGCCCACGAACAACGACGCCTGTATCTGGCGCGCGGGGCTCGCCTGCCCTCGGCCTTCGACCAGATCAACCAGCTGACCGAGTTGCGGGCGGCTGTCCCGTGGTTGGCCGAGGTGCCCCGCAACGTCTGCGCGCAGGTGCTCGTGGAGCTCGATGCCGCGTGGCAGCGGTGCTTCCAGCGGCTGGCTCGCCGGCCCCGGTGGAAGAAGAAGGGGCGGGACCCGGTGGCCATCACCGAGCCGCATCCGCGCGTCTTTCGTGTCACCGCGGGCGGCGTCGCCTTCCCGAAGCTCGGCACGATCCGGGCGATCCTTCACCGACCCCTCGTGGGGGAGCCGAAGCGCTGCACGATCACCCGCGAGGTGGATCAGT
>QHRX01000207.1 GCA_003221455.1 Candidatus Rokuibacteriota bacterium
CATGGGCGTCTCGCTCTCGTATCGGGACCGCTTCGCCGGCTCCGGGCCGCACAGCGCGGGGTCGCCAAGCCAGGTCCTGAACTCGCAGTACCTCAACCTGGGACTGCAAGTCCTCTTCTAGCCAGGGCGACGACCCCGACAGAAGGTCAAAGGTATATGCTGAACGGGATTATGAAGAGTCGACAGGTCGTCGGGCTACTCCTTACCGCCACGACGCTTGGCGCATGCGCATCGGCCGGGCGGCTGGCACACCGCGAAGTGACGACGGCGCAGGATCCGCCGGCTGGCGACCCCGGGGCGCCGGGACTCGACCAGGTCGCCCAGACGTATCGGGAGTATCAGGAGTCGAAAGAGGCGAACCTCGAGGGCAACTGCGATCGGCGACAGATCACGTCGGAGCTCGTCCGCCGGTACGAGGCGGCCGTGAAGGCGATGGACGCGGCTGGCTACGGCTACGGACGCAACTCCAACTTCGCGGCCGTCCAGCATCCGCGGACAGCCTATGTCGAGTGCGCCGAGGATAAGTGAGCGGCCGGGGAGGAGGACCGTGCCACTGAAAGACTCCATGGTCGTCCTTGTCCTGCTGGCCGTCGCGATCGCGGGGGCGTGTGCGTCGTTGAGCTTTCCGGCGCCCGTGGACGCCGCCGAGAAACAGGCCCCATCGCCGCCGAGACTCGAGCGCGTGGCCGAGCTGTACCGGCTCTATGTGCACTGGAAGGAGCATTGCGATGAGGCGTTCGTGACGCCAGAGGTGATTCGCCTGTACGACGCGGCGGTCAAAGAGATGGACGAGGCCGGCTACGGCTACGGCCGGAACTCGAACTTCGCCGGCGTCAAGCCGCCGCGCTCGGCCTGGGTGGAATGCGCGGAGAACGGTGGCTAGAGCGGCTCCGCGCCGCGCGGCCCTCCGGCCCTAGCCGGTGTCTTCGGTCGGGTGCGGCATGGAGGGTCCCGAGCCTTCTCGATGGCCGTTGTCGAATTGACGGTCGATCCCGGAGGGGCGGCGACGTCCCCGCCTCCGCCGTCGCGCGAACTCGAACAGGGTGACGGGAGCCCGCTCCCAGGGACCGCGACCCGCGGGACGTCCCGGCGGCGAAGGCGCGGACCTTCGGCGGGAGCCGAGTGCCGCCACCCCGGTGGCGACGGCGACCGTGTCCGGCTGGGGGCGCCGCCATCTGGCAGATCCCCCGTCTGATCGCCGATTCGAGCAGGTCGATCCCGATCGGGCCTCGGGGTTCTTCGCGCAGACCATCGTGCGCACTCTCGTCTGTGCCGACCTCCTCGAGGGGCCGTCGGCGTTTCTGATCTTCGCGCCGATGCCCAGATCCACTCGCCGCCGAGAGCCTCCAGATCGACCGGGTACGGTCCGGCGTCGCCGCGAATGCCGCGCTCGGGTTCTCCACTGGCACGACCACACTCGGACCCGCCCTCGCCTGTGGCGTCGCCGACGCGAGGAGTGGTGACACGATCTGAGTGTTCCGGAGCCACACCCTGGTCTGGCTGACGGGACTCCTGGCGATCTCTCGTGGTGTCACGCCGATCGATTTCCGCCTGAGCCCGCCGACGCGGTGATGGGGCGCCGAGGTCTCGCGAGGCTTCAGTCCGGGGGTGCCGCACTCGGCCTGCTCACCGGGCTCAATGTCCTCAACTACGTCGACCGTTACGTGGGGGCGGCCGTCCTCCCGCTCATCCTGAGCGGGCTCGCCCTGTCCGACGCCGAGGGAGGGCTCCTCCAATCGGCGTTCATCCTCACCTATTCGTTGATCTGCCCGCTCGCGGGCTGGCTCGGCGACCGGCGCCCGCGGCTTCCGCTGGCGGCGATCGGCGTCGTCCTCTGGAGTGGCGCGACCGTCGCGTCAGGACTCGCCTCGACCTACGCGCTCCTGCTCTGCGCCCGGGCACTCACCGGAGTGGGCGAGGGGGGGTACGCGGTCGTGACGCCCTCCCTCATCTCGGACTACTATCCGCCCGAGCGCCGCAGCCGGGCCTTGGCGATCTTCTTCGCCGCCATCCCGGCCGGGAGCGCCCTCGGATACGTGCTCGGCGGGGCCGTCGGCAGCGCGTCGGGCTGGCGGGCGGCGTTCTTCATCGCGGGCTTGCCGGGCGCCCTGCTCGGGCTGGCGCTTCTCGGCTTGCGCGAGCCCACGCGCGGCGCCTGCGATTGGATCAACGCGCCGCCCCCCACGCGGCTGGCACTCGGCGAGTCCTTGAGGGCATTGCGCGCGCGCCCGAGCTATGTCGTCAACACGGCCGCGCAGGTCCTCTACGTCTTCGCGATGGGCGGACTGGCGACGTGGATGCCGACCTACTTCGTCCGCGAGCGGGGCATCCCGCTCGCGAGCGCGACGTCTACGTTCGGGCTCCTGCTCGTGGTGGCGGGCTTCGGCGGCACGCTCGTCGGCGGTCAGCTCGGCGACCGGCTGTCCGAGCGGGGCCGCGGCGCGCAGTTCTCCGTCTCCGGGTGGAGTCTCGTCGGCTCGATCGCGTTCACGATTCCCGCCGTGCTTTCTCCGAGGCCGGAAATCTTCTGGCCGTCGATGTTCGTGACTCTCTTCCTGCTCTTTGTCAACATCGGGCCCCTGAACGCCGCCATGGCGAACGTGCTCCCACCGGATCTGCGGGGGCGTGGCTTTGCGCTGACGACGATGGCGGTCCATCTGCTGGGCGACGCCGTGTCGCCATGGATCATCGGAGCCGTCTCCGACCGGGTGGGGTTGACCATCCCCGTGCTCGCCAACGGGATCCTGCTCGCGGCGGCGGGGGTGGTGTTGCTCGTCGGGCGGGCAACCCTCGAACGGGATATGGAGGCAGTTGGCCCGTGACGACCCGAGCCGTCGGGGGGGGGTGACGCGCGCTAGCGCCAGGCCCAGCAGCGAGCCAAGCGGCACCACGAGGTCCACGATTCGCGCAGGATCACGGCACCTCGCCGTTCGCTCAGCCGCCGGCGCTCACGATCAGAAGCTTCTGTCTTCCGATTCTCCTCTCCTCAAGCGCGCGGATGTCGGGCGCCAAGCCTGGCCGGACGGTCCGCCAGTCCCTCGCGTCGATCACCACGACCGGGCGGTCAGGTCGGCGGAGGAACGCCCTCAGGTCCGCCACCGTCTCGATCGCGAGCGGCGGACGAGCGAGGTAGAAGTCGAGCGACATCCACTCGTCGGACTGATACTTGAAGACCGCGGCCTCGGCACCGCGCGCGTGCCGGTCGACGGCACCCGCAAATTGCTTGAAGTTCCAGAGCTCGTTGTACCGCATGGTGTACGGCCAGATGCCGTAGCCCAACGTGACCGCGGTCGCGAGGACGGCGCCGTGGACGAGGAGCGCCGGTCGCCCGCGCCGAAGTCCCCAGAAGAGCGTGCCCCCGATCGCTCCGAGGCCCAGGACCACGGGCGCGAGTTCCCAGGAGAGCCCAGCGAGGTAGACCCGGACCCGTGGGTGCCACCATTGCGGGATGTTGAGGCTCGCCGCCAGCACGAGAAAACCGATCAACGCCAGACACCCGATCACCCGATCCGCCCTCGTCCGAGCGGTCCCATGGGCATCCGCCCACCAGCCCACGAGGAGGGCAGCGCCCGGATACGCTGACAGCGAATAGCGCGGCTTGAAGCTTGCCGAGGCCATGAGGACCACGAGAGGGACGGTGAACCAGAAGAGCGCGAACCGCACCGCGGGAGTCTTCCACGCCCGAAGGGCGTCAGCCATCACCAATGGCGCGAGGGCCGTCCAGGGGAGAAAGCCGATCATCACCGTGTAGAGCAGTTCTGGACCGCTCCGGGGGACGCCGAAGTACCACGTGAGCCAGTCGCCCCAGACGGAGTTCTGGAACCAACTCCGTGCCCCGAGCGCCAGGAACGGGCCAACCCACGTCAGTGTAATCCCGGCGAACAGGGCCGCGCCCGGGAGGTTCCAGAGCCGAGAGACGACCTGGCCGACGCCATACTCGGTCGAGATCCAGGCGGCCGCGGTTAGGAATGGAACGAGTCCGAGCGGTCCCTTCGCGTACACACTGAGCGCGACGGCCACGTAGAACAGGGGCAGCGCGCTGCGCGCCGGCGGGTGACTCGTTGCCCGCCAAAAGGCCCAGCCGGCCATCGTCGCGAAGCAGACGACGAGCATGTCGGGCAGGACGAGTTGGCTGTTGGCGAAGACGTCGTAGCTCGTCACCGTGATAAGCGCCGCCCAGATGCCGGCTCGCCGGCTGAAGAGTTGCTCGCCAAGGAGGAAGACAAACAGGGCGACCCCAATCGTCGCGAGGGCGACGGGCGCTCGGGCGGTCGTCTCCGTGACCCGTCCTCCAGGGAGCGAGAAGGCCGCGATGAGCCATGGGTAGAGGGGTGGTTTGTCGCGGAACGGCGATTCCCATCGGTAGTGGACGTCGAAGAGGACGCCCCGGTCGATGACATCGCGGGCAAGAAGCGCGGAACGGGCCTCGTCGTCACCGTTATAGCCGCCGGTGGCGATGACCCGCTGACCAATCGGGGGCAGGACGAGCAGGGCGGCGACGACAGTCACCAAGACAACGGCCCGGGCGCGCGTCCCCGCGAACACACGGGAGAGCCCGCGATCGGATGGGACGTGGCTGGATTCCGGCGAAACCGGACTCATCGGCCCGCCGAGGCGGGTAGCCGTCCTCACGGGCCGGCGTTCGACGCCCCGGGCGGAGTCGTCACCCCTCACTTCTAAAGGGCCCTCGATCGCTTGTCAACATTTCACGTTGTTCCAGGACGGTTTTGACGTACACTCGGCACGCTGCAGACGTCGGTGACAGCAAGGCCGCGTTGACGCGTTGAACGCCACAGGCGCGGGAGGCGATCAGACGGCCTCCCATCGATCGCCCGTGACGCCTGCCGACCGTGGTCTTCGCGCCAATCCTTCAACGGAGTCAGACGCCCATGTGCGGCATCGCGGGGTTCTTCGTCAACGGCGGATCCGTGGACCGCCGACCGACCTTGCGGCGAATGACGGACTCGCTCCGTCACCGCGGCCCGGATGACGAAGGCTTCTACGTGGACGAGTCCGTCGCGCTCGGCGTCCGCCGCCTCAGCATCATCGACCTGGAGACGGGGCGACAGCCGATCGCGAATGAGGACGGCACCGTCTGGGTCGTGCAGAACGGGGAAATCTACAACTTCCGCGAGCTCCGCGACGAGCTGGAGCGCCGCGGCCACCGGTTCCGCACCGCGTCGGACACGGAAGTTCTCGTCCACGCGTACGAACAGTACGGAGGTGAGTTCGTGTCCCGCCTGGACGGCATGTTTGCCCTCGCCGTCTGGGACGTCGTCAACCGCAACCTGATCCTTGCCCGGGATCGCATGGGCGAGAAGCCGCTGTACTACTACGCGGGCCCCGACGCCTTTGTATTTGGGTCCGAGGTGCGAGCCCTGCTGGAGCACCCCGCGGTGCCGTGCGAGCTGGGGCTTGAGAGCCTCTCGCGCTACTTGGCGTTCGAGTACGTGCCGGCCCCGCACTCGATCCTCGCGGGCGTCGCGAAGCTCCCGCCCGGCCACGTGTTGACCGTGGGCCCCGGCGGCAAGCCTCACGTCGCGCCATACTGGGATCTCGTGTTCGCGGGCGGCGCCTCCGCGAGCGAGCAGGAGTGGGCCGAGCGGCTCAGAGCGCAGCTCGAGGCGTCGGTTCGAGCCCAGCTGGTCAGCGACGTGCCGCTCGGGATGTTCCTCAGCGGTGGCGTCGACTCCAGTGCGATCGTGGCCATCGCCGCTCGGCTGAGCGGGAGGCGGCGGCTGCAGACGTTCAGTCTCGGCTTCGAAGAGACCAGCTACGACGAGCGGGCCTTTGCCCGCCTCATCGCACGGCAGTGCGGCACCGACCACGGAGAGATCGTGTTCTCGGCCGGCGACGCGCGGGCCCTGCTCGACGACGTCGGCGGCCTCCTGGACGAACCCCTGGTCGACGGCTCGTTTCTGCCGACGTACGTGCTCTCCCGGTTCGCCCGTCAGGCCGTCACCGTGGTCCTCAGCGGCGACGGCGGCGACGAGCTCTTCTGCGGGTATCCGACCTTCATCGCCGACCGCGGCGTCCGGTGGGCTCGACACCTCCCCGCCTGGGGGGTGCGGTGGGCGACGTCGGCGATCAATCGCTTGCCTCCCTCCTCCCGGTACGGGAGCGTCGAGTTCCTGCTCAAGCAATTCGTTCGCGGGCTCCCGCACCCGCCGGAGGCTCGCACCCAGCTGCTGCTCGGCGGCCTCAGTGCCGCCGAGCAGGTATCGCTGTTGTCGCCGGCCGTCCGGGCGGCGTGCGCCGGGTTCGACCCCTATGAGGACCTCACGCGCGCGGTCGCCGACGTGCCGGGCCTCGGTTCGATCGACCGTCTGATTTACCAGCACTGCAAGTTCTACCTCGCCGAGCAGAACCTCGCGACCGTCGACCGCGCCAGCATGGCGTGCGGCCTTGAAGTCCGTGCGCCGTTCCTCGACCGCGCTCTCGTCGAGTTGGCGGGCCAGATTCCCGCCGACCTCAAGGTCCGCGGGTGGACGACCAAGTACATTCTCAAGCGAGCCCTCCGCGGCCTCGTGCCGCCGGCCGTTCTCGCGCGCCGGAAGCAGGGCTTCGGCGTTCCGATCGGCGCCTGGCTCCGCGGGCCGCTGCGGCCCGTGCTTGAAGAGCGCCTGGCGCGGGAGCGGGTCGAGCGCCTGGGCCTCTTCGACCCCGACACCACGACCCGCCTGATCAGGGAGCATGTCGAGGGTCGGCACGACCATCGGAAGATCCTGTGGGCCCTCCTGATGTTTGACGCATGGCGTGAGCGCTACCTGCCGACCGCGCGCTGGACATGAGGCCGACGGGCCACCCGCGGAGCGACCGCGCCGTGGGCCGCGGCGCCAGCGGGCGGTCCGCCGAGACGAGCATCGGGGGTGAACGCGGCGCAGTCCGCGAGCGAGGCCGACTGGCGCTCCTGCTCGCGGTCAGCACCCTGCTCCTCAGTTTCGACCTTGGCCGGTGGGTGCTCGCGACCAATGACGAGACGCGGTTCCCCATGCTCGCGCGAGACATCCTGGCGCAGGGGCACTGGTGGCTGCCACGCCTCAACGGCGTCGCCCACCTGAACAAGCCGCCACTCTATGCGTGGCTGATCGCGATTGCCGCATGGCCGACGGGCGCGGTGACCCAGCAGACGGCTGCCTACCCGTCGGTCCTCGCCGCGCTCGGCACCGTGGGGGCAACCTACTGGATAGGGCGGCGGCTCTTCAGCCGAGAGGCGGCGCTGGCGGCGGGGCTGATCGTCGTGACCACCTACGGGGTGTTCACGATGGCACGCGTGCCCATGCCCGACATGATGTTCTGCTTCGCGCTCACGGGCGCCATGGCCGCGTTCATCGCCGCTGAATTCGACGGCCGCCGTTGGGCGTTGGCCCTCCTCTATAGCATGGTCGGCGTGGCGTTCTGGACCAAGGGACCCGCGGCGCTAATGGCCCTGGCGGTTGCCCTGGGCTACACGTGGGCGACCCACGGGTGGGCCGGGGCAGCGCGCCGGCTGGCGCTGGCGCCCGGCCTCGTCCTGCTCGTGCTGGTGATCCTGCCCTGGTGGCTGCTCGATGCCGCCGCTGGGGGTGGCGAGTTCACGCAGCGCATCGTCCTCGACGATTGGCTGCTCTGGTATTTCCCCGCCGGCACACGGAGCTGGCGTGCCGTCACCGATCCGATCGGCCAAGCGCTGACGATTCTGCTGCCGTGGGCGGCGCTCCTCCCGTTCGCGGTGTGGGCGGCGCTACGGACAGGGCGGGAATCCCCGCGCGCCATGCGAGTGCTGCTGATCTGGGCGGGGACCGTGTTTTTTCTCATCGCGATTTCGCGGCAGCAACGGATGCGGTACTACCTGCCGCT
This sequence comes from Candidatus Rokuibacteriota bacterium, assembly GCA_003221455.1. Classification (GTDB taxonomy): domain Bacteria; phylum Methylomirabilota; class Methylomirabilia; order Rokubacteriales; family CSP1-6; genus AR9. The sequence continues at coordinate 7,840 of QHRX01000207.1, forward strand.
CGGTCCACCGGCCGCGCTGTTGATCGCCGCTTGGTGTTCGGGCTTGACCATGGCGCATCGGAGGGTGGCGTTCGCGGGCGGCTGGACCGTCGTGGCGCTCGGGCTCTGCCTTTGGCAAGTGCACGCGAGCGCACGACACAATGAGGCGACGGATCTGCAGGCGATCGCCCGCGAGATCTCCCAGTCGCCGAAGCCCCTCTACACGTTCGACGTGCCGGAGCTCGTTCTGGCGTTTTACCTCGAGCGCCCGGTGGCGCTTCTTCCCGACTCTGCCCGCTTGCAGTCGCTCGTGGCCGAGGGACGGAGCGGGTATCTCGTCATCGCCGACCGGGCGGTCCCGAGGGCGCTCTCGTCGGGCCTCCACCGCATTGGCGGCGGGCGCGTGAACGGCCGTCCCCTGTCGCTCTTCAACGACTGAGGAGGTCGACCCGGCACCGACCACCGCGGCCGGAGCAGTCTAACTTCGCGCGACGAGGACCGCGCCGACCAGCATGAGCATCGTGCCGATCCACGCCCATACAGGGGCGCGCTCATTGAGATAGAACGCAGCGGCGGCGAGGGTGACCGCGGCGCTCAGGCGGTCCACGGCGGCGACCCGGAGCGCGTCGCCGAGCTGCAGCGCGCGGAAGAAGCACACCCACGAGCCCGCCCCGGCAACGCCGGACAGGACGAGAAAGAGGACGGCGTGTCGATTGAGCCCGAGGATTTGGTAGCCCATGACGCGAGTGAGGACGACGGCCAGCAGCGCCGCGAAGATGATGGCGGCGCGAACACCCGTCGCGAGAGCGGGGTCAATGCCCTGGACCCCGATCTTCCCAAAGATCGGCACGAGCCCAGCCAGCAGCGCCGCAAGGATGGCATAGCCGATCCAGCTCATGACTGGTGGTACTGAGAGCGCATGATGTTGTCCCCCCGACGAGATCAGTTCACTGCACGGTCACTCCCCCGGCGCCGAAGCCCTCCCGGTATGCGAACGCGAACTCGATCGTCTTCACGCACGCGCATTGCCGATTGGTGTCCCAGTGACGCGCGTCCACTATAATAGCCAGCCATAGCCAGCATGAATAGGCAGCATGCCCCCTGGAGGCCGCTCGCTCAGGCGGTGGCCATCCGCGGCGGGCCCGATGGCGGCTCGGTGTCTCTCGGGGGCCGATGCTCGTCGGCGGAGCCGGGAACGTGATGTCCGGGTCAAAGACACTCGTCGGAATTTCTCGGTCCGATCGCCGATGATTGTCCTCGGCATCAGCGAGACCCACTGCGCGACGGCCGCGGTCCTGCGGGACGGCGAGATCGTCGGGTGTGCGTCGGAGGAGCGCTTCTCACGCCTGAAGAACGACGCAGGCTATCCGCGCCAGGCCATCGACGCGCTGCTCCACGCGCTTCGGCTGAGCCCGCGGGAGATCGACCTCGTCGCCCTCGCGGGTATGGAGGCGTTCGCGCGCGACTGGATGAACCGGGTCATGCACGACGCGGCGTACGTCCGCGAGTACTACGGCGTGCGACCGGACGCCGCCCGGCGCGGACTCGGCGCCCGCGCGCGCAAGCTCGGCACCCGTTTCGGCCTCGTGGACTCGGCGCGGGGCAAGACCCGGCTCCCGGCCGAGCAGCGGCTCGGGCTGGTGACGGACCACCTCGGCCTCGGCGCCAATCGGATCGCCCGCTTCGACCACCACCTCTGCCACGCCGCGGCCGCGTATCTGGGCGCGCCGTTCGCCGGCGCGCCGGCTCTGGTGCTCACGAACGACAACTCGGGCGACGGGCTCTGCGCCACCGCGTCGACTGGGCGCGGCGTCACGCTGACGCGGCGAGAAGCCACGCCGAGCGCGCCCGGTTCGATCGGCGCCTTCTATTCGCTCGTGACCCTTCTGCTGGGGATGAAGCCGGGCGAGCACGAATTCAAGGTCATGGGGCTCTCGGCCTACGCGCCGGGACCGGCCCGGGGGCCTGCGGCGGCGGCGCTCCGAAGCGTCTTCGACTTCGTCGAGGGCGAACCCTGCCGCTTCGCCTGGCGGCGTCGCGGCCCCCGCTACCGGCTCCTGCTCGAGGCGACGCTCGGCATGCGGTTTGACGGCATCGCGGGCGGTGCGCAGCAGATCCTCGAGGAGTCGCTCGTCCGCTGGGCCGGGCTCATGCACGAACGCCACGGGGGCGAGCGGCTGGCGCTCGGCGGCGGCGTCTTCATGAATATCCTCGCGAACATGCGGCTGGCGTCCGAGGACTGGGTGCGGGATCTGTTCGTGTTCCCGTCCTGCGGGGACGAATCGAACGCGATTGGCGCGGCCTATCTCGGGTACCTCGAGGCCTGTAGGGAGACGGGGGCGCCACCGGCTCCGCGGCCCTTCGGGCCCGGCTACCTCGGCCCGGACGTCGACGAGACGGAGGTCGAGGCGGTGATCCGCGCCCGCGACCTGACGGGGCGCTACCGCGTGACCGAGCCCACCCGGATGGAGGAGACGATCGCCGAGCTGCTCGTGTCGGACGGTGTCGTCGCGCGGTGCGCGGGCCGGATGGAGTTCGGCGCGCGGGCCCTCGGCAACCGGTCGATCCTGGCCAACCCGTCGAGTCCTCGGGTCGTCGGCCTGATCAACCGAATGATCAAGAACCGAGACTTCTGGATGCCCTTTGCGCCGACGGTGCTGCGCGAACGCGCGACGGACTACCTGGTGAACCCCAAAGGCCTCGGCTCGCCTTACATGATGCTGGCGTTCCCGACGAATCCGAAGCGGCGGGACGAGATCGTCGCCGCCGTGCATCCCCACGACGGGACCGCGCGCGCCCAGATCCTCGACGAAGCGTGGAACCCCGGCTACTATCGGGTGATCCGTGAGTTCGAGCGCCGCACCGGCATCGGCGCCGTGCTCAACACCTCGCTCAACCTCCACGGCGAACCGCTCGTGTGCTCGGCGGAGGACGCCGTCGACACGTTCGAGCGCTCCGGGCTTCCGCATCTCGCGCTCGGCCGCTGGCTGATCTCCAAGACGTAGCGCTCCGGCGGCCTCGGCCGCGGGGCCGAGCGGGTGTGCCCGCATCCACGACTGAAGGGACACGCGCGCGTTGTCGGGGCCGACGGGGCTCCGGGCCGGCGCGTCGAGCCCCTGCTCCGTCGCCCGTGCGCGGGCATGGAGCGGCTGGGGGCGGAACCGATTCCCGTCGGCCTGCGGCAGGTCGGCCACGATGAAGGCGCCGCCGGGCGGCCTGCCCGTCACGTCGTCGAACGGGCTCCGGCGCGGGGCCGGCAGCGCGGGTGGGTGCTCACGAACGAGCCTCTGCCCCCCGCGCGCGGGGCGGGCCCGCCGTCGCCTGGTCGGCCTCCGTGGTATAGTTGCGTCGTGTCGAGGGTCGCCTCGGTCGTATGGCTCGTCGCGCTCGTGCTGGTGCCCGTGCGGGCCCGGGCCACCGAGTACACGCTCGAAGTTTCGGACCTCATCGATGTCGGTTTTCACTACTTCGTCAGAGGGCCGGTTGGCCACGGAGAGGGCGAGCTTGCGTTGCCCGAGCTCGCGCGCGCGCTTGACGAGCGTCAGATGGGCCGCGGGGTCATCCTGTACGACCGCGACCTCTATCCGGCCGGGGAGGGTCTCGCGCGCGCGTACGGCGCCGTGGCCGTCCGACCCACCGCGTACTCCAGCAGCGAGGAGAAGGGTCTCTGGAAGAGCGTGAGCTGGGAGGGGAAGCCCGGAGAGCGAGTCGTGTGGGTCGTGAGGCCATCGACCCAGCACTGGCGAGAGGTGCGAGAGTTGGCACTCTCCGATGGCACCGGGGAGCTGCGCTACTATATTCCGTACGGCGTGACGCTGTGGCCGAGGCCCTCGAGGGCTGTTGCCTACCCGCTGTCGACACTCCGGTCCGGTGAGGACGGCGGCTCGCCCGTCTGGGACAAGTACCTGTCGCGGGCGGTCGACCTGAGCGAGGGCCTGGCCGCCGTGGTCGGCAACGGTGGTCTCAACGGGGACTGGGTGTACCTGCTCGTCGAGGATCCGCCCGAACCTTCGACCTTCCGCGCCGTGATCGGGTGGACGTACCGCGGGTCGGGTGACCGTATCCAGGCCGGGACCGGCCGAGGGTCGATCCTCCGATGAGGCTCCGCGCCCTCGCGACTCTCGGCGCGCTCCTCCTCTTGTCCGCGCTGGCCTGGGCCCAGAGCAAGTCGACGAAGGAAGCCCCCGAGGTCGCGGCCCCGCCCCCGGTCTCGCTCACCACCCTCGTGAGCCAGGTGCGCGATCGCTTCCCCCAGGTCGAGGGCGAGGTGGTCGAGGTGCAGGGCAAGACCGTCACCCTCGGGGTCGGCCGGCCTCAGGGCGTCCGGATCGGGCTGGCGTTCGCCGTGTACCGTCAGGGGCGGGAGATCCGCAACCCGAGGACGGGGGAGCTGCTCGGTCACATCGAGGAGGCGCTCGGCCGCGCCACGGTCACCCAGGTCCAGGACCGGCTGTCGGTCGCGACGTTCGAGGGGAGCGACGTGCGGCCGGCGGACCGGGTGCGCACCGGTACCGACAAGGTCAGGCTCACGCTCCTCACCTTCAAGGGAGGCGTCAAGGACAATCTCCTCGAGGCGGTGAGCCACGAGCTCTACGACGGGCTGGCGGCGGCCGGCCGGTTCGACATCTCCCTCGGCGATCAGATTTCCGTCTGGCTCGCCCAGCAAGGGATCACGCCCGAGGCCTTTCTCCGCGGAGAGCGCGTGAGCGATGCCGCGGCGCAGTTCCGGGCTGAGAACATCCTCGCGGTGCTCTTCAAGACGGTCGAGCGCAAGCCGTTCATGGAGGTGCGCCTCTTCTCGCCGCCGCGTCCGGAGCCGGCGATCACGACGGCGTTCTTCGTTCCGCCGTCGATCAAGCCGAAGGCACCGGGACAGTTTTCCGCGTCCGAACAGGCCCGCGTGACGCCCGAGCGGAGGCCGCGCTCGTTCCTGGCCAGGCTCCTGGGAGGCGACCTAGAGGCCGGGGCGTACTCGAGCGGTGAGTCCGCGATTCCGCTCAAAGAGGTCGCGCGGTTCGGATTCCCCGTCGTCGCCTTCGACATGGGCGTGCCGAAGGATGGCATCCCGCGCCTGCTGATCTCCGACGGCGACACGGTCTACCTCTACCGCGTGGTGAACCGGGAGCTCGTGGCGGAGTGGACCTACAGCGGCTACCGGGTCGGTCGCGTGTTCGGCGTCTACCTCGTCGATCTCGACGGCGACGGAGTCCCCGAGATCGTCGTCAATCGGTACGACGCGAAGCTCGGAATCAACGCGGTGATCCTGGGCGTCAGGGACGGCACGCCGAAGATCCTCGTGCAGGACGTCCACTCCTTCCTGGTCGCGCTCGACGAGACCGGGACCGGGATGAAGCAGACGCTGTGGTCACAGTACTATAGCCCCGAGACCTTCTTCGCGGCCGGCAAGGTCGAGCGGGTGACGGTGAAGAACGGGGAGCTGGCGAGCCTCGGTCGCGTGGCGGTGCCCGAGAGCTTCCGGGCGACTGGCGTCACGACGGCGAACATCCTGGGCAAGGAGTCGCATTCGCGGGCGCTCGTCTACATCGACGGCTACGACCGGCTGCGGATCACATCCGGCCCGGAGGAAATCTGGCGGTCGACGTCTCCGGTCGGAGACGGCGGCTATCTGAAGCTCCAGCACACCCGGTACGTGATCACGGACGGCATCAGCACCTTCTACAGCATGCAGCCGACGCCGCTGGCGGTCGACCTCGACGGCGACGGCGTCGACGAGGTCGTGGTCCCGCAGAACCAGCTCCCGGGAATGATAGGGGTGATCTTCCGCGGACCCGCGGGCGTGCGCTTCCAGCAGGTGAATTCGGGCTTCGAGGGTGTGATCACCGGGCTCGGCGCGATCCGGGGCGAGGAGAAGGAGCCGCCGACCCTCGTCGCGTGCGTCGTCCACCTCACCGGCCTTTTGCGGGTCTCCGGAGAGAGTCAGATCATCATGACGAGCCCGGAGTGACGACCTCTGAGCCGGTCCTCTCCTGGCCAGATCTCCAGCGTGCCCGAGCCCGCGGTCGTCGAAGCCTCGACCCCCATCACGGGTGACGGGGAGCTCGGAAAGGCCGCGGGCCGCCTGTGCTCCGCCGGCGCCGTCCGCGCGGCTCCGCGCTCGGTGCGGAGCGGAGGTGTCCATCTGGGTCGGTGCGTTCACGCCGACCTCCCCTGCGGAGCGCCCGCCCGATGACGCAAGCCAGGGGGAGCCGCGGAGACTGATGCGGGGTCCGGCCGAGTGATTCGCGCGGTGCGGGGCGTTCACGACATCCTGCCCGCGGAGGCAGCGAAGTGGGAACGCGTCGAGGGGACGGCCCGGCGCGTGTTCGAGGCGTACGGGTACGAGGAGATCCGCCTGCCGGTCTTCGAGCGAACGGAGCTCTTCGCGCGCGGCATCGGCGAGGTCACCGACATCGTCCAGAAGGAGATGTACACCTTCCTGGATCGTGCCGGCGAGGCGGTGACGCTCCGTCCCGAGGCGACGGCCTCCCTCTTGCGCGCGTACATCGAGCACGGCCTCCATGTGCACCCCAAGCCCGTGCGGCTCTACACGATGGGCCCGATGTTCCGGTACGAGCGCCCGCAGGCCGGCCGGTACCGGCAATTCCACCAGCTCAACGTCGAAGCCCTCGGCGACGACCATCCCGCGCTCGACGCCCAGGTGATCGGGATGCTGGTCGAGTTCTTCCGGGCCCTCGAGCTCGCGGGACGCCTCCAGCTCCAGCTCAACTCGCTCGGCGACGCGAAGTGCCGTCCCGTCTACCGGGAGCGGCTGCTCGAGTACCTGCGGGCGCACGCGGCGGCGCTGTGCGCGGAGTGTCGCGACCGGATGGAGCGGAATCCTCTGCGTGTCCTCGACTGCAAGACCCCGGCCTGCCGGCCGGTGCTGGACGCGGCGCCGTCGGTGCAGGAGGCGCTCTGCGACGACTGTCGGCGCCACTTCGCCGACGTGCGTGAATACCTGGACGCGATGGCGATTCCGTACGTGCTCAACGATCGCCTCGTGCGGGGGTTGGACTATTACGTCCGGACGACCTTCGAGCTGACGACGGCCGAGCTCGGCGCTCAGAACGCCGTCGCCGGCGGCGGCCGCTACGACGGCCTCATCGAGCTGCTCGGCGGCCCGCCCGACCCCGGGATCGGGTTCGCGATCGGCATCGAGCGGGTTGTCTTGCTCCTCCCGCCGCCGGCAGAGGGCCGCGAGGGACGCAAGCCGTTTGCCTTCCTGATTCCCCTGGGCGCCCCGGCGCTCAGGGCGCTCCTGCCGGTGGCGACGGCGGCGCGGGCGAGCGCGGTGACCGTCGAGCTCGGCTACGGCGACCGCAAGCTCCGAAGTGAGCTCGAGCGCGCCAACCGACTGGGCGCCGCGTGGGCCGTCATCGTCGGGGAGACGGAGCTCGCGCGCGGCGAGGCGGTCCTGCGCGACATGGCGTCGGGCGCCCAGCACACGGTCGCGCTCCCGGAATTGGCGCGCGAGCTCGCCCGGCGATTCGAGGTCGAGCGGAGCCGGTCGTGACGGAGCCCCTCGGCGGCTGGAAGCGCACCCACACCTGCGGCGAGCTGCGCGGGACGGACGCGGATCGCCCGGTCACGCTGATGGGATGGGCCTTCCGGCGCCGGGACCACGGGGGGCTCATCTTTGTCGACCTCCGCGACCGGGACGGGGTGACCCAGTGCGTCGTCAACCCGGCCGAGGCGGGCGCCGCCCACACGCGCGCCGAGGGTGTGCGGAGCGAGTTCGTGCTCGCCGTGCGGGGCGTCGTCGCGCGCCGCCCGGCCGGCACCGAAAACGCGCGGCTGCCCACCGGGGAGATCGAGGTTCAGGTCCGGGAGCTCAGGATCCTCAACGAGGCGCGCCCGCTGCCGTTCCCGATCGAGGACGAGGGCGACGTCGACGAGCTGGTGCGGCTCAAGTACCGATACCTCGACCTCCGCCGCCCGCCCCTGTTCCAGAACTTCCGTCTGCGGGACGCCGTCACGCGCTCCGTGCGCGGCTACCTCCACGGCCAGGGCTTCATCGAGGTGGAAACCCCGATCCTCACCCGCCAGACGCCGGAAGGGGCCCGTGACTTTCTCGTGCCGAGCCGGCTCTCCCCCGGGAATTTCTACGCGCTCCCGCAGTCGCCGCAGCTCTTCAAGCAGCTCCTGATGGTGGCGGGGTTCGAGCGCTATTTCCAGATCGCGCGGTGCTTCCGGGACGAGGACTTCCGGAGGGACCGCCAACCGGAGTTCACGCAGATCGACGTCGAGACCGCCTTCCTCGACCGCGACGATCTCCTGCCGCTCATCGAGGGCATGATCGTGGCGGTCTTCCGCGATGTCCAGGGCGTCGAGCTGGCGACTCCGTTCCCGCGCCTGACCTACGCCGAGGCGCTCGCGCGGTTCGGATCCGACAAGCCCGACCTGCGCTTCGGGCTCGAGCTCGTCGACCTCACCGAGCTCTTCCGCGGCGGGGAGTTCCAGGCGCTGGCCCAGGTGGCGGGGACCGGCGGCGCGGTGAAGGGCTTCCGGCTGCCCGGGGCGGGCGGGCTCTCCCGTAAGGCAGCCGACGATCTGACGGCCGAGGCGAAGAGCCTCGGCGCCAAGGGCCTCGTCTGGGTGAAGGTGACTGCGGAAGGGCTCCAGTCCCCGGTCGCCCGCTTCCTCGAGCCGGTCCGCGAGGTGCTCCTGCGCCGACTTGGGGCGGGTCCCGGGGATCTGCTCCTGCTGGTCGGCGACACCATGCCTCTCGCCGCCGCCGTGCTCGGCCGCCTCCGAGTGGAGCTCGCCCAGCGTCACGGCCTGGTCCCGGCCGACCGGAGGGCGCTCGCGTGGATCGTCGACTTCCCGCTCTTCGAATACAACGCCGCCGAGAAGCGCTGGGACTCGATGCACCACCCGTTCACGGCACCCCGCGACGAGGACGTGGCGCTGATGGAATCCGATCCCGGACGCGCGCTGGCCAAGGCGTATGACCTCGTGCTGAACGGCCAGGAGATCGGCGGTGGCTCGATCCGCATCCATCAGCAGCCGATCCAGCAGAAGGTCTTCGAACTGCTCGGCATCGGGAAGGCGGAGGCCCGCGCGAAGTTCGGATTCCTGCTCGACGCCCTCGAGTTCGGGGCGCCCCCGATGGGGGGCATTGCGTTGGGGCTGGACCGGCTCGTCGCGGTCCTGGCCGGCGTCGACTCGATCCGTGACGTCATCGCCTTCCCGAAGACCCAGAAGGGCACCGACCCCATGACGGATGCGCCGTCCCCGGTCCCGCCGGTGTTGCTCCGCGACCTCGGGATCCGGGTGGTCGACGTCGAGAAGGGCAAGCCATGAGCGGCACCGTGGTCACCGCCGGCATGGGGGCCGGTCGAGCCGTACCGGCGCGCGTCGAGGGGGGACCGTGCAGACGTGGGGCGGGACCCGGCGAAGGATGAAAGAGGCGACCACGGTCACCCGGCGCATCGCGCTTGCCCCCGACGTCGATCTCCTGCCGCTGCTCGGCCGCAACGACGACCATCTCCGGACCCTGGAGGCGGAGCTGGACGTCCAGATCGTCGCGCGCGGCCACGAGATCGTCGTGAAGGGCGACGGCGGCCAGGTCGCCAAGGCGGAGCGGATGCTCGTCCAGCTCGCCGAGCTCGTGCGGGGGGGGACCGCCGTCCACGGCGCCGAGGTGCGGGCCGCGCTCCGGATCCTCGCCGACGACGACCAGGCCGATCTGAAGTCAATCTTCTCCGACGCCATCGTGATTCCGGGCCGCAAGAAGCTGATCGCGCCGAAGAGCGTGAACCAGCGCCGCTACCTCGAGTCGGTCCGGAAGAACGATCTGGTCTTCGCGATCGGCCCGGCCGGGACCGGCAAGAGCTATCTCGGGGTGGCGATGGCCGTGTCGGCGCTCCTTCGGCGGTCGGTGACGCGGATCGTCCTCACGCGGCCCGCGGTGGAGGCGGGCGAGCGACTCGGGTTCCTGCCGGGCGACCTCTACGAGAAGGTGCATCCCTACCTGCGGCCGCTCTACGACGCGCTCTACGACATGTTCGACTCGGAGAAGGTCCAGGGTCTGACCGAGAAGGGCGCGATCGAGATCGCCCCCCTCGCGTACATGCGCGGCCGCACGCTCAACGATGCCTTCATCATCCTCGACGAGGCGCAGAACGCCACCACCGAGCAGATGAAGATGTTCCTCACGCGGCTTGGATTCAACTCGAAGATGGTCGTGACCGGGGACATCACCCAGGTCGACCTGCCATCGTCCAAGTCGTCCGGCCTGATCGAGATCCAGTCGATCCTCAAGGGCGTGCCCGGGATCGGGTTCGTGTACTTCGACGAACGGGACGTCGTGCGCCACCGGCTGGTGTCCGCCATCGTCCGTGCCTACGAGATATACGAAGCCGGCGGTCGGGGGGCGGCCGGTGGCGGGCCGAGCAACCGAGGGACACCGCGAGCGGCGTCCGGCGGCGAGGCGAGCGACCCGATAGTCCGCGCCCCGGACGCCGAGAGCTGACCGTCAACCCCCCAATGGTGTCGCTGACCAACCGGCAGCGCGCGGTCAAGATTTCCCGCCACCGGGTTCTCGGCGCCGCCGTGCGCGCGGTAGCGGCCGTCGGGCGCCCGGACCGGGAGCTGCATCTCACGCTCGTCGGCGACGCCGAGATCCGGCGGTTAAACGCACGGTTCCGCGGGGTGCGACGCCGGACGGACGTGCTGGCCTTCCCGCTCGACCCGCCGGTTCTCGGCCAGGTCGTCGTCTCCGCCGAGAGCGCCCGGCGGCAGGCCCGGCGTCTCCGGGTGCCGATCGCGCTCGAGCTGGATCTCCTGGTGACCCATGGCGTGCTCCACCTCGTCGGGTATGATGATCGAGAGCCCCGTGAGGCCCGACTCATGCACGAGCGCGAACGCGAGATCCTGAGAAGCGGTCGCCCGCCGGTTCCGGACCGACTGTGGACCGGCCTGCTCTCCCGGTGAGGACTCCGTTCCGCGCCGGGTTCGTCTCGCTGGTCGGCCGCCCGAATGCGGGCAAGTCCACGCTGCTCAACCGGCTCTGCGGCGAGAAGCTCGCGATCGTTTCGCCCCGGCCGCACACGACTCGGAATCGCATCACGGGGATCCGGAACTCCGCGGACGCGCAGATCGTGTTCGCCGACACCCCCGGATGGGAGCGGCGCTCAGGCCTGCTCGGCCAGTTCATGACGAAGATCGTGGAGCGCGCGCTCGAGGACGTGGACGCGGTCTGCCTGGTCGTGGACGCGTCGGCGGAGCGGGGTCCCGACGCCGAGGCCGTCGAGCTGCTCGAGAGGCTGCCGGGCCCCGTGTTTTGCTGCCTGAACAAGGTGGACCTTGTACGGCCGAAGACCCGCCTGCTGCCACTCATCGAGACCTGGCGGGCCGCCCACAAGTTCCGAGAGATCCTGCCCGTCTCGGCGCTCGCGGGCACGAACTGCGACCGTGTGCTGGAGCTGATCCTGGAGCTGCTGCCCGAGCACCCCGCGTACTTCCCCACCGACCGCTTGACCGCGGAGCCCGAGACGTTCTACGTCGCGGAGGTGATCCGGGAGCAGGTCTTCCACCTCACCCGGCAAGAGATCCCGTACGCGACGGCGGTCCGCGTGGAAGAGCTGGTCGAGCGCGCGGAGCCCGTGTGCCTCTACATCCGCGCGTCGGTCTTCGTCGAGCACGAGTCGCAGAAGGCGATCATGATCGGACGCGGCGGCTCGCAGCTCAAGCGGATCGGCACCGCGGCGCGCCGCGCGCTCGAGGCCTTCTTCGGCGTCAAGGTGTTCCTCGCCCTCTCGGTATCGGTCCGGCGGGCGTGGCGCAAGGACGAGCGCGCGCTCCGCGAGTTCGGCTTCCTCCTGACCTCCTGACATGGGGCTAGAGAAGACCCAGGCGGTCGTGATCGGTCGGCGCGGGCTCGGGGAGAGCGACCGGCTCGTGACGTTCTACTCGCGGCGGTTCGGGAAGATCCACGGGGTCGCGCGCGCGGCCCGACGGCCGCGGTCTCGGTTCGGCGGCGCGCTCGAGCTGTTCACGCTCGGGGAACTCGTGTTCTTCGATACCGGTAAGAGCGACCTGCTCCGCATCGACCACTTCGACATCGTGCATCCGTTCAGCCGGGTCCGCGACGACCTCGACCGGTTCGGGCACGCGTCGTGGATCGTCGAGTGCGTGGCCCGGCTCACCGCCGAGCAGGACCGCCACCGTGCCCTGTACGGCCTCCTGGTGCGCGGCCTGCGCGCCGTCGAGACATCGGGGCGGCCCGCCCGCGCCGCCCTCTGCTTCGGCGTCCGGGGCGTCGAAGCGCTCGGCCACCGGCCCCGGCTCGACGTCTGCGTCGGCTGTCACCGTTCGTACCCGTTTCCGCAGGCGCACCTCGACCTCGACGGCGGCGGTCTGGCCTGCGCCGCCTGCGCGAGGGAGGCGTCGGCGGCGCTGCCGATCTCGGCCGCGGCCGTCGGCGCACTCGATCGGCTGCGGACGCTCTCCTGGGACGAGGCGCTGGCGACGCCGCTCCCGGGCCTCGAACCCGAGTTGGCCTCCGTCCTCGATGCGCACGTCTCTCGACTGATCGGCCAGCCGACGCGTACCCGGAGATTCCTGCGCGAGCTGCGGCGGCTCACTCCCGGAGGGCGACCATGAACATGGAGTTGATCGTCTCCTTGTGCAAGCGCCGCGGCTTCATCTTCCAGTCCAGCGAGATTTACGGCGGCCTGGGCTCCTGCTGGGATTACGGGCCGCTCGGCGTCGAGCTGAAGAACAACGTCAAGAGGGCCTGGTGGCGCGACAACGTGCAGCTCCGCCCGGACATGGTAGGGCTGGACGCGTCGATCCTGATGCACCCGCGGGTCTGGAAGGCGAGCGGCCACCTCGACCACTTCACCGATCCCATGGTCGACTGCCGCGCCTGCCAGCGGCGATTCCGCGCCGACACCCTCGAGGACGCGCCCTGGGTCCACTACTGTCCGGCCACGAAGGACAACAAGTTCGAGGTGCCGGCGGGAGAGCCCTGCCTGCACTCGGCAAGGGCGAGCTGACCGAGCCGCGACAGTTCAACCTGATGTTCAAGACCTTCATGGGGCCGGTGGAGGACGAGGCGGCGGTCACCTATCTGCGGCCGGAGACGGCCCAGGGGATCTTCGTCAACTTCGACAACGTGCTCCAGTCGATGCGCCTGAAGCTTCCGTTCGGCGTCGCCCAGATCGGGAAGAGCTTCCGGAACGAGATCACCCCCGGTAACTTCATTTTCCGGACCCGCGAGTTCGAGCAGATGGAGATCGAGTACTTCGTTAACCCCAACGACACGATCGGCGGCCGGCCGGCCGACGAGGCGTGGCACGAGCGCTGGATCGAGGACCGCCTGGCCTGGTATCGCCGGTACGGCCTCCGGCCCGAGAATCTGCGGCTGCGCGAACACGAGAAGGACGAGCTCGCCCACTACGCCAAGCGGACCGCCGACATCGAGTATCACTTCCCCATCGGCTGGAGCGAGCTCGAGGGGATCGCGAACCGCACCGACTACGACCTGAAGCAGCACGCGGAGTGGAGCGGCAAATCGCTCACCTATTTCGACGAGGAGCGAAAGACGCACGTCGTCCCCTACGTGATCGAGCCCTCGGCGGGCGCCGATCGCAGTCTCCTCGCGTTCCTGGTCGACGCGTACCGCGAGGAGGAGGTGCGCGGCGAGAAGCGGGTCGTCCTGCGACTCCACCGGGAGCTGGCGCCGACCAAGATCGCGGTGCTGCCGCTCCTCAAGAAGCGGGCCGAGATCGTGGAGACCGCGCACGCGATCCGCGGCCGACTCGCCCGCCGGTGGGTGACGGTCTACGACGACACGGCGGCGATCGGCCGGCTCTACCGCCGGCAGGACGAGGTCGGAACCCCCTACAGCGTCACGGTCGATGTCCAGACCGTCGGCGACCCCGCCAGGGCGGAGGTGGGAGACCAGAAGGTCACGATCCGCGACCGCGATTCGATGGAGCAGATCCGCGTGCCGATCGACACGCTCGACTCCGTGCTGGGGCGACTCTTCGAGGGCGACCCGTGGGAGGGCGTGGCCGCGGGGTCGGCGCGGGCGGAGGGATCCGGCTAGGGAGTCTGCGGGTGCGGGAGCGCGCCCAGACCCGCGCCCGCCTGCGCCTGCGGCGCCTGCGCCTGCGGCGACCGCTCGCGCCGCTGACCGAGGCCCGCGCACGTCACGGCGGGCTCGGTCCCGACGATGAACGCCATCGGCACTGGCCGGAGACACTCGCCTAACGGGTCCTCGTCCACCAGGACGACCGTCACGCCGTCCGGCACCGGGAAATCCTCCTTGGCGGTGTGTGCGAGCACCTTGCTCATGTAGGACGTCCAGATCGGCACCGCGACGCGCGAGCCGGTCTCGTCCCTGCCGAGGCTCCGCGGCCGGTCGTAGCCGACCCAGACGCCGGTCACGACGTGCGGCGTGAACCCGATGAACCACGCGTTCGAGTAGTCGTTGCTGGTGCCCGTCTTGGCGGCGATGGCCCGGCCGAGCACGTTCGCGCCCTGGCCGGTGCCGCGCTCGACGACGCCCTCGAGCATGTGCGTGATCACGTAGGCCACCGCGGGCGCCATCGCCTCCGTGCCCTGGGGCACGCCCTCGAAGAGGAGCTTGCCCTGAGCGTCGGTGACGTAGCGGATCGCCGTCGGCTCCACCCACACCCCTTGGTTTGCGAGCGCGCTGTAGGCGGAGGTCAGCTCGAGGAGGGACAGGTCCGAGGTCCCGAGGGCCAGCGTCAGGTCGGCGTTGAGCGGGCTCGAGATGCCCACCCGCCGCGCGACGCGGATGGTGCGGTCGACGCCGATCCGCTCCTGGAGCTTGACGGTGACCACGTTGATCGATTCCTCGACCGCCTGCTGGAGCGTGGTCGGGCCGCGAAACTTCCGGTCGTAGTTGTCGGGCTTCCACGGTTTCCCGTTCCGGCCGAGGGGATAGGTGACGGGCGCGTCGTCGATGACCGTCGCCGGCGTGAAGCCCGCCTCGACCGCCGCCACATATACGAACGGCTTGAACGCAGAACCCGGCTGGCGCCGCGCCGCCACCGCACGGTTGAACTCGCTGCGGAAGAAATCGAAGCCGCCCACCATGGCCTTGATGTAGCCGGTCTGCGGATCGATCGTGAGGATCGCCCCCTCAGGGTGATCGGTGCCGGACCCGCTCGAGCGCGCCTCGACCGCCCGGAGCCCGTCCCGGAGCGACTGCTCGGCCATGAGCTGCATCGAGGGACTGAGGCTCGTGTAGGCGTGGAGCCCGCCCTTGAAGACCATGTCGGCGCCGAACTTCGCCTCCAGCGCCTGCTGCACGTAGTCGAGGAAATACTGGCCGCTGGTGCGGCGCCGCTCGGGGGGGAGCAGCCCGAGGTCCGAGGCGGCGATCCGCTTCGCGTCCGCCGGCTTCAGGAGTCCCGCGTCGACCATCCGGTTCAGCACGACGTCCCGTCGTCGCTTGGCCGCCGCGGGATGGTCGAACGGGGAGTAGGCGGACGGCGCGCGCGGCAGCCCGGCCAGCAACGCCGCTTCGCCCAGCTCCAGATCCGAGACCGGCTTGCCGAAGTAGGTGCGCGCCGCCGCCTCGACCCCGTAGGCGCCCTGGCCGAAGTAGACCTGGTTCAGGTACATCTCGAGGATGCGATCCTTGGGGTATCGACGCTCCAGCTCGAGCGCGAGCACGGCCTCTTTCAGCTTGCGCTCGAGGCTCTTGTCCGGGGTGAGGAAGAGCACCTTCGTGAGTTGCTGCGTGATCGTGCTGCCGCCCTCGGCGAACCGTCCGCGCCGGTAGTTCTGGTAGAGCGCGCGCAGGATACCGATCGGGTCCAGGCCGAAGTGGGAGTAGAAGCGCTTGTCCTCGGTCGCGATCAGCGCGTCGCGCAGCGCGCGCGGGATCGACGGCAGCGGCACGAAGATGCGCCGCTCGACCTGGTACTCGCTGATCGGCTCGTCGTTCTCGTCGAAGACCTGCGTGCCCTGGAGCGGCTGGATCGTCTCGAGCGCGGTGACCGACGGCAGCGACCGGTGCAGGACCGTGAAGGCCCACAGCACCGCCGCGGCGCCGGTGGAGACCACGACGAGGAGGGCGAGGCCGACGATCAGGGCAACCCGCCGGAGCCGGCGGCGACCTGGCGGTTTTGCTTCTGGCATACCCTTTGGATTATACTGCCGCGGATGTGACACCGCCCGCGTTCGCGTCTGTCGGCGAGCAGCTCGCGCGCATCCGTCGCGGCGCCGCGGAGATCATCGTCGAGTCGGAGCTCCGCACGAAGCTCGAGCGTGGCGGCCGGCTCAAGGTCAAGCTCGGGCTCGACCCCACCGCTCCCGATCTCCACCTCGGGCACACGGTCGTACTGCAGAAGCTCCGCGACTTCCAGGAGCTCGGCCACGAGATCATCATCATCATCGGCGACTTCACGGGGATGATCGGCGACCCCACCGGCCGCTCCGAGACGCGCAAGCAACTCTCGCGCGACGAGATCAGGGAGAACGCCGAGACCTACCGCGCCCAGCTCGGCAGGGTGCTCGACATGCCCCGCGCGCGCGTCGAGTTCAACTCGACGTGGCTCTCCCCGCTCTCCTTCGCGGACATCATCCGCGAGACCGCGCACATGACGGTGGCGCAGATGCTCCAGCGCGAGGACTTCGCCGCTCGCTACGCGAGCGGACGGCCCATCAGCCTCCACGAGTTCCTCTACCCGCTCGCTCAGGCCTACGACTCGGTCGCGCTGGGGGCCGACGTCGAGCTCGGCGGCACCGACCAAACGTTCAACCTGCTGCTCGGACGGGACCTGCAGCGGGCGCACGGCCAAGAGCCCCAGGTCGCGGTGACCGTGCCGATCCTGGAGGGCCTCGACGGCGGCCAGAAGATGTCGAAGAGCCTCGGCAACTACGTGGGCATCAGCGAGCCCGCCGAGGAGATCTACGGCAAGATCATGTCGATCTCCGACGACCTGATGTGGCGCTACTTCGAGCTGCTGACCCGGCTGCCGGCGACCGAGATCGACGGGTTGAAGGCCGGGCATCCCCGGGACGCCAAGATGCGGCTTGCCCGCACGCTTGCGGCCCATTACCACGGCGCGCCGGCGGCGGCCCAGGCCGAGGCGAAGTTCGTGCGGGAAGTCCAGAACCGTCAAGTGCCTGAGACGATTGAGGAAGTTCGAGTCGATCCGGAGGGTGGAGAGGAGCGGGCGGGGACTGCGCGGTCCCGGGCCGAAAGCCGACTCCTCTGGTGGGTGCTCAAGCAGGCGAGCCTGGCGCCGTCGGCGTCCGAGGCCCGGCGCCTGATCGAGCAGGGTGCCGTGGATGTTGACGGCGAGCGGGTTACCGACCTCGACCACCGCCTGGCGCCGGGCCGGGACTATCTGATCCGGGTCGGCAAGCGACGATATAAGCGGGTGCTCCTCGAGTCGGGAAAGAAGGCTTGACAGGATAGAGGTGGATCGGTAGTATCGGATTTCGCCCATAGGTATGGGGCGAGCCTTTACTGCGAGTAGGTCGCATCAGGCTGACCGTAGGTTCTTTGAAAATCGCATATGCTACGAGCTCACCGAAAAGGTGTGAGCACCATCCGTTCTATAGAGCCTTGCGCTCGACCGAGCGACTGCTTCGGCAGTTGATCAGTTGGGCTATGAGGACCAGGTTCACGAACTCAGCTTCTCTTGGCGAGTTTGATCCTGGCTCAGAGCGAACGCTGGCGGCGTACTTAACACATGCAAGTCGAACGAGGATCGCGGCGTGAGCAATCATGTCGCGGTTCGAGTGGCGGACGGGTGAGTAACACGTGGGTAACCTGCCCTCGAGACCGGGATACCCCCTCGAAAGGGGGGCTAATACTGGATACGCTCTCCAGGTCACAAGATCGGGAGAGGAAAGGTGGCGCAAGCTGCCGCTCAAGGAGGGGCTCGCGGCCTATCAGCTAGTTGGTGAGGTAACGGCTCACCAAGGCGATGACGGGTAGCTGGTCTGAGAGGACGACCAGCCACACGGGGACTGAGACACGGCCCCGACTCCTACGGTAGGCAGCAGTGGGGAATTTTCCGCAATGGGCGAAAGCCTGACGGAGTGACGCCGCGTGGGGGACGAAGGCCTTCGGGTCGTAAACCCCTGTCAGAGGGAAAGAAGGGTGTCGGCGCGATAACCGCCGGCATCTGACGGTACCTTCAGAGGAAGCCCCGGCCAACTCTGTGCCAGCAGCCGCGGTAAGACAGAGGGGGCAAGCGTTGCTCGGAATTACTGGGCGTAAAGGGCGTGTAGGCGGGATGGCAAGTCGGTCGTGAAAGCCTTCGGCTCAACCGAAGAAGTGCGTCCGATACTGCCGTCCTTGAGGGTTGGAGAGGAGACTGGAATTCCCGGTGTAGCGGTGAAATGTGTAGAGATCGGGAGGAACACCGGTGGCGAAGGCGGGTCTCTGGCCAATTCCTGACGCTGAGGCGCGAAAGCGTGGGGAGCAAACGGGATTAGATACCCCGGTAGTCCACGCTGTAAACGATGACGACTAGGTGTGGGGGGGTCAGTCCCTTCCGTGCCGCAGCTAACGCATTAAGTCGTCCGCCTGGGGAGTACGGCCGCAAGGTTGAAACTCAAAGGAATTGACGGGGGCCCGCACAAGCGGTGGAGCATGTGGTTCAATTCGATGCAGAGCGAAGAACCTTACCTGGGCTTGACATATAGGAAGTAGAAACCCGAAAGGGGGACGACCTGTTGAGTCAGGAGCCTACACAGGTGGTGCATGGCTGTCGTCAGCTCGTGCCGTGAGGTGTTGGGTTAAGTCCCGCAACGAGCGCAACCCTCACCCGATGTTGCCAACGGTTCGGCCGGGCACTCTTCGGGAACCGCCGGCGAAGAGCTGGAGGAAGGGGGGGATGACGTCAAGTCCGTATGCCCTTTATGCCCAGGGCTACACACATGCTACAATGGTCAGTACAGAGGGTTGCCAACCCGCAAGGGGGAGCCAATCCCACAAAGCTGATCTCAGTTCGGATTGCAGGCTGCAACTCGCCTGCATGAAGTCGGAATCGCTAGTAAGCGCAGATCAGCAGGCTGCGCTGAATACGTTCCCGGGCCTTGTACACACCGCCCGTCACACCACGAAAGCCGGCTGTACCAGAAGTCGCTGCGCTAACCGCAAGGATGCAGGCGCCGAAGGTATGGTCGGTGATTGGGGTGAAGTCGTAACAAGGTAGCCGTAGGGGAACCTGCGGCTGGATCACCTCCTTTCTAAGGAGCTTCGAGGGTCCGGTGGTCTTCGGATCGCCGGGCCCTCCAAAGCTTCGTCCGCTCGCTCATGCCATCCGGTCGAGCTCGTAGCATTTTTTGAGTCGGGCCTTTAGCTCAGGTGGCTAGAGCGCGCGCTTGATAAGCGCGAGGTCCCTGGTTCGATCCCAGGAAGGCCCACCAAGGTGCGTTGGGGGATGTAGCTCAGCTGGGAGAGCACCTGCTTTGCAAGCAGGGGGTCGCCGGTTCGAATCCGGTCATCTCCACCAGGCGCAGGCGAACATAGGACGTGTCGCGGGCTCTGCTCGCGCCGATCTTTGACAACCGAATACGGAGATTCTCGAGTGTAGCCAGGCGATATTTTCCAAAGTTCGTGGTCAAGCTACTAAGGGCGAACGGTGGATGCCTTGGCGCTGGGAAGCGACGAAGGGCGTGGCAAGCTGCGATAAGCCCCGGGGAGCCGCAAGCAGGCATCGATCCGGGGATGCCCGAATGGGGGAACCTGGGTGGGGTAATGCCCACTCGTCCGGGTCTGAATACATAGGATCCGGGACGCGAACCGAGGGAACTGAAACATCTCAGTACCTCGAGGAAGAGAAGGAAAACTCGATTCCCCAAGTAGCGGCGAGCGAACGGGGAACAGCCCAAACCGGGTTCGGGAAACCGGATCCGGGGTTGCGGGACCTCGATAAAGGGTAGGCGGAGCGGTAGCGGAACGGTCTGGAAAGATCGGCCAAAGAGGGTGAGAGCCCCGTAAGCGAAACCGCAAAGCCGCCCGAGAGGTATCCCAAGTACTACGGGACACGTGAAACCCCGTGGGAATCCGGGGGGACCACCCCCCAAGGCTAAATATTCCCCAGCGACCGATAGTGAACCAGTACCGTGAGGGAAAGGCGAAAAGAACCCCGGTGAGGGGAGTGAAATAGAACCTGAAACCGTTTGCCTACAAGCGGTGGGAGGGCTATGCCGTCGCAAGACGGAAGGCCTGACCGCGTGCCTTTTGCATAATGACCCGGCGAGTTACTGCTACGTGGCGAGGTTAAGCGTTTAAGGCGCGGAGCCGGAGCGAAAGCGAGTCCGAATAGGGCGATAAGTCGCGTGGCGTAGACCCGAAGCTAAGCGATCTACCCCTGGCCAGGGTGAAGCCGCTTTAAACAGCGGTGGAGGCCCGAACCGGTATTGGTTGAAAACAGTTCGGATGAGCTGGGGGTCGGAGTGAAAGGCTAATCAAGCTTAGAGATAGCTGGTTCTCCCCGAAATAGCTTTAGGGCTAGCCTCGTGCGTGACGTGTGGTGGTAGAGCTCTGAATGGGCTAGGGGTCCTACCAGATTACCAACCCCAATCAAACTCCAAATGCCATACGTTTGAGCACGGGAGTCAGACGACGCGGGATAAGCTGCGTGGTCGAGAGGGAAACAACCCAGACCGTCGGCTAAGGTCCCCAAGTGTGTGCTTAGTGGGAAACGATGTGGCGTCGCAGAGACAGCCAGGAGGTTGGCTTAGAGGCAGCCATCCTTTAAAGAGTGCGTAACAGCTCACTGGTCAAGCGATGCTGCGCGGACAATTCAACGGGGCTCAAGCACACCACCGAAGCCACGGACTCAGTAGGGAGACCTGCTGAGTGGTAGGGGAGCATTCCGCCATAGGTTGAAGGCAGACCGTGAGGACTGCTGGACGAAGCGGAAGAGATTATGCCGGGACGAGTAGCGATAAAGCAGGTGAAAAACCTGCTCGCCGAAAGCCCAAGGGTTCCTGGGGAAGGTTAATCCGCCCAGGGTTAGTCGGTACCTAAGCTGAGGCCGACAGGCGTAAGCGAAGGACAACAGGCGAATATTCCTGTACCGCCGTGGTGGCGTTACGAGCAATGGGGGGACGCAGAAGGTTAGGCACCGCCCGCGATCGGAAGTGCGGGTCCAAGCGCGTAGGGGGCTTCGATAGGCAAATCCGTCGGAGCGCCGAGAGGCAACCCTGAAACGTGATGGGGAGGCCGTCAGGCCGTAAACGGACCGATACCATGCTGCCAAGAAAATCCTCTAGCCAGCCATCAAGGCGACCGTACCGTAAACCGACACAGGTGGGCGAGGAGAATATCCACAGGCGCTCGGGAGAACTCTCGCGAAGGAACTAGGCAAAATTACCCCGTAACTTCGGGAGAAGGGGTACCTCACTAGGGTGTTGAGCCCGAAGAGGTCGCAGTGAAAAGGGCCAAGCGACTGTTTACTAAAAACACAGGACTCTGCCAACTCGCAAGAGGAGGTATAGGGTCTGACGCCTGCCCGGTGCCGGAAGGTTAAGGAGAGGGGTTAGCCGCAAGGCGAAGCTCTGAACCAAAGCCCCGGTAAACGGCGGCCGTAACTATAGGCAGACCGCTTGTAGTTCCGAAAACGAAATCTGGCTATTTGCTGGAAAGCCCGGTGGATCCTCCGGTACTCGTCGCGTAGTCGGCGGCAGTAACAATCCGAGAGGTGCGGGCAATCAGCAGGAAAGGCTTAGCCCATGCTCAACGTGCGCGAGATCCCGCCGAACCTCGGTCATTACCTCGCAGGGTTTACCGACGGCGAAGGGAGCTTCAACGTATCGTTCCGCCCCCGGGACGACTACAAGTCTCCGTGGAAGATCTCGCTCTGCTTCAACATCTCGCAGCGTGATCCGGTGATCTTGGCGCTGTTCAAGCGTCACCTCCGTTGCGGCACGATGCGGCAGAGACACGATGGCGTCTGGTACTACGAGGTGAACAACCTCGCCGCCATCGTCGAGAACGTGATCCCGTTCTTTGAGCGGTTCGGGTTTCTCTCAGCGAAGAAGAAGCGCGACTTTTCGAAGTTCGTGCAGCTCGCCGAACTGATCCGTCAAGGTCGACACCATCGCCGCGAAGGCGTGGAAGAGATCGTGAAGATCCGGCGGGAGATGAGCGACGGAGGGAAGCGTCGATACTCCGACGAAGAGATCCTCGGACGGTTTAAGAATCCTCAGAGACCATATGCCGGACCCGTGGCGGAGAGTCACGGGATGATATGGTCCGACCTGCAT
Source organism: Candidatus Rokuibacteriota bacterium (assembly GCA_003221455.1). Lineage (GTDB taxonomy): Bacteria > Methylomirabilota > Methylomirabilia > Rokubacteriales > CSP1-6 > AR9. Next base: position 30,037 of record QHRX01000207.1, read on the forward strand.
GGCGACATGCAGAGCGCGACAGAAATGAGCGCGCCCCCACCGACTGGTGGGAAGTAACAGAGTGAACGGTCCTAAGGTTCGTAGATCGCGAGCCCCCGTCGTCAGCAATGACGGCGTGCGCATTCGGCTATATGCTGGAAACTCTGGCGGATCCGACGGTACTCGATGATGAGTGACAATCCGATCGGTGCAGACAACCAGCAGGAAAGCCTGAGTCCCGAATGGGTAGTCGGTTTTGTCGACGGAGAGGGATGCTTCTTTGTCGGCGTCAATCGGCAGCCCACGATGAAAGTTGGCTGGCAAGTCCTTCCAGAGTTCCGCGTGGTGCAGCATCAGAGGGATGTTGCCCTCCTCGAGCAGCTTCGTGAGTTTTTCGGGTGCGGTCAGATCACCGTGAATCACGGTGATCGGAAGGAGCTTCGCATCCGAGGGCTCAAGGAGCTGTCCGAACGAGTGGTGCCGTTCTTCAAAGCGAACCCATTGCGGACGGTCAAGCGGTCGAGTTTCGATTGCTTCGCCGAGGTGATCCGTATCATGCAGCGAGGAGATCACCTCACCTCGGAAGGGCTGACTCGAATCAGAGAGTTGGCTGGTCGAATGAATCGCGGTTCTCAGAATCCTCAGAGGCCATACGCCGGATCTCCGACGTAGCGTCGGAGAATGATATGGTCCGAGCTGCGTGGCGACACGCAGAGGTGAGCGGAACCGAAACGACTCACCCGTTCCATCCGGAACGTAACAAGACTGAGCGAAATTCCTTGTCGGGTAAGTTCCGACCTGCACGAATGGCGTAACGACTTGGCCGCTGTCTCCGCGAGAGACCCGGTGAAACTGTAGCGCCAGTGAAGATGCTGGCTACCCGCGACTAGACGGAAAGACCCCGTGAACCTTTACTATACCCTGGTATGGAGTTTTGGCGGAGTCCGTGCAGGATAGGTGGGAGGCTATGAAGCCGGAGCGCTAGCTTCGGTGGAGCCGTCGTTGAGATACCACCCTGACTGTGCTGGAATTCTAACCTGGGCCCATAAGCTGGGTCGGGGACAGTGCCAGGCGGGTAGTTTGACTGGGGCGGTCGCCTCCCAAACAGTAACGGAGGCGCTCGAAGGTGGGCTCAGCACGGTTGGAAATCGTGCGTCGAGTGTAAGGGCAGAAGCCCGCTTAACTGCGAGACTGACAAGTCGAGCAGGTGCGAAAGCAGGACCTAGTGATCCGGTGGCTCCGAGTGGAAGGGCCATCGCTCAACGGATAAAAGGTACTCCGGGGATAACAGGCTGATCTTGCCCAAGAGTTCACATCGACGGCAAGGTTTGGCACCTCGATGTCGGCTCATCGCATCCTGGGGCTGGAGCAGGTCCCAAGGGT
>QHRX01000208.1 GCA_003221455.1 Candidatus Rokuibacteriota bacterium
GCCAAGCTCGGCCTGGCCCTGGCCGTGGTGGCGGCAGTCCTGTACGCATGGGGGCCGGGATGGCTCGGTCCGACGCCCTGGCTCGTGCCGGCCGGGCTCGCCGGCAGCGGCCTGGTCATCCTGGCGTTCTCGCCGCTGATGCCGCGGCGCACCCAGGCCGGCGTCCAGGCCCTCGCCCGAGTCCGGGGCTTCGAGGAGTTCCTTCTGCGCGCCGAGAAGGATCGTTTGGCGCGTCTGCCCGGCGACACCCTACATCGCTGGCTTCCGTGGGCAGTCGCTCTGGGCGTGAGCGACCGCTGGATTCTTAACTTCCAGGGGCTGAAGGTCGACCCGCCGGCCTGGTTCACGGGTCGAGAAGCCTTCAGCCTCTCTGTGTATCAGCTTGATTTAGCGAACTTTTGCCACCAGACCCAGGAGGCGATCCCAACGACCCGCCGGTTTGCCGGGGCGGCCCGAGCAGAGCAGTAGCGTCTTTTTGAGCGCCTCACCGTCGGCGACGGCGGAGCCGGGACTTCTGACCGTCAGAACTCTCGCGACCCCGCCCCTTGGGGTCCCCGGGCTCCAGATCCAGACCGCTTGCGCGACGTGCTCACCCTGTGCGATACTCCCGCAGCCAAATTGGTCCCTTCAGGCAGCGGCCGGCTCGGGCTCGCTCAGGGAAGTGCGCGGCAAAAAGGGGGAGTCATGAGACTCATGAAGGCGGGTGTGGTCGGGGCGATAGGCCTCGCGGTTCTCGTTGTTGGCGGGGCCGTGATGGCCCGGCACGTCCTGGCGGTGGCCGCTGAGGAGGACTCAGAGCGGCTCAACCAGGCGATCCTCGACTACGTGCTCGAGAGGAACCCGGATGCGCCCGTGGACGCCCTCCGGCACTACCCGGACGCCCTCATCGCCGAAGCGAGAAAGACCAACATTGATCATTGCCTCGGTTTGGCCCAGGCCGAGGTCGAATCGGAGTTCAAACCGGACGCGGTCGGCTCGGCCGGGGAGATCGGTCTCTACCAGATCCTGCCGAGCACCGCGGCGGTTCTCGAGCCTGTCGTCGGCCAGTTCCGGAGGCCGTCCGTCGCCAATGGCCGGCGGGAGCTCGGGGACTTGGCTGATCCTGTCGTCAGCACCCACTTCGCGATGGCGTACCTGCGTGACATCCTGGCCCGCAGGCCGACCGTCAAGGAAGCCCTGACTGAGTACAACGGCGGTCCATCCGGGCGCCACTACCATTACTATGAACGCGTGATGGGCACTTACGTGGAGATCCTGGAGCACCCGGACCTCCGGTGCCGGTTCCAGACCGTACCCCCGCCGTCGCCGGTGCTGGCACTCCTCGGCATCTGAGCCCACCGCCGGGGCTCGCCCGCGCAGGCGCAAGGGTGAGCGCGACTGGCCGCCGCTTCCTGCTCGTCGGCCTCACGGGGGGTGTCGCGACCGGTAAGAGCACCGTCTCGGCGATGTTCGGGGCGCTCGGCTGCCTCATCATCGACGCCGACCGGCTGGCGCGGGAGGTGGTTGAGCCCGGCCAGCCCGCCTACGCTCAGATCGTCTCCGCCTTCGGTCGCGGCGTCCTGCGGCCCGACGGGGGGATCGACCGCAAAGCCCTCGGCACCGTTGTCTTCGCTGATCCGGCCGCTCGGGAGCGACTCGAATCGTTCACTCACCCGGCGATCCGGGACCGGATTCGAGCCCGGCTCGCCGAGCTCGGGGCGGCCGGCTTCGAGGGCGTCGTGATCTTGGACGCCCCGGTGATGGTCGAGAGCGGAGACTCCCAGGACGTCGACCGACTCGTGGTCGTGACCGCTGACGAGCCCGCCCAAGTCGCGCGGCAGCAGGCGCGCGACGGGCTCGAGCCGGAGGACGCCAGGCGACGGATCCGAAGCCAGATGCCGCTCGACGAAAAGGCCCGGCTTGCCCACTACCTGATCGACAACTCGGGCGAGCTCGGCGCCACCGAGGCGCGGGTGCGCGAGGTTCACCGGGCGCTCCGCCAGGAGCTCGATGCTCGACGCCGGTAGGCGGCGGGCGCTCGGCCAGCACTTCCTTCGGGACGCCGGGGTCGCCCGCGCCATCGCCGACCTCCTGGCCCCCACCCCCGCTGACCTCGTGCTCGAGATCGGGCCAGGGGAGGGCGCCCTCACCGGGCCTCTGGCAGCCCGCGCCGGTCGGTTCCTCGGGCTCGAGCTCGACGCGGGGCTCGCGAGACGCCTCGCAGACCGATTCGACGTCCGGCACGCCGACGCCCGCACGTGGGACTATCGCGGGCTGTCGGCGCCCGGCGGGCGCGTGCTCGTGGTCGGCAACCTCCCGTACAGCATGGCGAAGCCGATCCTCATGCGACTCTGCGACGCCCACCTGACGATCGCCGAGATGGCGCTGATGCTCCAGCGCGAGGTCGCCGAGCGCGTCGCGGCCCCGCCAGGGAGCCGGACCTACGGCGGCCTGTCGGTCCTGGTCCAGCTGCACTGGACGGTGGGGCTCGAGCTCAGGGTGCCGCCGGGGGCCTTCCGGCCGCCGCCTCGGGTCGAGTCTGCCGTCCTTCATTTGCGGTCCCGGGGCCGGGCGGCGGTGCCGGTCGGCGACGAGGCCCGCTTCCGCCGGGTCGTCCTCGCCGCGTTCGGCCAGCGCCGCAAGGCCGTCGCCAACGCGCTCGCCGCCGGGCTCAACCTGCCGGCCTCGACGGCTCGGGATCGGCTCCGCGCCGCTGGCATCGACGGCGGCCGCCGGGCCGAGACGCTCTCGCTCGAGGAGTTTGCGCGGCTGGCCGCGTCGGGCCTCTGAGAGAGGGGAGCCAGCCGGCCCGGGAGGTGTGACCCGCGCCTGCCGGGGCGTCGGGGGCGTCGACGGGGGGCCGCGCTCGAGCCGCGCGGCGCGGACCGGGGGGCCAGGGCGACGCCCCGCGCTACTCCCTGCGCGCGCCCGCAGGCCGACGCCGCTAATATAAAGGTGGTGGAGACGAGTCCCCGACCGTCTGCAGGCGGCCCCGAGCCGGCGGTCCGCCTGATTCCCCTCGGCGGGCTCGGCGAGATCGGCCTCAACATGATGCTCGTCGAGTGGGCCGACCAGGTCATCGCGATCGACTGCGGCCTGATGTTCCCCGACGACGAGATGCCGGGGATCGACCACGTCATCCCGGACTTCTCCTACGCTCTCGCCAAGCGCCAGGGCTTCCGCGCGGTCGTGCTCACCCACGGCCACGAGGACCATGTGGGGGCCCTGCCCTACCTGCTCCGGCAGGCGAAGGTCCCCGTCTACGGGACGCCGCTGACCTTGGCGCTCGCCGCCGAGCGACTGCGCGAGCACGGGCTCGGCGCGGAGGCGCGGCTGATGCCCGTGAGGCCGCGCGACCGGTTCGAGGTGGGCCCGTTCCGGATCGAGCCGATCCGAGTCACCCACTCGATCGCCGACGGCATCGGCCTCGCCATCGAGACCCCGGTCGGCACGATCGTGCACACCGGGGACTTTCGGCTCGATCCGCACCCGATCGACGGGCAGACCCCGGACTACGCCCGGTTCACCGAACTCGGGGAGCAGGGTGTGCTCGCCCTCTGCTCGGACTCGACCAACGTCGAGCGCCCCGGGCACACGCCGTCCGAGTCGGAGGTCGGCCCCGCGCTCGCCCCGCGGTTTGCGGCGGCGCCCGGGCGGGTCATCCTGGCGACCTTCGCCTCCCACATCCACCGCATCCAGCAGGTGCTCGAGCTGGCCGCGCAGGTCGGCCGCAAGGCCGCGCTCCTCGGCATGAGCATGGAGAAGAATGTGCGGATCGCGGCCGAGCTCGGGTATCTCCAGATCCCGGCCGGCGTGCTGCTACCGCTCGAGGAGGTCGCGGCGCTGCCGGCCCGGCGTCAGGTGATCCTCTCCACCGGGAGCCAAGGCGAGCCGAACTCGGCGCTCGCGCTGCTGGCGGCGGGCGAGCACAAGCACGTCCGGATCGAGCCCGGCGACCTCGTCATCATCTCCGCGCGGAAGATCCCGGGCAACGAGCGGACGGTGGGGCGGGTCATCAACGCGCTCTTCCGCCTGGGCGCCGAGGTGCTCGACGAGGACAACGCCTTCGTGCACGTCTCCGGCCACGCGAGCCAGGAGGACCTCAAGCTGATGCTCAGCCTGACGCGCCCGCGTTACTTCATCCCGGTGCACGGCGAGTACCGTCACCTGCTGGGGCACGCGCGGCTGGCGGCCAGCGCGGGGCTGCCCCCGGAGCGCGTGCTGCTGATCGAGGACGGGGAGGGGGTCGAGCTCACCCAAACCTCCGCCCGGGTGCTCGGCGGCTTCCCGACCGGGCGCGTCCTCGTCGACGGCACGGGCGTCGGAGACGTCGGCAGCGTGGTCCTGCGGGATCGGCAGCTGCTGGCCGAGAGCGGAATGGTCGTCGTGTCCCTCGCCGTCGACCGCTCGGGCGCCGTGGTCGCGGGGCCCGAGCTCGCCTCGCGCGGGGTCGTCTACGTGAAGGAGTCGGAGGACTTACTCGCGGAGGTCAGGGGCGCCGTGAGCCAGGCGCTCGCGGAACGGGACCCGGCGGCGCCGTTCGACCGCGAGCACGTCGCCGCCCTCGTCCGGGGCGCCGTGCGACGGCTCATCCACCAGCGCTTTCAGCGCAAGCCGATCGTGCTGCCGATCATCCTCGAGGTGCCGCCGACCGGCTGACGGCTACGCGCCCTGGGCCACCGTGACCCGATTCCGTCCCGCGGCCTTGGCCTGGTAGAGGGCGCGGTCGGCGACCGCGATGAGCGTCGACGGCGCGGACTCGGGGGCGGGGATCGTCGAGCCGACACCCAGGCTAATGGTGATCCGGTCGCTGACGCGGGAGCCCGCGTGCGGGATCGCGAGCGCCTCGACCTTCGCGCGCAGCGTCTCGGCGACGACGACCGCGCCCGCCCGGTTGGCGCCGGCGAGGACCACCGCGAACTCCTCGCCGCCGTAGCGGGCGGCCAGGTCGCCGGGGCGGTGGAGCCCGACGTTGAGGGCGCCGGCCACCCGCCGGAGGCACTCGTCGCCGTGCTGGTGGCCGTAGGTGTCGTTGAAGGCCTTGAAGAAGTCGATGTCGATCATGATCATCGACAGGGGGCTCGAGCTCCGGAGCCCGCGCCGCCACTCGTGGTCGATGAACTCGTCGAAGCGGCGGCGGTTGGCGATCTCGGTCAGGCCGTCGAGGAAGGAGACCCGCTGCAGCCGCTGGTAGGCGGCGTCGAGCAACCGCGTCACCTCGAACGACTCCTTCTCGCACGCCCGGCGGCGATCGACTTCGCGCTTGATCCGAAGGCCCGCCCGCACCCGCGCCAGGAGCTCGACCCGGCTCGGGGGTTTCGAGACGTAGTCGACGGCCCCGGCCTTGAACGCGGCATCGAGCTCGCCCGTCTCCGCGGCCCCTACCAGCATGATGATCGGGACGTCGCGGAGCCGGTCACGCTCGCTGATCAGCGCGCACGCGTCGACGCCGCCCTTGTCCGGGATGCCCATGTCGAGCAGGATGAGGTCGACGTCTCTCGTCGCCTGGGCCGGATCTTCGAGGCCGAGGTACTGGAAGGCGTGGCGCGCGGACTCCGCCGTCACCACCTCTGTGTAGCCCTCGGCGCCGAGGAGCGAGGTCAGACGGTCTCGGCCCTCCGGCGAACTTTCGACGATCAGGATTGCCATACTAGCTGTAAGCTTGAAGCACAGACGGTGCCACGCTCAACTGGCCGAAAGATAACGCGTCGGCGCCCCTGAGTGTGAGACAGAGTGGCACTTCCATGCCGGCGGAGACCCGGCAAGATATTTTCTTTCCAAAGCCCCGCGCCTCGCGCGATGCTCTCACCCTGATGGCCCCGACGGAGACGAAGGCGCTCGACAAAGTCCCCAGGGTCCAGGGCCGCCGCGCCCGTAGCGCCCCGAAGCCCTCCGGGCGCTGGGTGCGGGAGGTGAAGGCAATCCTGGCGCTCGCGCTTTCGGCGTTCGGTCTGACGGCGCTCGGCGCGTTCGACCCGGGCCTCTCCCCCGTGGACCAGACGGGCCCGGTTGGACCGGTCGGCGTGTGGGTCGGCTGGTTCGTCTTCGGCGCGCTCGGCGACGCGGGCTACGCCCTCCCCGTGCTCCTGGCCCTGTACGGCGTCTCGGCGTTCGTGCGACCGCTCGGACGGCGGCGCCCGTCGGCCTTCGGTGGCGCCGCGCTGCTGACGGTCGCCGCGAGCGGGGTGCTCGCGCTCGCCTCGGACACGCTCGTCGAAGCGCGGATCCACCGCGGCGGGGTGGTCGGCTGGGCGGTCGCCGAGCTCCTCGGACGATCGGTCGGAGCGGCCGGGACCTGGCTCGTCCTGCTCGTCGCCTTTCCGATCGGACTCCTGCTCGTCACGCAGACGCCGTACGCGGCGCTCGCCCGGGTCCTCCACGGCCGCCTGGCCGCGCGGTGGCGCCGCGGCGCCCGGCCTGCGCCCGTCGAGCCCGAGCCGCCGCGGCTGGCGATCGAGGGCGCGCCGGACACGTTCCTGTCGTCGCCGCCGCCGATCGTCGTCGAGCAGGCCAGGCCCCGCGGCGGTCTCGTCGAGAAGGGGCTGGCCTGGCAGGAGACGTTCGACTTCGGCACCGGCGGCGCCCAGTCCTTCCAGCTGCCGCCGGTCGGCCTCCTGCAGGCGCCGCCGGCCGCCGAACTCCGGTTGACGCGGGAGGCCCTCCAGGACAACGCGGAAGTCCTCCGGCGGAAGCTCCAGGACTTCGAGGTGGAGGGGCGCATCGTCCAGGTGAGCCCCGGACCCGTCATCACCTCGTACGAGTTCGAGCCTGCGGCCGGCGTCAAGGTGAGCCAGGTCGTGAACCTGGCCGACGACCTCGCCCTCTCGCTCAAGGCCGCGAGCGTCCGGATCGTCGGGCCGATCCCCGGGCGCGGCACGGTGGCCGTCGAGGTGCCGAACCCGGAGCCCTCGATGGTCTACCTCCGGGAGATCCTCGTCTCGCGGGACTTCGTCGAGGCCAAGGGCCGCCTGCCGCTGGCGCTGGGCAAGGACGTCACCGGCCAGGCGGTCGTATCCGACCTCGCGGCGATGCCGCACCTCCTGATCGCGGGCGCGACCGGCTCGGGCAAGTCGGTCGGGCTCAACACGATGATCTGCTCGGTCCTCTACAAGTCGACGCCCGCCGACGTCCGCTTCCTGATGATCGACCCCAAGCGTCTCGAGCTCGGCGTCTACGAGGGGATCCCGCACCTGCTGGCGCCGGTCGTCACCGACGCCCGGGAGGCCGCGACGCGCCTGCGGTGGATCGTCGGCAAGATGGACGAGCGGTACAAGCTGCTCCAAGGCCGGCAGGTGCGCAACATCGACGGCTTCAACCGGGTGGCGCCGCCGGCCGAGAGGCTCGCGTACTGGGTCGTCGTGGTCGACGAGCTGGCCGACCTGATGATGGCCTCGGCGGGTGAGGTGCAGACCGCGCTCGTCAGGCTCGCGCAGATCGCCCGCGCCGTCGGGATCCATCTGATCGTCGCCACCCAGCGGCCGTCGGTCGACGTCGTGACCGGGCTCATTAAGGCCAACTTCCCGACGCGCATCGCCTTCCAGGTGGCCTCGAAGGTCGACTCGCGGACGGTGCTCGACGGCAACGGCGCCGAGCAGCTCCTGGGCCGGGGCGATATGATCTTCGTGCCGCCGGGTGCCGCGCGGCAGCTCCGCGTGCACGGCTCCTGGGTCGCCGACGACGAGGTCAAGGCGATCTGCGACTTCCTCCGCACCCAGGGCACCGCCGTGTACGAGGAGGTCACGCTCCCGGCCGACGGCGGCCCGCACGGCGAGGGCAGCGCCGCCGAGCGCGACGAGGTCTACTGGGACGCGGTCCAGCTCGTGATCGGCCAGCGGCAGGCGTCGATTTCTTTCCTGCAACGCCGCCTCCGCCTCGGATATCCCAAGGCGGCCCGGTTCATCGATATGATGGAGCAGGACCGGATCATCGGGCCGGGCGACGGCGCCAAGCCGCGCGAGGTCCTGGCCGGACCGGAGTATCTCGCCAAGCGGGGGAAGTGAGCATGCTCGCCGTGCTGCTGGCCGCGGCCCTCCTCGGGCATCCCGCGGTGTCCGCGGCGGACAGTACCCTCGACGAGGTCATCGGGCGCGTCGAGGAGCGATACACCGCGCTCGAGGATCTCCGGGCGTCGTTCGCCCAGAGCGCGTTCAACAAGAGCCTGAATCGGACGATCCCCGCCGAGGGTGTCGTCTACCTGAAGAAAGGGGGCAAGATGCGCTGGGAGTACACGGCGCCGACCCCCCAGCAGATTGTGTCCGACGGCAAGTCGCTCTGGATCTACACGCCCGCCCTCAACCAGGTGAACGTCGGCGAGGCGCCGCGGGCCCTGGCCGGTCCCGCGGGGAGCTTCCTCGCCGGGCTCGGCCGGCTCCGCGAGCACTTCACCGTGCGCTTCCTCAACCCCGCCCGGAAGACGAACGACGCCGGCAATTGGGTGCTCGACTTGCGTCCGCGCCGGCCCCAGCCGAGCCTGATCCGGCTCGCGCTGGAGGTCGATCCGCGCGAGTACCTCGTCCGGAGCGCGGTGCTCTACGATCAGTTCGAGAACACGGTGACGATGCGGTTCACGCGAATCGTCGAGAACGGGGGCCTGCCCGACCGGCTGTTCGCCTTCGTGCCGCCCCCGGGCGTCGCGACGGTCCCTCTGGACGCGCGCTAGGATCGCACCGTGGCCGCCGAGAACTCGTTCGACATCGTCTGCAAGATCGACCTGCAGGAGGTGGCGAACGCGCTGGACCAGGCGCGGCGCGAGATCGAGACGCGCTACGACCTCAAGGGGACGAAGAGCGAGGTCACGCTCGAGAAGACCGACATCACGGTCCACGCCCCTGACGACATGAAGCTCCGGGCCGTCGTCGACATCCTCCAGTCGCGGCTCCACAAGCGGGGGGTGCCGCTCAAGGCGCTCGGCTTCGGCACGGTGGAGTCGGCCGCCGGCGGCGCCCTCCGCCAGAAGATCGCGCTCCAGCAGGGGATCCCGCAGGACAAGGCGAAGGAGATCGTGCGGCTCATCAAGGATGCAAAGCTCAAGGTCCAGGCCGCCATCCAGGCTGACCAGGTCCGCGTGTCAGGCAAGAACCGCGACGATCTCCAGGCCGTCATCGCGCTGCTCCGGGACCGGGACCTCGGCGTCGCGCTCCAGTTCGCCAACTTCCGAAGCCCCTGAGCCCCCGGGGGGCGCCGCGCGAGCCGTCGGGCCATGCTCGGCCGGGCGCCCGGATGCCCGGCCGGCACCGGCTTCGCGGGGCCGCGCCCGCCCCCCCGCCCCCACCCTTGCCGTCGGCGGGGGCGGCCCGGAACACTCGACCTCCAGAATTCTGACACCGGGCGGTGGGCGAGGCCGGGCTAAGGTCCTAGCAATATTGCCCTCTGAGCCCGGGCACGCCTGATGCACGAACGTGTGGGATTACTCTGCGGGCGGTCCCCGGGGAGCTCGCACGGAAGGTGAATGGGGTCGGACAGATCCCGATGGGAGGCGAACGCCCGAGGCAGTAAGACCGACGCCGTCCCCTGACGCGGGGACGTCCCCGCCGTCGAGGCAGACCTCGCGACCGCAGACGAAGCGCTTCCGGAAGTTCTCCGCAGTGTGAGGCCCTCCCCGAAGGTGGCCAACCGTGGCCGTGAACGGCCGGACGGTCTGCCTTGTTCCCGTCCGGACGTGCCGCGGCGCGGGCAGGGCAAGCCCGGCGCGCACGGGGGCCGAGGCCGGCCGGTCGAATTCGCGGTCCTCCCGCGCGCGCGCGCGTGGGTGTGACGGCACCAAGAGAGGCGCAGCAGGCGTGGAACGGCAAGAGGTCCTCGCGAAGCTCCGAGCGATTCGCAAAAACGTGGTCGAGCACGTGGCCACCCAGGCCCGCCACTTCGACCCCCTGTACGTCCTCGACTTGTTCCAGCGCTATGCCACGGTTCGCGATGCGCTCAAGGCCGTCCTCCCTTCGCTCTTCGAAGATCTGCCGGTTCGCGAAGATCCGACGGGCCGAACCGCCGAGCACGAGGGGCGGGGTTCGGTCGAGATGGTGAAGCTCCGGCAATTGTTGCATGACATCGACTATTGCCTCGAGCTCCTGCAGGTCGTCGGAACCGCTGGTGCGGTGGCTCCCCACCCCGAGGGGAGCGGTCCTCCGTCCGCCCCGCCGCATCCCCAGCGGGTGCTCGTCATCTACGGCCGAAACGAGACGGCCCGGCGCGCGATGTTTGCCTTCCTGCGCGCCCTCCGGCTCGAGCCGATCGAGTGGACTCAGGCGATCCGGTTGGCCCACGAAGGAGCGCCGTACATCGGCGCGGTCCTCGACCGCCTCTTCGAGACCGCGCAAGCGGTCGTCGTCATCCTCTCGGGCGACGACGAAGCCAGACTCCGCGATCCCTTCCTGCAGGCGGACGACTCCGTCGCGGAAAAGCGCCTGACGCCCCAGCCGAGGATGAACGTGATCTTCGAGGCGGGGATGGCGTTCGCGCGGGCGCCGTCGCGCACGATCCTGGTCGAGCTGGAGTCCGTGCGCCCCTTCAGCGACATCGCTGGCCGCCACATCGTGCGGTTTCTCGACGATGCGCGCTCGCGCCAAGAGCTCGCGCGACGACTCGAGACCGCGGGATGCGCCGTCGACATGTCGGGCGCGGACTGGCAGACCGAAGGCGACTTCGCGGGGGCGAAGCCGTCCGCGGGAGATCCCGCGGGCACCGATGGAAGAGAGAGGCGACGCCGGCCGCCGACCTTTCTCTGGAGGGGCGTCGAGTGGGTCCTGGGTCCGGAATTTTGGGGCGCGTACGAATATCTCAGCGGAGACGAGATCTCCCCCGCTCTCCTCAACTCGGCCATTCGAAGCCCCATCTGCCCGCAGTGTAAGGAGGATGCCAAGGCCGGGATGGAAAGCGGAAACCAGTGCCTCACCTGTGGTCAGGCCTTCCACCTGGGGCCCGTGGTGCCCGTACCGCCCTGGGAGGAGCTCAAGCAGGAGGTCTACAAAAAGGCCCAGGCGGCCGCGCGGCGAGGCGAGCTGCACCTCGACTAGCCAGGGCCCCGGGCCGGTCGGGGCGACGCTCCGACGCCTCGGGACCCGCTCCCGCAGCGCGTGAGTCCCGCCCCCCCCCGGCGCGCCGGCGCCGGCCCGGGCCCCATCGGCCCGTCGCGGGGATCCGAACCGGCCAGCCCGCCGTCAGCAGGGCGCCCTCGGCGGTCGCCCAGATGGCGCCCTCCCCGCGGGAGCCCGCGCTTATAATTGGTCACCGTGATGCGCGTGCACTTGACCACCCTCGGCTGCCCGAAGAACCAGGTCGACTCCGAGCTCATGCTCGGCATGCTGGCCGCGGCCGGGTTCCCGCTCGCCGAGCGCGCCGAAGACGCCGAGTGCGTGATCGTCAACACCTGCGCCTTCATCGACCGCGCCCGCCAAGAATCGGTGAACGCGATCCTCGAGCTCGCCCAGCTGAAGGGGCGCGGCCGCTGCCGGTCGCTGATCGTCACGGGCTGCCTGACCCAGCGCTACGGCGGGGAGATCCTGACCGAGCTGCCGGAAGTGGATGCGATCCTCGGCACCTCCGAACTCGACCGGATCGTCGACCTGGTCGGCCAGGCCGCGGGCCGGCACGACTGGGCGACCTCGGCTCCGCCGGGCTACCTCTACGACGCCACAACGCCGCGGCTTCTCGAGGCGCGCGTGCCGTACGCCTACGTGAAAATCGCCGAGGGCTGCGACATGGGGTGCACGTTTTGTGCGATCCCGCAGTTCCGGGGCCGGCACCGGAGCCGCCCGCTCGGCGATATCGTCGCCGAGGTCGCGGGGCTCGCCCGCCGGGGCGTGCAGGAGGCGATCCTCGTCTCGCAAGACACCCTCGCCTGGGGCAAGGATCGCCACGGGGAGGGCGACGTCGGCGACCTCCTGCTGGCACTCGGCGAGACGCCGATGCCGTGGATCCGCCCGATGTACCTGCACCCCGCCCACGTCAACGACCGCCTGATCGACAAGCTCGCACGGGCCCGCATCGTGCCGTACCTCGACATGCCGGTGCAGCACGCCGACGACGGGATCCTCCGCGCGATGCGGCGCGCGGTGACGGCGCGCCGGATGCGGGAAGTGATCCGGGCCTTCCGCGAGGCGATCCCGGCCCTCACCCTTCGCACGACCGTCATGGTTGGCTTCCCCGGCGAGACCGAGGCCGCCTTCCAGGCGCTCCTCGACTTCGTCGAAGAGGTGCGCTTCGAGCGGCTCGGCGTCTTCACCTACTCACCCGAGGAGGGGACCCCCGCGCTCGCGCTGCCCGATCAGGTGCCCCGCGAGCAGGCCGAGGAGCGCGCGGCGATCGTCCAGACGGCCCAGGATCGGATCGCCCTCGACGCCCTGAAGTCGCTCCGGGGGACCGTCCAGGAGGTCCTGGTCGACGGGCCGAGCCAGGACCCCGCCTTCCAGTGGGAGGGGCGCCTGGCCGGCCAGGCGCCGGAGATCGACGGAGTCGTCTACCTGCGCGGGGAGGGGCTCGCGCCGGCGCGGTTTGAGCGGGTGCGCATCACCGACGTCGAAGGCTACGAGCTCGTCGGCGAAGCGAGCCGCTGATCTCCCGCCTCCTCGATCGCCTAGCCACGATCGTCGCCACCGCCGCCGGCGCCGGGTTCGCCCCGATCGCGCCCGGCACCGTCGGGAGCGCGGTGACGGCGCTCCTGCTCTGGCTCATCCCCGTCTCGCCGCTCGGCCGCGGCCTGGCCTGTGCGATCGTGACGGTCGCCGGCGTCGCGGCGTCGGGACGCGTCGAGCGCCTGGTCGGCGAGAAGGACCCGGGGCGCATCGTCATCGACGAGGTAGCGGGAATGATCCTCTCCGTGCTCGTGCTCCCGCTGACGCCCGCCGTGCTGCTCGCCGCGTTCCTGCTGTTCCGCCTCTTCGATGTCGTCAAGCCCTTTCCCGCCGACCGGGCCCAGTCGCTGCCCGGCGGCTTCGGCGTCATGGGGGATGACCTGATCGCCGGCGCCTACGTCCTGGCGCTCCTCGTCGGGATGCGGGCCTGGCTCGGCATTCCCGCGTGATCGCGGCGCTCGTGCTGACGGTCGGCGCCGCGCCGCTCGTCGGCGCCGATCGGGCCGGCGGGCGGGTCGCGGTGGCCCTCATCGCGGCCGGGCTTCCCGTCGCCTCCCGCCAGGCCGTCGACGAGGACGAGGCGGCGGTCGAAGCGGCGCTCCGGCACGCGCTCGACGCCTACGCGCTGGTCGTCGTGTTGGCTGGAGCCGGCGGCGCCGCCGGCGAGATCGTGCGGCGCGCGCTCGCGCGCCTGAGCGGGACCCGGCTCGTCCTGAACGAGCGCCTCCTGACCGCGATCGAAGCCGCCTTCCAGAAGCGCGACCGGGCGATGCCCCGGCGTGCGGAGCGCCTCGCTCTCCTCCCGCAGGGCGCCACGCCCTGGATCGTCCCGTCGGGCGAGCCGGCCTGGCTGCTGGAGACCGCCACCGCTGGAGTGGCCGTTCTGCCCGCCGGAGAGGCCGCGCTCGGCGAGCTCCTGGAGCGTCACCTCCTGCCCTACGCGCACGGCCGGCTGGCCGGGAAGGAGGCGGTCCTGGTCCGCACGCTCCGTACGGTCGGCGTGGCCGCGGCGGAAGTCGAGGAGCGACTCGCGTCGTTCCTTCCGCGCGACGGGGAGGCCGCCGTGACCTGCCTGCCCGTAGACGACGAGGTGTGGGTCCGGATCCGTGCGCGGGAGGCCACCCCCACGCTGGCGCGGGAAACGCTCGCCCGCGCCGACGCCGAGATCGCCCTCCAGCTCGGCGCCGACTGCTACGGACGGGACGCCGACACCCTCGAGGGTGTGGTCGGCGCCCTCCTGCGCGATCGGGGGCTCACCCTCGCGATCGCCGAGTCGTGCACGGGTGGGCTGCTCGGTCACCGGATCACCAACGTCCCGGGGTCGTCGGCCTACTTCGAGCAGGGCGTGCTCGTGTACTCGAACCGGGCCAAGCAGGCGCTCTTGGGCGTGCCCGAGAGCGTGCTGCGCGCCCACGGTGCCGTGAGCGCCCAGTGCGCGGAAGCCATGGCCCGTGGCATCTGCGCGGCCGCGGGGACGCCGTGCGGGCTCGCGATCACCGGGATCGCCGGCCCCGACGGCGGCTTGCCGGGGAAGCCGGTCGGCACGGTGTTCGTCGGCCTCTCGGTCGCCGGCGAGACTCGGGCCCGGCGCTTCCGCTTCGCGGGCGATCGCGAGTCGGTGAAGTGGCAGTCGACGCAGGTGGCCCTCGACCTACTGCGGCGGGCGGTGCTCGAGCGGGCGTGACCCCGCGCCCGGTCCGTGCGTTCGTGGCGGTCCAGCTTGACGAGGCCGTGCGGGCGGCGCTCGGGGTCCAGCTCGAGCGTCTCCGCCTCGCGGCCACCCGCGTGGCCTGGGTGCCGGCCCAGAACCTGCACCTGACGCTCAGATTCCTCGGCGGGGTCCCGGCCGACACCCTGCCGCGGGTGACCCGTGCCCTCGAGGCTCTGGCTGCCGAGGCGCGCCCCTTCGAGCTGGCCGTGGGCGGCCTTGGGGCGTTCCCGACGGCGGCGCGCGCCCGCGTGGTCTGGGCTGGTCTCTCCGGCGGCCGGGAGGCGGTGGGCGCGCTGGCCGAGCGGGTGGAGGCCGCGCTCGCGCCCCTGGGGTTCGAGCCCGAGGCGCGGCCCTTCTCGCCCCACATCACCCTCGGGCGGGTGCGCGCGCCCCGGCCGGACCCGCGGCTCGAGGCGGCGCTCGCCGACGGCGCCCCACTCGCCTTCGGCAGGGTCCGCGTCGACACGGTCTGGCTCATGCGGAGCGAGCTTGGAGCGGGCGGTGCCCGGTATTCGGCGATCACCGCGGTGCCCCTCGCCGGGCGCTGACCCGTGGGCGTGAGGCGCGGAAAAAGACTACCCGTCGAGCGTAGTTGGGGGCTCCAAGAGGCGTCCTGCCGCGGGACGATCCTCGCGCGACCAGTAAAGAGGTGACCTCCGGGCTCCCTTCCGCCCTACACTCGATGGTAGGGATGACCGAACCGATCACTGTCTTACTGGTCGAGGACGACTCGGACCTTCGGTATCTGGAGCAGCAGGCGCTCGAGATGGACGGCTACACCGTGCTGGCGGCACACGACGGGCCGGAGGCGCTCAGGATCGCCGACCAGCACGTCGGGCCCATCGGCCTCCTGATCACCGACCTGATCATTCCGGGCATCGGCGGCCAGGGCCTCGCACGGCGCCTCCGGGCGACGCGCCGGGAGCTGAAGGTGCTCTACGTCTCGGGCTACGCCGACCAAAAGACCCTGGCTGCCCACGACCCCGGGGTTCCCTTGCTTCGAAAGCCGTTCAGGCTCGACGGCCTGCGCGCGTTAGTCAGGGAGTTGCTCGCGGGGCCAGGGGCCGCTTGACTGCCGGTGCCTAGCGTGCCGCGAACGGGGATCCGAGGCTCATGACTGTTCCCGCCGAGCGAACGCTCGTGACTCTGGCGGTTGCGCTCGTCGTCTGGGCCGCCTGGTCGCCATCGTCAGGTGCGGACGTCGTCGAGCTGATGACGGGGGAGAAGGTCGAAGGCACCGTCAAGGGC
Source organism: Candidatus Rokuibacteriota bacterium (assembly GCA_003221455.1). Taxonomy (GTDB): domain Bacteria; phylum Methylomirabilota; class Methylomirabilia; order Rokubacteriales; family CSP1-6; genus AR9. Next base: position 15,505 of record QHRX01000208.1, read on the forward strand.
GCGACGCCCAGAGGCCTCGTGATCGAGGTGCGGGGGCGGGAGCGCACGATCGCACGACGACTCGTGCGCGGCATCGTCTTCGGGCCCGCGCGGCCAGCGACCCCTCCACCGGGTGGCACACAGCCGTCCGCCGCCGTCGCCGCACGCGCGGCCGCTGTGCCCGCGCCCCCGAAGGAGACCTCCAGGGCAGCGCCGCGCGAGGAACCGGCCGCGGCGGCACCGCCGATGCCCGCACCGACGAGAACTGAGCCCCCGCAGGGGGTGCCTGGGGCCTCGCCGACAGAGCCGATGCTCGCGCCCAAGCCCGCGCGGGAACCCGCCCCCAGCGGCGAACCGGCAGGGCCCGGGCCCGAACCGCCGCAGACTGCGATGCCAGTCGAAGCGCCACCGGCACTGCCGTCCGCCGCGCCCGCGCCGGCGCCGCCGACCTCCAGCGCTGAGGAACCGCCGCCCGGGGAAGCGGCACAGCCCGGCGACTACAAGATCGGGCCGGAGGACCTCCTCGACATCGCCGTGTGGAACAACACGGCCATGAGTCGGGCCGTCCCGGTGCGGCCAGACGGCAAGATCTCGCTCCCCCTTGTCAACGACGTGCAGGCGGCCGGCCTCACCCCGATGCAGCTGCGGGAGGTCCTGGTGGGGAAGCTGACGGCCTACATCCCGAGGCCAGAGGTGTCGGTGATCGTCCGGGAAGTGCATAGCTTCAAGGTCTCGGTGATCGGCGAGGTGAAGAAGGCTGGCCAGTACGAGCTGAAGAGCCGCGCCACGGTGCTCGACCTGATCGCCCTCGCCGGCGGGCTCACCCCGTTCGCCTCCCCTTCGCGCATCGTGGTCCTCCGTCAGGAGGGAACGACGACCACGCGGATTCCGTTCAACTACAAGAAGGCGACCTCCTCGACGCCGCCGCGAGAGGACGTGGCACTCCAGCCCGGCGACGTGATCGTGGTGCCGTGAACCGAGGGTAGCCGCGGGGCGGAAGGAACGCCGGGGTGCACGCGGGAAGCCCCGCGTTTCGGCGCCACCGCGTTCCTGCCCGACCCCGCGGCCGTCTCGCCGAAGGGCCGTGCCGGCGAGAACACACTCACGCTTCCGCGGAGCGCCGAGCGACCGAGCCAGACGGGGCCCCGCGCGGGAATCCCAGGCCGCGGCGGGATGGTCGGCCGCTCGGCGGAGCGCTTGACGCCCGAGGATTTCCCATTGCCAGACGCTTCCTGGCCCCTCGCCGTCTCCCCATCAGGTATTCAACCGACCAGCCTCTCAGGGATTTTCCGTACATCACCTCAGGGCATCACCTGATACCGGACGTAAGGGGTTCGCCCGACAAGGGGGTGGCAGGGCGGGCCGTTCTCCTGACGTTCCGAGGCGATGTCCCGTTCCCACCATGCGGCGACGGCCTCTATCCTCAATCGTGCAGACCGCAGTCAGAAGGAGAGCGCAATGGTTAGACGAACACGTACGGTGGGAAATCTCGTAGCCTTTGTCTCGACACTGACGCTCGTGCTGGTGACGGCCGGCCCAGGATTAGGCGCCCCGGATGGCGACGGCGGCGGCCTGCTTGGGATCCTCGACCTAGACACCCAGACGCAGATCGACGACCTCTTCGCCACCGAGGATCCGTCCATCCTTTCGTCGGACCCCGGAGTGACCAAATTCGGCCCGTTCGAGAGCGATACGACCGACTCGGGCACGTGCGGGCCCGACTGGGCACAAGACCACGTCTTTCGATTCTTCGCGGTTAAGGTCGTCAGCAGCGTCGGCGGACTCAACACGTACCGCGTGACCGAAAAGTTCAAGAATGGCACCTTCAGGACGACTGGTCCGCTGAGCCCTGGAGCCTGCGATAGCAGCGACGGAACCCCGCCCGGCGTCCTGAGTCCCGGCATAACGGGCGCCTTCCACGGTTATGACCTCATCACCGTGACGAGCACTTTCTTGAACCCGAACGCGACGTGTCCGTACCCGTGCTTCTCGACCGACGACTTCCTCCTGAGCGCCTTCGGGGCGGCAGGCCCCGCGACGCGAAACGACTACGCTTTCTCCTTCCACTATGTCGCGGACGACCCACGCTCGCTCGTCTTCCACGAGTGGAAGAACGCCTCGTGTAGCCGCGGCGGCAATCACGGCGATATCGCCTCAGCCACTGCTCCGCTACCGATCGGTTTCGTCGAGGCTCCTGTTTGCCCGTAGCGGCGGCCCCGTCAGGAGCCTGCGACGCGTGAGGGCGGGGCTCCGAGAGCCGCCCTCTTCGCGTGTTTGGCGGTGTAATTGGCGAAGAGCGCAAAGAGGGCCCGGCCGCGAGGCGGGCCCTCCTTCGCACCGGCTGCGCGGTTCCTGCTCTAAGCCCAAGGGGATCTCGGCATCTCCCGGCGGCCCCCGCGAGAGTCCCGACGACCGGGCGGTTCGCTCCGGTCGCCCCGCCCTCGCCCCAATTGGCCGCGCTCGGAATCGTCGAGGTGGAGGCCTGGTGACAGCGCGGGAGCGCTCGGCTGCCGCCCGTCTGACCGATGAGGGCCGGATCGGGCGGCCCCAGCCGATCCTGTGCCGGTCGCGTCGACCGGCTTTGCAGCGCACCGGGGTGGCCCGCAAATCCCCGCCCCTCGGGACTGTATCTGATTCTGGGCATTGACAGGGGCCTGGCTCAGGCCGAGCCTGTCCGCGTTCGTTGACTTTCGGTAGGGCGACCTCTAGAATGCTCATAACCTCTTGTCAGATCGAGCATTTCATGCATCCGTCCGGACGGTGGAGGGGCGTATGGCCGAGGTGAAGAGCGACCGGCGGCAGGCGTTGGACCTGGCCATCTCGCAGATCGAGCGGCAGTTCGGCAAGGGCGCCATCATGAAGCTCGGCGCCCGGGGCGCGCTCGACGAGATCGCCGTCATTCCCACGGGCGCCATCTCCCTGGACATCGCGCTCGGGATCGGCGGCATTCCCCGCGGCCGCGTGACGGAGATCTACGGGCCGGAGTCCTCCGGCAAGACGACGCTCTCGCTCCACATCATCGCCGAGGCGCAGCGCCTCGGGGGGATCGCCGCCTTCATCGATGCCGAGCACGCGCTTGACCCGATCTACGCGAAGAACCTCGGCGTCAACACCGACGAGCTCTTGATCTCCCAACCCGACACCGGCGAGCAGGGCCTCGAGATCGCGGAGGCCCTCGTGCGCTCCAACGCCGTGGACGTGATCGTGATCGATTCCGTGGCGGCGCTCGTGCCGCGCGCCGAGCTCGACGGCGACATGGGCGACGCGCTGCCCGGGCTGCAGGCGCGGCTCATGTCCCAGGCTCTCCGGAAACTCACCGCCGCCATCTCGCGCTCGGGCACCTCGGTCATCTTCATCAACCAGATCCGCGAGAAGATCGGCGTGCTCTTCGGATCGCCGGAAACGACGACGGGCGGGCGCGCGCTGAAGTTCTACGCGTCCGTGCGGCTCGACGTGCGCCGCCAGGACGCGATCAAGCAGGGCACGGAGTCGATCGGGGTTCGCACGAAGGTCAAGGTCGTGAAGAACAAGCTGGCTCCGCCCTTCCGCGAGGCCGAGTTCGACGTCATCTACGGCGAGGGCATCTCGAAGGCGGGCACGATCCTCGACGCGGCGGTCGAGCAGGCCCTCGTCGAGAAGTCCGGCACCTGGTACACGCACAAGAACGAGCGGATCGGGCAGGGTCGCGACAACGCGCGGAAGTACCTCCAGGAGAATCCGAAGATCCTGGCCGACCTCGAGACGAAGATCCGGGAGGCGCTCGGCCTGCGGGCCACGGGCGCCCCGGGGAAGTAGCGGAGGGGCGACGCGATGGACTTCGACAAGCTGCTGACGATGGGGGTGGAGCGCGGGGCGTCGGACCTACACCTCAAGCCCCACGCGCGCCCGATCCTCAGAGTCCTCGGCAACCTCGAGTATCAGGACGACCTGGACGTGCTGACGCCCGACTACATGGACCAGGTCGCGCGCCGGCTCCTCGGCGAGCGGCGCCACTCGCAGCTCGCCGAGGGCAGGGAGATGGACTTCGCCCACGTCGTCCCCGGCGTCGGCCGCTTTCGCGTGAACATGTTCCTCGCCACGGGCGAGATCCGGGCGGTCTTCCGCGTGATCCCCGCGCGAATCCCCAAGTTCGAGGAGCTGCACCTGCCCCCGGTGATCGAGAAGCTGGCGCTGGCCCCCCGCGGCCTGGTCCTCGTCACCGGCGTGACCGGGTCGGGCAAGACGACGACGCAGGCGGCGATGATCGACTACATGAACCGGTCCCGGAACGACCACATCCTCACGATCGAAGACCCGATCGAGTTCGCCCACGAGGACAAGAAGTGCATCATCAGCCAGCGGGAGATCGGGCTCGACTCGGAGAACTTCGCCACCGCCCTGCGGGCGGCGCTCCGGGAGGACCCGGACGTGATCCTCGTCGGCGAGATGCGCGACGCCGAGACGATGGAGGTCGCGCTGCACGCCGCCGAGACGGGCCACCTCGTGCTCTCCACGCTCCACACGCTCAACGCGACGGAAACGGTGAACCGCATCGTCTCGATGTTCCCGCCGCACCAGGAGGGGCAGATCCGCGACCAGCTCGCCGCCGTCATCCAGGGCATCGTCTCGCAGCGGCTGATCGTTCGCGCCGACGGCAAGGGGCGGGTGCCCGCCGTTGAGGTGCTCGTCGGGACCGGGATCGTCCGCGACTGCATCAAGGACAAGGAGAAGACCTCGACGATTCCGGCCGTGATGGTCCAGGGGACTTCCCAGTACGGCATGCAGACGTTCGACCAGTCTCTCCTCGGCCTCTACCGCGGGGAGATGATCACCTACGAGACGGCGCGCGACGCGGCGTCGAACCCGGACGACTTCGAGCTCAAGGTGAAGGGCGTCATGTCCACGGGCGAGATGACCATGGAGGCGGCGCGGGCGGCCGAGGACGCGCACCGGGTGCCCGGCCTCTCGGGGACTCCGACGCCGCCCGGGAGCGTGCCGCGGCCGGAAGGCGGCAGCGGCAGCTTCTTCCGGCGATCCTAACGGGCCGCCGCCGCGAGACGGTCCTTGACCTGAAGGCGGCGCGCGCGGTCGCCGTCGATCTGCTCGCCCGCAAGGCGTGGAGCCGGCGCGACCTGCTGACTCGCCTCCGGCGCCGCGGGGCGCCGGCGGAGGTCGCGGCGACGGTCGTCGGCGAGCTCGAGTCCCGCGGCTACCTCGACGACGTCCAGTTCGCCCGTCGCTGGGTGGAGGCGCGCGCCGCGGTCCGCCGGCTCGGCCCGGCGCGGCTCCGCGCGGAGCTGCGCACCCGCGGCGTCGACGCCGCGGTGGCCGAGGCGGCGATCCGGGAGGCGTTCGGCCCCGGCACGGAACGGGCGCGGGCCCTCGAGGCCGGGCGGAAGCGGCTGCCTGCGCTCGTGCGCCGGGACCCACGCCGGGCGCCCGCCCGGCTGCGCGACCACCTCCTGCGCCTCGGCTACCCCGGTGGCGTCGTGGTGGAGGTCGTGCGTACACTGTGCGGGCTGGACACCGAGTGAGGCCATGACCGGCGACGAGATCCGCGAGGCGTTCCTGAGGTACTTCGAGCGCAACGGGCACACCCGTGTCCCCTCGTCGCCGCTCGTCCCCGGCGACGACCCGACGCTCCTGTTCACGAACGCCGGGATGGTGCAGTTCAAGGGCGTATTCCTCGGTGAGGAGCGGCGGGCGTACACGCGCGCGACGACCTGCCAGAAGTGCGTGCGGGCGGGCGGCAAGCACAACGACCTCGAAAATGTGGGACGCACCGCCCGCCACCACACGTTCTTCGAGATGCTCGGCAACTTCTCGTTCGGCGACTACTTCAAGGCCGACGCGATCGCCTTCGCCTGGGAGCTGCTCACGCGGGACTTCGGCCTCCCCCGGGAGCGGCTCACGGCGACCGTGTTCACGGACGACGACGACGCCTTCGCGCTCTGGAAGAAGGTCGCGGCCTTCCCGGACGACCGCATCCTGCGGCTCGGCGAGGCGGACAACTTCTGGGCGATGGGCGACACCGGCCCCTGCGGGCCGAGCTCGGAGATCCACTTTCATCAGGGGGATCACCTGCCGTGCCCGGAGGCCGCGGCCGGCCGCCGGTGCCTGGGCCCCGCGTGCGACTGCGATCGCTGGCTTGAGATCTGGAACCTCGTCTTCATGCAGTTCAACCGGGACGCTGCCGGCGCGCTCACCCCCCTGCCCAAGCCCTCGATCGACACCGGGATGGGGCTCGAGCGGATCGCCGCGGTCCTCGAGGGCACGCAGTCGAACTTCGACACGGACCTCCTCCGGCCCCTGATCGACGGGGTCGCCCGGCTCGTCGGCAAGCCCTACGGCGCCGTGGCGGCAGACGACGTCTCGATGCGGGTCATCGCCGACCACGCGCGCGCGACCGCCTTCCTGATCGCGGACGGCGTCACCCCCTCGAACGAGTGGCGGGGCTACGTGCTCCGCCGCATCATGCGCCGGGCCATGCGCCACGGCCGGATGCTCGGCCTCGGCGAGCCCTTCCTCTGGCGGGTGGTCGAGTGGGTGGGGCAGGTCATGACCCGGCCCTACCCGGAGCTGCGCGCCGAGATGGCGCGCGTGCAGGGCGTGGTCCGCGCCGAGGAGGAGCGCTTCGCCGAGACGCTCGACGTCGGGATCGCGAAGATCCGCGAGTACGCCGAGGCGCCCGCGGCCGAGGGCGGCCGCGTCGTCGACGGCAAGTTCCTGTTCACGCTCTACGACACGCACGGCTTCCCGACCGACCTCGCGCAGGAGGCGTTCGCGGACCTCGGGTTCATCGTGACCGACGACACGCTGCGCGAGTTCGAGGCCGAGATGGAGCGGCAGCGCGCGCGCGCGCGCGCCGGCGCCGCCTTCGGGGGCGAGGCGGGTGCGGGCGAGGCGTCCCTCGAGCTCTGGCGGGGCCTGCCGGAGACCGAGTTCCTCGGCTACGACGCGCTCACCGCGCCGGCGCGGATCCTGGCGATCGTCGTCGCCGACCGGCGCCAGCCGGAGGCCGTCGCCGGCCAGGCGGCCGAGATCATCCTGGACCGCACGCCGTGCTACGCGGAGTCGGGCGGCCAGCAGGGCGACACGGGCACGATCATTGGTCGGGAGGGGCAGGCGCGCGTCCTCGACACGCTCAAGCGCGGGACCGGGCTCTTCGTCCACCGCGTCGCGGTCACGCGCGGAGGGCTCCGCGAGGGCGAGGAGATCGCGGTCGCCGTCGAGTCGCCGCGCCGCCTCGGGCTCGCGCTGCACCACACCGGCACCCACCTCCTCCACGCCGCGCTCCGGCGCACCCTCGGGACCCACGCGACCCAGGCCGGCTCCCTCGTCGCCCCCGACCGGCTTCGCTTCGACTTCAGCCACGGCCAGCAGGTGAAGGATCGCGAGCTGACGCAGGTCGAGGACCTCGTCAACGAGAAGGTCCGCGACAACCTCGTCGTGAGTCCGTTCTGGACCGAGCTGGACGCCGCGCTCAAGCTGGGCGCGCTCGCCATGTTCGGCGAGAAGTACGGGCCCCGCGTCCGCGTCGTCCGGATTGGCGACTTCTCGACCGAGCTCTGCGGGGGCACCCACCTCGAGCAGACGGGCCAGATCGGTCTCTTCAAGATCGTCGACGAGGGGGCGGTCGCGTCGGGGGTGCGCCGGATCGAGGCAGTTACCGGTGCCGCGGCGCTCCAGCACGTCGGCCAGGAGGAGGCGGCCCTCCGCGAGGCGGCCGAGGCGCTGAAGATCGCGCCGCTCGAGGTGCCGAAGCGGCTCCAGAGGTTGCTCGACGAGCAGCGCGCGCTCGAGCGGCAGCTCCAGACGCTCGAGGCGCGCCTGGCGCGCTCCCGGGCGGAGGAGCTCGTGGCCGCGGCGCGCCAGGTCAACGGCGTCGCCGTCGTGGCCGCCCGCCTGGACGGCCTCGACGCCGATGGGTTGCGCGCGGTCGTCGACACCGTCCGCGACCGGCTCGGCGCGGGCGTCGTCTGCGTCGGGAGCGTGGCCGATGGCAAGATCGGCCTGGTCCTCGCGGTCACGAAGGATCTCACCCGGCGCTACCACGCCGGCCGGCTGATCCAGGAGGTCGCCAAGGCGGTCGGCGGCGGGGGTGGCGGGCGGCCCGAGCTGGCCCAGGCCGGCGGAAAGGATCCGGCGAAGCTCGACCAGGCGCTCACGCTGCTGTACGACCTGGTCGCGAAGTCCTGATCGCGGGGCACCCCTCGCGGCGATCGCGGGAGACCGCGTCGGTGCCCGTCGCGCGGCCCGACGAGCTCACGGCGCTGGTCCCGGGGCGCGCGCTGTGCCGCTCGCGACGCTGATGCGCTCCGCACAGGTGGCTACGGTCCGGGGGGGGTCGAAGGCGACCGCAACCCGGTGAGCCCGGGCCAGACCCCGCGCGCCGCGGCGACGCCGACCCGACTGCGACGCGGATCGCGCGGGTACACGGGCCCCCCCCTGGTGCGCCGATCCTGCCCACCCCGCCGCCCTCGCGGTCGAGGGCGCCCGCCGCGCCGCCCCCGGGCATGAACAATCCAGGGGCACCCGGCCGGTCCGAGGGCCGGGGACGAGGGGCGCACACTTTTAGGGGACCAAAAGTCAGGGGACTTCCGTCCCTCCGACTCCGGTATTTCCCTACTAGCCCCGCTTCCCGATTTAGTGGTTGACTGTGATTGGGTGGTTGACTGAAGGGGGAGGTCGTATGGTCAGAAGCTCCTATCAGATGGCCGAGCAGCGCCGCGAGCCACGGTATGCGTGCTCGGTTCCGGCTCGCCTGTGGGTCACGGAAGAGCTCAACTTGTTCGGGCGCGCCGTGGATGTCAGCCTCCACGGGATGTGCATCCTGCGGTCAAACCTCGCCCCGTCGGACGTGACCAAGCTCGGTCAGGAGTATCGTTTGGATGTGACGCCCGCGCTGGGCGCCGAGTTGCACTGCATCGCGGTAATCCGCCACCAGCAGGACGACGTCATCGGCCTGGAGACGCGGGGGGAACTCCCGGTCAAATGGCTCGCCGCCTCTGCCGCCAGGCCGCCCGACAGCCGTTAGGGTTGCGTCAACCTAGTCGGCGGGTCTCGTCGTTCTGCTGGCCGTAGGGGCGAAACCACCTCGTTTGGCAGTCGGCCCGCGCGAGGGCCGCCGCGTCCCTCGGGAAGCTCGCTGTGGAGGACCACCGCCCGGGCTGCGTGAAGCCCGAGGCTCCCGGCTGGCACAGTAAGAGTCTCTGACGCGTTTCTCGTCATGCCCCAGACGTGGAGCGGGGGACGCCGGGCGAGCACTTGGTGAGCTTCCTCGCCCCCTGCTCGTTCGAGGCCGAGCAGTACCGCCAGCTCCGCACATCGCGGAAGAGTCGGGCAAGGAGGTGGTGGCGATAACGAGCCCGACCCCGGGCGACGGTAAGACAACGACGGCGATCAACCTGGCCGGCGTGCCGGCCTAGGCTGCCGGCACGTCCGTCCTCCTCGTCGAGGCCGACCTGCGCCAGCTCCGGATCGGGGACGAGCTCGGCCTGGAGGGCTCGGACACGCGAGGGCTCGTCGACGCGACCGCGGACGACCATCTTACCCTGCCGGACGTGGTGCAGCACCCTCCCCGCTTCAACCTCTCGGCGCTCCCAGCCGGCCGGAGCCCCGCGAGCCCCTACGAGGCGCGCTCCATTCGCCTCGGCTCGAGGGGCTCCTCGAGGAAGGCCGGCGGCATGCACTACGCCTCCGTCGTAGTCGACATAGCCGGTTGTGGTGCCCGACGGGGCCGGCTTTATCGCGCGGCTATTGGATGGGTTCCTCGTCATGGTCGGGGTCCACCCGACTCGGCGGGAACTCCTTCAGGAGGCGCTCGCCGCTCTCGATCCGACCAAGATCCTGGGGCTCGTTTTCGACGGCGACGATCGGCGGGCCTCCGGACCTCCTGCGCGTGGACGGGCTCATGAACGGAGGCGACCCCACCGCATGCCGTTTTCGCCGCGGGGGGCCACCTGCCTGTCGACCCGCGCGCGGATTTCACGCGAATGCACGCCAGACCGTGTCTCGTTAAGGGATCGTGACCGGGCACACTCCAGGTGGGATGTCACCCCGCTCGCTACCGCAGACGTTGTTAAACATCCATGTATTGAATCCCGGCGGCGTAAAGGTCGGGGCGTTGTCGTCGGCCAAGTCGGCGAACAGCAGGCTGTTGCCCGTCGCGTGGTTGTTCACGATTTTGTTGCCGACGGACCCCGTGAAAACCTCGATGCCCGAGCCGACGTTCATATCAGTCGCATTGCCGACTATCTGGTTCTGGTTCGAACCGGACGCCCCGAGAATTGTCGTCATGGTGATGCCGGCCTCGAAGTGAGTGTGGCCGCCGTTTCGGGTGGCTATATTGTGGACGACGACCCAGTCGCTGGTGCCGTCCAAGGCGAGGCCGAAGGAAGGCGCGTCCACGCTCGAGGAGTTGTTCGTGATGGTGTTGTGCCCGATGAGGCTCGCGCCGCCTCCGGCGACGTTGCTACTGTTGACGACCCAGACCCCACGAGCGTAGGAATCTACGAGGTTATCTAGCAAGAGGGCTCCCGGCGTCCCGTTAACCACGATGCCCGTGCCGCACCTCGTGGCGACCATGAGGGAGGCGCCCATGGGACCGACGTTTTGCACGCTGACGTCGCGGATGCGCACATTACTGCCGCCGCTTACGGTGATGGAACCAGGCGGGACCGCGGGGTCGACGAGCGCCGCGCAGGGAATCGTCTCTTGGGTCAGTATTGACCCGCCGTCTCAATGGCAACTGCGCCGAGTCCCACAGCTCGCATGTCGATAGTGTGGTCGTCCATGAAGAGCGCGATGTTGTCGGCCCCAAACACAATGCATGGGTTCTGGGTCGGGGTCGCGACGATATTCGCCGCCAGGGTGCTGTTAGTGGTGATCGTTCGACAGGCCCCAATCGGGTTCGGACCTGCGAATGCAACCGGCGTCTTGCCGAGGAGGCCTTCGCCCCCGAGAAGCGTAACGATAAGCCCGAACAACGTCGCCAAGATCTTCGCTGTCGTCCTCTCGAACCTCGTCATTGCCACTCCCTCCATTTTTGACCCCTCCCCCCGCTGCGTAGGCGTACGTGAAATCCGAGCCTGGGAGGGTACGCTGCCGGCCGCGCTCCCACGAACGCGCTCGCAGCCCCTCCCTCCGACCAAGATCCTGAGGCTCGTGTTCACCGGCGACGATTGGCGTCGGCGGCGGAGTCCCACCTCGTGGAGCAGCGCTCCTTCCCAGATCGGCTCCATGGATTCGAGTCTGTCCTGCCCTGCCGCGTGCCCAGCTTCGGACGGACTCGGCCAGCTCTCAGGGCGTTCGCGACGCACGCCTTGGGAGCAGCCGCGGACGTCAGTCACGCGGGTGCGTAATTTGCCCACACGCCTTCAGGGCGCCGCTCACGACCCCGGGATGCTCCGTTGCTGAGACCCCTTGCTTAGTCCGGAACGCATTGCCTGCTCCCCGAGTTGAAATTCGACCCTGTAGGGCAACAAGTCCCGGTGATGGTGTTGCATGATCCGCTCGTAGCGGCGCACTGACTATCCGTGGTGCAAGAGTTCGTCGTAGGCACGAAGGCGGGGCAATTAGCCGACGTCGGGGTGCCACTGAAGAAGCCGGTGGAGTTGTTCGGCTTGTGGAGTTCGATGTTGCCCCCGGCCAACGGATCGTCTCCGGTCGAATAGGTGAACGCGCCGTGCTGGCTCTGCACCTCGATCATGAATATGTCATTCATGCCCGGTTGGTCATTGTCCGTAGCCTTGACGAACCAGTTGACGGCATCGTCCGGGGAAGGCAGGTTGGTCGTCGCCGTGCCGCAAATCAGACGAGTACCGCTCGGCTGGCTCTGCGCATTGACGAAGGTGGTGCACGATTCGTCGCTGCAGAAGAAGTACCCCGTGATGGTGGTCCAGTGAACCTTGAAGGGGGTTACGCTCGAGCCACCGCTCGAGGCGCCGCCGTGGTCGACGTACTCCAGATGGCCCCACAACCCGTGTCCGTCTCCCCCGGCCTTGCATGAGCCGCCCACACCGAAGTTCGCCTTCGCATTGTTGGTGATGATGTATCCGCCGCCCGTCACGAAGTCGCACGGCAGGGGGTTCTGAGCACCGGCAGCCCCTGCGGCGAGCACCAGTGCCACGACTCCAACTGCGCCGATCACTCGATGCATCGGTCTTCCTCCGCTTGCAGGCAGGGCGACGAGCGAGCTAGTAAATTCCGGCGGTCGCCGACCCGATGACCACGTCCGCGACGCCATAGACGGTGACATGGAGGGCGTTCACGACGGTGCTGGTCGCTGAAGTCTGCTGTTCGTCGATCACCACCAGGCCTCCGGGAATATAGATCGTCTGGTTCGGATCTCCGGTGACCGGGATGGGCACCCCGTTGATGGAGAGATTGGCGATGTTCGAGGTGCCGGCGCCCGCGCTGCCGAGGATTGCCAGGGCTCGTGCCATGACGGAATCGGCGCCGATGGCGGTCCCGGCGACGCTCACGGCCGCCAACCGATCGTGGTCGCGTGAAGGGCTTCCCCGGCGAGCAGCGAGGGGACGGTCCCCGTCACCGTTGACGCCTGGAGGGCGTCACTGGTTCCTGTCAGCGCTCCCGTGTCGGCGAGCACTGTCGTCGTTCCTCCGAGGGGGCCGAGAACGGTCGCTCGCACGGCTCGCGCCCCCCCTGAGACCGTCTGGGCTTCGCCGGCCAGTGGCCATACCAGGAGCGCCACCGCGATCGCGGCGGCTACGGGCGAACTTCGACCGGGAAAACCTGCGTGACGCATGCTGACCTCCTTCCAATTCGTCAGTCGCGTGAAGCCCGCTCATCCCGTACGGCCGGTTCCGGCCCCGAGCGTCGAGCTTTCCTCGCGGCGTAGGTCGAGATCGACGAACCCGACCCCTGCGAAAAAGCGACAGAGGGGAAAGCCTGAGTTGAAAGTAAGGGAAACCGCTCAGGGGAGAATCCGGTAATTACCCGAGAATCAGCACGGGGAATCCCTCAGGAGGCCGTCCGCGAGCCCCCGAGGGCCCGACACATGTCCGCCCATGCCGCGCGGCTGGACGCTACTGGTGAAGGGCTGACGCGGCTAGATTGGCGGGCGGAGGTGGGCCCAGGGCTGGGCGGCCTCGAAGGCCGCCGCCGCCCGCAGCACCCGGGCCTCGCCCCGCCACGGGCCCGCGATCTGGAGCCCGACCGGCAGGCCGTCCCCGGTGAACCCGCAGGGCACCGTGATCGCGGGCACGCCCACCACGGTGAAGCAGTAGGTCGGCAGCAGCCACTCGATGTAGCTCGTCATCGGCTTTCCGGCGACGTCGGTTGGAAAGGGGAGCTCGACCGGGAAGGGCGAGATCGCCGTCGTCGGCGCGATGATGAGGTCCCACCGCGCGTAGAACTCGCGCACCCTATGCCAGAGCGCCGTGCGCAGCCGCTCGCAGCGGCCGATGTCGTCCGCGGTGAGCGTGAGCCCGTACTCGATGTTCTTCACGAGGCTCTCCTGCATGACGTCGCGCCACTTGGCAAGCTTCTCGGCGTGGGCGGCGGCCTGGCGGGCGCCGCGGCTCAGCAGCACGACGTCCAGGACCCCCGAGAAGTCGGGGTGGGCGGCGCCGACCCGGGCCCCGAGGCGCTCAAAGAGGCGGGGGGCGGTCGCGGTCACGCGGCGGATCTCTGGATCCACCGGGCACACGCCGAGGTCGGGCGACCAGGCGATGCGGAGGCCCCGGACGCTCGGGCGCTCGACGGCCCGCAGGAACTCCCGGGGGTCGACGGGATAGGAGATCGGCGCGCGCGGGTCGGGGCCGGCGATCGCCGCCAGCATCAGGGCGGTGTCGCCGACCGTCCGCGCCATCGGTCCGTGGACGCCGTAGGTGTCCCAGGCCAGGGGGGTCGGATGGACGGCGACCAGCCCGGGCGAGGTCCGGAAGCCGACGACGCCGCAGAAGGCGGCGGGGGTCCGGAGCGAGCCGCCGAGGTCCGAGCCCTCGGCGAGCGGCCCCATGCCCGTGGCAAGGGCGACGGCGCCGCCGCCCGTCGACCCGCCGCAGGTGAGCTTCGGGTTCCACGGGTTGCGCGTGGCGCCGAAGACCGCGTTGTAGGTGTTCGCACCCGACCCGAACTCCGGGGTGTTGGTCTTGCCGAGGACGATGGCGCCCGCCGCCCGGAGCCGCTCGACGACGAGCGCGTCCTCGGCCGGGATGTGATTCTCGAAGATCTTCGAGCCCCAGGTGGTGCGGATCCCCTTCGTCTCGGTGAGGTCCTTGATCGACACGGGCACGCCGTGGAGCAGCCCGAGACGCTCCCCCCGCATCGCGGCGCGCTCGGCGGCGCGGGCGGCGCGGAGGGCGGAGTCCGTCGCTACCGTGCAGTAGGCGTTGAGGAGGGGGTTCACGGCCTCGATGCGGTCGAGGACGGCTCGCGTCACCTCGAGCGGGGAAACCGTCTTCCGCCGGAACAGGCGGACCAGCGCCGCGGCCGGCATGAAGCAGAGATCGGCCGCGGTCATCTCAGCGGGCGCGCTCCTCCGCGTCGCGGACGCACTGGGAGAGGTTGCGGATGAGGTCGACGGCGAGGGTCGGATTGGCCCGGACGAAGTGCTCGAGGCGCTCGCCGGGGATCACGAAGAGCGCGACGTCCCCCTCGGCCACGGCGTCGGCGCTGCGCGGCGACGCGGCGAAGAGCGCGACCTCGCCGAAGAGCTGCCCCTCGGCGAGCGTGCGCAGGGTCTGCTCCCGACCCTGCGTCCGCTTGCGGATGGCGACCTTGCCCGAGTGGATCAGGAACGCTTCGCCCTTGGCGTCGTCGCCCTCGCGGAAGATCGCCTGGCCGGCGGCGAAGCGACGGAGCTGGGCGGTCGGTACGCTGCTCATGGGGGTCTCCTCAGAGGGCCGACGCGACGGCGTCGCCCAGGGCGGCGGTGCTTGCCCGCCCGCCGATGTCAGGGGTGAGGGTCCCGCCGGCCACCAGGACCTCGGCGACGGCCGCCTCGATCCGGTCACCCGCGGCGGCCGCGGTCGGATCCTTGTGACGATCGCCGAGCCAGCGGAGCATCAGCGCGGCGGAGAGGATCATGGCCGTCGGGTTCGCGACGCCCTTGCCGGCGATGTCGGGCGCGGTCCCGTGCGAGGGCTGGAAGAGCGCCCACCGGTCGCCGATGTCGCCGGAGGGCGCCATGCCGAGGCCGCCGACGGTCGCCGCGCCGAGGTCCGACAGGATGTCCCCGAACTGGTTCTCGACCACCACCACGTCGTACGCCCACGGCCGCTGGACGACGTACATCGCCATGGCGTCGACGTAGGCGCCGTCGAGGGTGACCTCGGGGAACTCCGTCCCGACCTCCTGCACGACCTCCCGGAAGAACAAGTACGAGCGGAAGACGTTGGACTTGTCGACGCAGGTCAGGCGGCGGCGCCGCCCGAGCGCGGCCTCGAAGGCCCGTCGGGCGATCCGGTCGGTGCCCTTGCGGGTGACAATCAACGTGTCGGCGGCGACCTCCCGGCCGACCGCCGCCCCCCCGCCCCGGGAGGCGAAGAGCCCCTCGGTGTTCTCGCGGAAGATCACGTAGTCGATCGTGCGCCCCGCCGGCAGCCGGAGCGGCGAGGGCACGCCCGGGTAGAGCTTGATCGGGCGCACGCCGGCGTAGAGCTCGAGGCGGAAGCGGAGCGTCACCTGCGGAGCGATCTCGGTGCCGTCGGGAAAGCGGACGTCGGGCAGGCCGGCGGCGCCGAAGAGGATCGCGTCCGTCCGCTGGCAGAGGTCGAAGGTCTCTCGGGGCAGGTCTTCGCCCGTCCGCCGGTAGAGCTCCGCGCCCATCTCCGCCTCCTCGAACGTCAGCGCGAGCCCCCGGCCGGCCACCGCCTCGAGGACCTTGACCCCCTCCCGGATGACCTCGCGGCCGATCCCGTCGCCGCCGATGACCGCGATCGTGTACGGACTCATGCGGGCTTGAGCATCGCCGCCGCGACCTCGATGGCCTCGACCATGCTCTCGTGGTTCGCCGCGGCCTTCCACGCGCGATCGAACGCGGTGCCGTGGTCGACCGAGACGCGGAGGAACGGCAGCCCCACGGTGACGTTGACGCCCGAGAGCCCCGTCCACCTCTTCGTCTTCTCGTCGTAGGTGAAGCCGAGGGTCTTCACCGGCACGTGGCCCTGGTCGTGGTACATGGCGACCACGATGTCGAACTCGCCCCCGCGCGCGCGGGAGAAGAGCGTGTCGGCGGGCAGGGGGCCGAACACCTGCAGCCCTTCCTTCCGCGCGTCCTCGACGGCGGGGATGATCGAGGTCTGCTCCTCGTCGCCGAAGAGCCCCTCCTCGCCGGCGTGCGGGTTGAGGCCGGCGACGGCGATGCGCGGCGCCTCGATCCCGAGGCTCGTCATCGTCTGCTGGGCCAGGCGGATCACCCGGAGCACGCGCTCGCGCGTGACCAGGTCGGGCACGCGCCGGAGCGCCACGTGCGTGGTGACGTGGATGACGCGCAGCTCCTTGCCCATCAGCAGCATGGCGAAGTCCCGGGTGCCGGAGAGCTTGGCCAGGATCTCGGTGTGGCCCGAGTGCGGCACGCCCGCGGCGGCCAGCGCCTCCTTGTTGATGGGGGCGGTGACGATCGCGTCGATCTCCCGGGCGAGCGCGAGCCGCACGGCGGCGGCGACGTACTCGTAGGCGGCGCGCCCGGCGGCCGCGCTCACCCGGGCCTTGGGCAGCGTGGCCAGGTCGACGTTGCCGAGGTCGAGGCACTGCAGCTCGCCCGGCCGCCAGCGGCAGTCCGCGACGGCTCCGACCGCGCGCAGGGCGAGAGGCGATCGGATCAGTGCCAGGGCCTCCCGCATCGTCCCCGCGTCGCCGATGACCACCGGGCGGCTCGCCTGCTCGACCTGGGGCAGGGCCAGCGCGCGGCCGATGATCTCGGGGCCGACCCCCGCCGGGTCGCCCATCGTGATGCCGAGAACCGGCGCCGTCATGCCATGAGCCGCGCGAAGAGGTCCGGCGCGCCGAAGCCGCCGGCCTTCGTCAGGAGCCTGAGCTCGCGGCCGTCGGCGCGGCGGAGCCGGCCGAGGGCGAGCCCGGGGAGGGGCGCGCCGAGGAGCTCGATGCGCTCGGCGTCGAACTCCCGGTAGAGCGCGACCGCGGTGTCGCCGCCCGTCACGGCCACGAGATCGACCCCCTCGGCGTCGATCAGCTTTCGCGCCTGCCGGGCGAGCTCGGCCGCGACCGCCTGACGGTCGGCCGCGATCGAGGCGGGCGGGGCCAGGATCCGCGCTCCGTGGCCGCGCGCCGCGGCGAGCTGGGCCGCGGTGGCCGGGTGGAGGCTGCCGGCCACGATGAGCCAACGGAGCCCGGACGGGATCGTCGGCGGCTCGCCCGCGAGCCCGAGCCGCCGTGCGAGGGCGGCCGCGAGCCCGGCGGAGCCGGCGAGCACCGGCCGGGGCCGGGATTCGAGGCCGGCGGTTACGATCAGCTCCAGGTCGGCGTCGCTCTCGGCGTCGCATACGACGATCGCGCCCTCGGGAGCGCTGAGCCGGCCGCTCCGAAGCGCACCGAGCGGGCATCCCACCACGGGCCGAGGGCTCCCCGCGCGGAGCGCGTCGATGACGTTCGAGCCGCCGAGCGCGAAGTCCGGGTCGCGCGCGAACGCCGTCTCGGCGACGGGCGTGCCGGCGATACGGAGGACGCCATCCACGACGGTTCGGTGCTGGGCCGGGAAGGCGGGGCAGAGGAGGGCGCCCGCGGCGCGCGCCTCGACGATCAGCGCGTCGATCTCGGCGGCGACGGCGCCGCGGAGCGTCGAGTCGACCTTCTTGAGCCAGAGGTCGGGGCGGGGCGCGCGGCCCGCGGCGGCGCGGACGCGTTCGCGCGCCTGGGCGGCCGCGAGGGGGCGGCTCTCCGTGTCGACGACGGTCACGTCGGCCCGGGCCGGGCGCTGGGGGAACACCGTCACCGGCACGGGCGCCGGGCGCGCGAAGAACGCCCCCGTGTCGCAGGCGCCGGTCAGATCGTCGGCGAGGATCGTGAGCGCCATCGGGCCCGCCCATCTTAGCGCAGCGGGCCGGTGGCGTCTAACCGGCGTTCGGCTATACTCATGGGCCCATGGCCGACATCTACTGGACCAGCGACGACCTCCGCGTCCTCGAGCGGATCCAGCAGCGCGTGCTCTG
Source organism: Candidatus Rokuibacteriota bacterium (assembly GCA_003221455.1). GTDB lineage: Bacteria > Methylomirabilota > Methylomirabilia > Rokubacteriales > CSP1-6 > AR9. The sequence goes on from QHRX01000208.1 coordinate 33,600, forward strand.
GCTCGCGACCTACATGGTCCACTACGCGAACCACGTCCGGCCGAACGTCGACGGGCTGAAGGTGGGCGGCCACCAGGCGAGCTCGGCCTCGGTCGTGAGCATCATGACCGCGCTCTACGGGATGTTTCTCCGCCCGGCCGACCGGATCGCCGTCAAGCCGCACGCCTCCCCCGTCTTCCACGCCCTCCAGTACCTGCGCGGGCGGCTCCCCGAGGAGGCCCTCCGACGCTTTCGGGCGTTCGGCGGGCTCCAGGCCTACCCGAGTCGCACGAAGGACATCGACGGCGTCGACTACTCGACGGGCTCGGTCGGGCTCGGCGCGGTCGCGGCGACCTTCGGCGGGCTCGTGCGTCAGTACCTCACGGACCATTTCGCCGCGCCCGCGGACGCGCGCTACATCGCCCTCGTGGGCGACGCTGAGCTCGACGAGGGCAACGTCTGGGAAGCCGTCACCGAGGAGTACGTGCGCCGGCTCGGCAACGTGATGTGGATCGTCGACCTCAACCGCCAGAGCCTCGATCGCGTGGTGCCGGACGGCAAGGCGCAGCGGATCCGCGAGATGTTCGGGGCGAACGGCTGGCACGTCATCAACCTCAAGTACGGAAGCCGCCTGAAGGAGGCGTTCGCCCGCCCCCACGGCGAGCGCCTGCGGCGCCGGATCGACGACATGCCGAACGCCGAGTACCAGGCCCTCCTCCGCCTGTCCGGCGCCGAGATCCGGAAGCAGCTCGTGACGCTGCCGGACGGCCGGACGGACAGCCTCCTCGAGGCGATGCTCGGCGCCTTTGGCGACGGGGAGGTGCGCGGCCTCCTCGCGAACCTGGGCGGCCACGACCTGACCGCGCTGCTCGAGGCCTTCGCCGAGGCCGCGGCCCACCCGGACAGTCCGGTCGTGGTCGTCGCGTACACGATCAAGGGCTGGGGCCTGCCGTTCGAGGGTGACCCCTTGAACCATTCGATGCTGCTCACGCCCGCGCAGATCGACGTGCTCCGGGCGGCCGCGGGCGTCCCCGCCGGGGACGAGTTCGCGGGCTTCGCGCCGGGCTCGCCGGAGTGGCGGCTCCTGCACCGGGACGCGGCGCCGTCGCCCCCAGCCCCGGCGCGGGAGATCCCCGAGCCGCCGGCCGCCCTCTCCGAGACGTACGCGGGCCGACTCGCCACCCAGGAGGCCTTCTCGCGCGTGCTCTCGACGCTCAGCCGGCACCCGATCGCCGACTTCCTGGTGACGGCGTCGCCCGACGTCGCCACGTCGACGCACCTCGGCGGCTGGATCAACCGCCGCGGCGTCTATTCGCACCAGGCGATGATCGACTACTTCGCCGCCGCCAAGATCGCCCGCCCGATCCAGTGGCGGGAGTCGCCCCGCGGCCAGCACCTCGAGCTCGGGATCTCGGAGAACAACCTGTTCCTCCTGCTCGCCGCGCTCGGCCTGGCCGGCGATCAGGAGGGGCAGCGGCTCCTGCCGCTCGGGACGCTCTACGACCCGTTCGTCTGCCGCGGTCTCGACGCCGTCATCTACGCGGTCTACTCGGGTGCCCGTTTCGTTCTGGTCGCGACGCCGTCGGGGGTGAGCCTCGCTTCCGAGGGGGGCGCCCACCAGTCGTCGATCACCGCGTCGATCGGCATCGAGACGCCCGGCCTCGACTACTTCGAGCCGACCTTCGCCAAGGAGGTCGAGTGGATCCTGCTCGACGCGCTCCGGGCGCTCCGGGCGGGCGGGCCCGGGCTCGGCGTCTACCTGCGGCTCTCCACGGTCCCGATCGACCAGGGCCTGTTCCCGGACGGGCGGCCGGGGCTCCGGGAGGCGGTCCTCGGCGGCGGCTACCGGATCGTGGACCGTCGCCGCGAGCCGGAGTACCAGCCGGAAGAGAACGTCGTCAACGTGTTCGCGGCGGGGGCGATCGTGCCCGAGGCCGTGGCGGCGAGCGAGGCCCTCCGCGCTCGCGGTGTCCTGGCCAACGTCTTCGCCGTCACCGCCCCGGGGCGGCTCTACCGGTCGCTGGCCGCCGCGCGCGGCGCGACCCGGACGGGCGGCTCCCCCGGCGACTCCGCGCTCGAACGCCTGCTCGAGCCGGCCGAGCGGCGGGCGCCCGTCGTCACCGTGGCGGACGCCCACTCCCATGCGCTTGCCTTCATCGGGAGCGCGCTCGGCGGGCGGGCTATCCCGCTCGGCGTCGACACGTTCGGGGAGAGCGGGAGCCGACTCGACCTCTACCGAAAGATGGGGATCGCCGCCGACGCGATCGCGCAGGCGGCAGAGGCGGCGCTGGTCGAGCTCGACAGCTACTCCTGACCCGCGGGCCGGCGTCCGCTCATGACCGCCGCCCGTCCCGACCGAAGGCCCGCCGTCGGCCGGAGCGGGAGTCTGCCCGACTCAGCCGCGTCGGCCCTTCCGGCGCGCCGGGCGCCCAAGCGAGCCTGAAGCGGAGCATCCTGTCGCGGTTCGCGGCGCGTCTCGACCCACGACCCTCGTCCGCTCCAGGGCGGGCGCCGCTCCGCGCCCGTGCTCGAGACCGCAGTATCGGGCGCGCGGAGGCAGGGTAACGCGCCGCGCCACTCGGGCGGCGGGGCGGCCCAACTTTGTGAATCTTTTCCCCTTGACAGCTGCCGGGAGGCGCCTAGTCTCACGATACTAGAGTGTGGGGGACTGGGTCGGCCGGTCGCCCGCGGCGGAGCGTTGCGTCTCGAAGTGCCAAGAAAGGAGACCCCGTATGTCGTCGTGGTTCAGCCCGAAGGACATGAAGCAGGTCGATCACGCGGAGGATCTTGCCTTCCGCTCGCCGGTCCCCACCAGGATGGTGTCGAACGGCGAGTATATGCCGGCTCCGCAAACGCGTGAGCAGCGCGAGGTCGAGGACCGGATCAAGGCGAGCTCCGAGTTGCTCGCCCGAACGCTCGGGCAGAGCCGGCGCCAGTTCCTGCAGACGAGCATGGGAATGGCGACCGCCTTCGTCGCGATGAACCAGGTGTTCGGCAACATCTTCCACGTCGACGCGGCGGAGGCGCGGGATCCAGCGGCGGCGGCCGAGCGCGCGGCGATGCTGTCCTCCGAGTTCATCTTCGACGACCAGACCCATCACGTCCACGACACGTTCTCGTGGAAGGGCATCCTGTTCCTGCGCGAGTACGCGTCGGGCAAGAACCCCGAGGGGAAGGCCTGGAATCCGGCCCTCGCGTCCGAGCCGTCGGACCTGGAAGCCTACAAGTTCGACAAGTACGTCCGGGACATCTTCCTCGACAGCGACACCAAGATCGCGCTCCTCAGCGGCTTCACGACGGACACCAAAGAGAACATGGCGCTGTCGAACGACCAGATCATCATGAGCCGCGACATGCTGAACAAGCTCGCGGGCTCACGCCGCATGATCGGCCACGGACTCTTCTGGCCGGGCTACCCGGGCTACCTCGACGACATGGACCGCGCCGCGCAGCACCTCAAGATCGACAGCTGGAAGGGGTACACGGTCGGCGACCCGCTCGCGGGCGGCTCCAAGTACCCGTGGATGCTCGACGACGAGAAGCTCGCGTATCCCGCCTACGAGAAGGCGCGGAAGTACGGAATCCGCAATATCTGCATCCACAAGGGCCTGATGCCCTCCGACTACCAGACCTCCTTCGCGAACTGGCGCTATGCGGCCGTCGACGACCTCGGCAAGGCGGCCAAGGACTGGCCCGACCTCAACTTCATCATCTACCACTCTGCGCTGCGACCGTTCTTTGACGTCAAGGCGACCGCCGAGGCGTTCGAGCGGACGGGCCAGATCCCGTGGGTGACCGAGGTGGCGGAGACGCGGGCCAAGTATGGCGTGACCAACGTCTATGGCGAGATCGGGACGAGCTTCGCCTCGACCGTCATCACCTATCCGCGGCTGGCCGCCGGGCTGGTCGCGACGCTCGTCAAGGGCCTCGGCACCGATCACGTCGTGTGGGGGTCGGACTCCGTCTGGTACGGCTCACCGCAGTGGCAGATCGAGGCGCTCCGGCGGCTCGAGATCCCCGAGGACATGCAGAAGAAGTGGGGCTTCGCCCCGCTCGGGCCCGCGAACGGTACGACCAAGCGGATGATCTTCGGCTTCAACTCGGCCGCGCTCTACAACCTGGACCTCAACGCCAAGCTCACGGCGGTGCCGCCCGACTACAAGGACCGGCTCGCCAGGCTCAAGGCGGACCACCTCGCCGAGGGCCGGGGTCGGAGCAACGCCTACTACGGCTGGGTGCGGAAGACCGCGTAGCCGGATCGCCCGCGGCGGCGGCCGTCGCGGAGCAGGAGTCGAGCGGGCGGAGGGGCCGCGGCCCCTCCGCCCGCTCTTTTTCCAGGGGCCACACGCGGTGGTCCCACTTGCCGACGGTGCCTGACGAGTTCGGGGGGAGGCCATGTCCAACACGCCGGGAGCCTGAGCCCCCCAGCCCTGCTTGACCCCCTCGCCTGGCACAAAGTAAGGTCTCGGCATCGACCTGACCGTTCCCTGCTCCGGCTCCCGGGGAGGACCCGCGGCATGCACTGTCCTCGGTGTCAGACGGAGAACCGTCCACAGGCTAAGTTCTGCGAGGAATGCGCGGCTCCACTGGCCCGCACCTGCGCACACTGTGGCGCGGAGCTCTCGCCGACCGCGAAGTTCTGTCCGGAGTGCGCCCACCAGGTCGCCGCCGGCCGAGGCGCGCAAGCCCGCTTCGCGTCTCCCGAGTCCTACACCCCCAGACACCTCGCCGAGAAGATTCTGATCTCCAAGAGCGCGCTCGAAGGCGAGCGAAAGCAGGTGACGGTCCTGTTCGCGGATGTGTCTGGCTTTACCTCGCTTTCCGAGCGTCTCGACCCTGAGGAGGTGCACGCGCTCATCAACCGCGCCTTCGAGCTCATGCTCACCGGGGTCCATCGGTATGAGGGTACGGTGAACCAGTTTCTCGGCGATGGCCTTATGGCGCTGTTTGGTGCGCCGATCGCGCATGAAGATCATGCCCAGCGCGCGGCCCACGCGGCGCTCGACATGCAGCATGCCCTGACGGGCTATCGAGCCGAGCTCCAGCAAGCCCGGGGCGTCGATTTCCGCATGCGGATGGGGCTCAATACCGGCCTGGTCGTCGTGGGGGCCGTCGGTGACAACCTCCGCATGGACTACACGGCCGTGGGGGATACCACGAACACCGCCGCGCGCATGCAGCAGCTCGCCGAACCCGGTCAGATCGTGGTCGCCAGTGCCACTGAACGTCTCATCGCCCCCTACTTCGAGCTCGACCCCCTCGGTACGTTCACGGTCAAGAACCGGGCGCAGCCAGTGGCCGCCTACGCCATCCGGCAGCCGAAGTCGCACGTCAGCCGTCTGGCGGCCCGCGCGTCGCAGGGCCTGTCGCCACTGGTCGGTCGCGACGAGGCCCTCGCCGTGCTGACCCAGGCCTTCACGGCGGCCTGCACCGGCCGCGGCCAGGTGGTCTTCGTGGTCGGCGACGCCGGGATTGGCAAGTCCCGGCTCGTGTACGAGTTCCGCCAGCGCCTCGGCGATGGCGTGACATGGTTGCAGGGCGAGTGCGTGTCGTTCGGGCAGTCCAGCCCCTTCCTCCCGGTCATCGAAGTCCTGAAGCGAATCTTTGGGATCGAGGACCGGGATCCTGAATCCGGCATCGCGGGAAAGATAGACGCGGGACTTGAAGTGGTCGGTGACGATGCCGCGGCGCTCGCGCCCTATCTGCGCTATCTCCTGTCGGTCGACCCCGGGGACGCGGGAGTGGCGACACTGGATCCGATGCAACGACGCGGCAAGATCGTGGACGCCGTCCTGCGGCTCGCGGCCGCGCGCAGCCGCCGGCGGCCGCTCGTCGTCCTCTTCGAGGACCTCCACTGGATCGAGGTCGCCTCCGAGGACTTCCTGAAGAGGCTCATCGAGAGCCTGCCGGGTATGGCGGTGCTGCTCCTGCTCACCCACCGCCCCGTGTACCAGCCGCCCTTCGGCGACCGAACGTACTTTTGGCGGCTTCCCCTTCAGCCGGTCGCGCAGGAGGACGCGGTCCGCATCGTCCGCGCAACGCTGGGCGCTGAAGATCTCCCGCCCGATCTCGCCAGGCTGATTGCGCGCAAGGCCGAGGGGAATCCATTTTTCATTGAAGAGATCGGGCGGACGCTCGTCGAGCAGGGCGCCGTCCGGCTCGAAGACGGCCGGCTCATCGCGGCGGCGTCGGCTGCGACGATTACCGTGCCCGACACTGTGCAGGACGTTCTCGCGGCCCGCATCGACCGACTTGGAGAGGCACAGAAGCGGACGGTTCAGACGGCCTCCGTGATCGGCCGGCAGTTCGCGCTCGAGCTGCTTCAGCGAGTCAGCGACGTCCAGGACCAGCTGGAGCGGAGCCTGGCCGAACTCACGCGCATCGAGATGATCTACGAGAACGTCGAGGGCCGCGAACGCGAGTATCTGTTTCGCCACGCCCTCACCCAGGACGTGGCCTATGGCTCCCTCCTCCAGGCGGAGCGGCGCCGACTGCACGCCCGTATTGGAGCGGCCGTCGAAGAAGCGTACCCCGGTCGTCTGGAGGAGCGGACGGAGGAACTGGTCTTTCACTTCACCCGCGGCGAGGTCTGGGAGAAGGTGGTCCAGTACGCCCGGGAGGCCGCCGGGCGAGCCGCGGGGCTGTTTATCGACGCCAGGGCCGTGGAGCTCTACGAACTGGCCCTCGACGCGCTCGCACGGCTACCCGACAGTCCCGAGCGGACGCGAACCGGCATCGACCTCCGCCTCCGCATGCGGGCGCCGCTCTGGCGGGCGGGCCGTCTCGAACCGCTCTTCCAGCGTTTCAAGGAGGCGGAAGGGCTCGCCGCTCGCCTGGGGGAAACCGGCAGCCTGGACACGATCTACTCCTTTCTGGTGCAGTACCACTGGGCCAAGGGGGAGCATCAGCGCGCGCTGGAGTACGGGCAGCGCTGCCTCGAGATGGCCGAGGCCCGGAACGACCTCGGCCTTCGCGTGACGGGCAAGTTCTACATGTGCTGGGCCTGCGAGGGGCTCGGGCGGTACCGGGAGGGCGTGGAGCACGCACGTGACGTGATCGGCGCCCTCGAGGGCCCAGGGGAGGCCGAGCGGTTCGGCCTGTCGGGGCTCCCGTACAGCGGAGTGTGTGCCGTCGCCTCATGGTGTCTTGCCGAGCTCGGAGATTTCGGTGGAGCCCGTGAGCTCCTTCGCCAGGGGGAGCGCGTCGCGGTGGCCGCCGATCATTTGTATAGCCGGACGGCGCTTGCGATCTGCCACGGCTACGTCCTCCTGCATCAGGGGCGGCCGGCCGATGCCGTCGCCGTCCTCGGGCCGGCGACGAAGACCTGTCGGGAGAAGAACTTTGCCGGCTGGCTCATGCTCGGGTTGAGCCCGCTCGGCTACGCCTCCGCACTCCTCGGCCAGACCGTCGAGGCGATCCCGCTCGCGCAGGAGGCGATCGCGGCCCAGGAGAAGACGGGGGCCTTCGTGAACCGAGCCTATATGCACATGACCCTCGCGAGGGTGTACCTGGAGGCTGGCGATCTTGATCGCGCCGAGGCGAGCGCGCGCACGGGCCTCGAGTTCGCGGACCAGCACGCCGAGCGCGGCTGGCGGGGCTGGAACCACTGGGTCCTAGGAGAAGTCGCCGCTCGTCGTGACCCCCCTGATGCCGCGCGAGCCGAGGGTCAGTACCAACAGGCAGCCCTCGTGGCTACCGAACTCGGCATGCGCCCGCTCGCCGCCCACTGCCACGTCGGCCTCGCCAAGCTCTATGGGCAGCTGACGAACCAACGAAAGGCTCAGGAGCACCTGACGGTTGCGACGACGATGTTCCGGAGCATGGAGATGCCGTTCTGGCTGGAGAGAGCGCGGGCGGCGATCGCCCTGATGGGCGGACCCGTCTAGAGACGGTCGGCGCGACCGTCGACGCTCGGCCGAGGGCTCGCGACGGCAGAAGGGCCGTGCGCCGGGCGACCGTCGTCGGTCGAGCCAGCGTCAGCAGCGGTCGTCAGGGCTGCGGCGGGGTCGGCGGCGAGAGGTGGAGCTGGACGGGGTTCGTGCCACGCTCGGAGTCGATCACGTACTTCCTGACCTTCGGGAGCACCTTCTCCATCGCCTCCAGGTAGAGTCGGCTCCGGGTCACGCCGGGCGCCTTCTGGTACTCGGCGAGCAGCTCGAGGAAGCGCGTCGTGTTGCCCTGCGCCTCGGCCACCCGCTGCTGCGTATAGCTCTGGGCGGCCAGCACCATCGACCGCGCCTCGCCGCGCGCCCTGGGGAGCAGGTCGTTGGCGTAGCTCCGGCCGTCGTTGATCTTCTTCTCGCGGTCCGCGCTGGCGTTGGCGACGTCCTGGAAGGCCTGCGCGACCGAGCTGTCGAGCGTGATCGCCATGATGTTGGCCGACGTGAGCTGGATGCCGCTCTCGTAGCGGTCGAGGAGCGCCTGGGTGCCGGTCTTGACGCGCTCCTGGATCTCGAGCCGACCCGTCGTGAGGACCTCGTCGACCGGCATGCCGAGGACGGTCTCGGTCAGCACGGACTCGGCCAGGCTGCCGATCAGCGTCGGCGGGTCCTCGATCTGGAAGAGAAAGGCGGCCGGGTTGCGGATCACGTACTGGAGCACGATCGCGACGGCGATGATGTTCGTGTCGCCGGTCAGGATCTCCATGCCCGTCGCGATCGGCGCCTCCCCCCGGGGGAGGTCGAAGCCCACGCCCGTCTTCATGACGGTGGTCGTCTTGACGACGTCGACGCGGTCGACGGGCCAGGGCAGCCGGTAGTGGATGCCGGGCCCGAGCCGCCCGGTGACGCGGCCGAACCGCCGCACCACCGCCTGCTCGTCCGCCGCCACCGTGAAGACGCCGGACAGGACCCACGCCGCGAGGGCGACCACCAGGATGCCGCCGAGCCACTGCGCCGGGCGGAGGGTCGGGAGGGGCCGGGGCCGGGCGCGGGAGACCCACCCGCCCCCCTCGGTCGTCGGCCGGTCTCGCTCGGGGTCCATCGGCTACCTCGCCGCCGGCTTCCGCTCGGCGCCGAGGAGCTGGAGAATGTCCGCGTCTGCCGGCAGGAAGAGGGTGGTATTGGCGTCGAGGATCTTCTCGTAGACCTGGAGGGTGCGCCGGAACTTGTAGAGCTGCGGATTCCGGCCGAAGGCCTCGGCGTAGATACGCGCAGCCTCGGCGTCCCCCTCGGCCTTGGTGCGTTCGGCTTCGCGGTAGGCCTCCGCCGTGACCTGTACCTTCTCGCGGTCGGCCTCGGCGACGACCTTCTTGAACTCGCGCTCCCCTTCGGAGCGGTACTTCATCGCGATCCGGCCCCGCTCCGCCTGCATCCGGGCGAAGACGTTGGCACGGTTTTGCTCGGGGAGGCTCAGCTGGCGGAGCCGCACGTCCACGAGGTCGATGCCGTACGCCGTGAGCGCCTCGGCCTGCGCCTGGCCGACGATCCGCCGCATGACCCGCTCGAACTCGGACTCGTGGCCGTCGAGCGAGATCAGGGCGGACGACGGGGCGCCGCCGACGACGGCGCCGACCGTCGTCAGCACGACGTCGCCCAACCGCTCCTGGGCGACCGGTCGCGTCCCGACCGTCGCCAGGAACCGCACGGGGTCCGCGATCCGCCACGTCACCAGGGTGTGGAGCACCAGGTTCTTCTTGTCCTCGCTCAGGAACTCGGCGGTGGCGGGCTTGAAGGTCAAGAGCCGCTTGTCGAGGCGGAGCACCCGCTCGAAGGGGTACGGGCGCTTGAGGTAGAGGCCCGGCGCCCGGGCGACGCCCGCCACCCGGCCGAAGCGCAGAAACACCCCGTACTCGGTCACGTCGACGACGACGAAGCAGGACAGGAGGGCGAGGCCCAGCAGGAGGGCGCCCACGACCAGGCCGGTCCGGACGAGGGCCCTCACGGGTTCCGCCGGCCGAGCGGCTGGAGCAGCCAGAGGTCGAAGTCCTTCACGTCGGCCCGCCCGGGCCGCAGGATCTTCTGGGTGCCCGGCATGATCTCCTCCAGCGCCTCCACGTACAGTCGGAAGCGGGTGAGCTCCGGCGCGCGGCGGTAGGCCTTCTCGCGGAGGGCGAAGGCGAGCGCGTCTCCCTCGGCCTCCATGATCCGCTGGGCCTTGAAGGCCCGGGCCGACTCGACCATCGCGGCGGCGTCACCCTGGGCGAGGTTCACGCCCTCCTCGGCGAACGTCGTCGCGCGGTTGATGATGAGGAGCTTATCCTCGTGGGCGCTCGCCACGTCGCGGAACGCCGCGTGCACCTCCTCGGGGGCGTGCACGCTCAGGAGGTTCACCGACACCAGCTGGACGCCGGCCCCGTAGGCGTCGAGGAGCGCTTGGACGCCGGCGATCGCGCGGCGCTCGACCTCGTCCCGCGCCGACGTGTAGATGGCGTCGACGGTCGTGGTCGCGACGATCGAGCGCAGCACCGAGATCGCCACGCTCCGCACGAGCTCCTCGGGCTCCGCGACCTGATAGGCGAAGACCACGGGGTCTCGCACCGCGTACTGCACCGTGAACGCGATGTCGATGATGTTCTCGTCGCCGGTGAGGAGGAACGACTCCTCGGGGACCTTCTCCCGTCGGTACCAGAAGCCGGGGTGGCCGCCGGCGGGCATCACGAGCGGGCTCTCGACCGCGGCCGGCCGCGCCGTCCGGAACCCCACCTCGATCCGCCGGACCCGGGCGCTCTCGACGATCCGGTGGCCGTCGATCGGCCACGGAAGCCGATAGTGCAGGCCGGGCGAGACGGCCGAGTCGACGATGCGGCCGAAGCGCGCCTGGAGCCCGACCTCGCCCACCCCCACCGTGTAGAAGCCGCCCCCGAGGTAGAGGGCGCCCAGCGCGACGGCGGCGGCGACCCGGAGGCGCTTGGCCGTCACCCCCACGCCCGTCAGGACCGCCGCCCAGTCCCGCAGCCGGATCCACTCCGCGGGCACGGGGGTCCGCCAGAGGCTCACGAGCAGGAGGCCGATCATGACGAGCGCCGCGGCGACGTTGACCCAGTCGGGAATGTACTGGGCGGCCCGCCCGAAGCTCGCGGTGGCGTTCAGCTGCCGGCTCCGGTAGATCCAGTCGAGGGCGTACCCGGCGCCGAGGCTCAGGATCGCGACGGTCGTCAGGTAGATCAGCATCACCCGGCGGCCCAGGAACTTCAGGAGCACGACGAGCGCGCCCAGGTTGGTGGCGGGGCCCGAGAGGAGGAACACGAGCGCGGCCCCCGGGCTCAGGCCCTTCAGCACGAGCGCCGCCGCGACCGGCGTCGACGCCGACGCGCACGTGTAGATCGGGATGCCGAGCAGGAACATCAGGAGCATCGTGCCGAGCCCGCCGCCGAGGTAGCGCTCGATGACGGCCGACGGGAGCAGGACCGCGACGAGCGCCGACAGGCCAACACCGAGGGCGAGCCAGTGCGCGGTCTCGTCGAAGAGGTCGCGGAAGGCGTACGTGGCGACCCGCCGCCCGCGGGCGAGCCACGCGCGCAGCGGCGCCGGCCCGTCCTCGGGCCGGTGCCCCTGGGGCTCTGCCGGCTCCGGGAGCCCGGCCTCGGCGGCCTCGGGCTCGGGCCCCTCCCGCGCCGGGGCCCCCAGATTCGTCGCGAGCCCCGCCACGATCGCCGTGATGATCGCGACGAGCGGGCGGACGGCGGTGATGAGGGGATCCATGAGGGCCCAGCTCATCGCGATCGAGTCGACGCCGGTCTCGGGCGTGGCGATGAGGAACGCGACGGTGGCGCCCTTGCTCGCGCCCTGCCGCACGAGCCCGAGCGCGGTGGGCAGCACGCCGCAGGAACAGAGGGGAACCGGCACGCCGATGATCGAAGCCCAGAGCACGGACTTGACCCGGCCGGTGCCGAGGAAGCGCATGAAGACGCGCGACGGCACGACGACGGCGAGCACGCCCGCGACGGCGAAGCCGAACAGCAGGAAGAGCGAGGCTTCCTTGAAGATGGACCAGGTCTCCCAGCCGACCTGGAGGAGGAAGTCGATCACCGGGCTGTCTCCGCCTGCTGCGGGTCCCGGGGACCGGCCGGCGCGCGGCCGATCCCCGGGACGGTGGTCACGGACACGTCACGCTACCGGGGCAGGTACCTCTTATCGAGGGCGCAGGCGACCGAGTACTCCGGGTCCACCACGTTCGCGATCTCGATCTCGGCCTGCTGCCCGATGAGCTGGTAGGCCTCCATCTTGTCGTAGCCGTAATCGGTCACGAGCCAGTTGACGAGGCTCGCGCAGGCGAGGCGGAGGGCGTCCATCAGCGGGCGAGTGCTGCCGATCGACATGATGTAGCGGTCGTTCTCGAGACGGGGCCAGTCGATCGTCTTGCCCTTGACGACCTCGACCGTGAACTGGACGTCGAACGACGTCTCGACGGCGGCGCCCATCACCTCGCCGTCGCCCTGGGCCGCGTGCCCGTCACCCAGCATGAACAGCGCGCCCCGCTCGAACACGGGGAAGTACATCGTGACGCCCTGGACGACCTCGTTGAAGTCCATGTTGGCGCCGTGCGGACCCGGCACCAGCGAGCTGATGCACTCCTTGCCTTTGGGGGCGGTGCCGATGGTGCCGAAGAACGGCCGGAGCGGGATCTCCACCTTGCCGATCTTGCTCTTGGGCATGTTGAGCGTGCCGACCATTCGCGATTTGTCCAGGCGCCAGATGAACAGGTGGTCGTCGACGGGGGGGGTCAGCATCATGGTCTTGTACTCGGGCGCGAGGGCGCCGAAGTAGGGGATCGCGCCCCCCCAGCCCCAGTCACGGTTGAGGCCGATCCGGTCGATGTGCACCTTCAGCGTGTCGCCGGGCTCGGCGCCCTCCACGAAGAAGGGACCGGTCTGCGGGTTCACCTTGGTGAGGTCGATCTTGGGGGCGAGCGTCGTATCGGTGGGCAGGAACGCGTCGTTGGACGCGTCGCGGGTGCTGGTGACCACCGAGTCGCCGGAGGCGATGCGCGCGGCGGGCGGGTGGGCGTAGCAGTAGGTGAAGTACACGGTCTGCGGCTGGTACGTGATCGTCTTCGCCGCGACCGGGATCGCCAGCGCCAGCACGGCCAGGGCCGGCGCCGCCAGCAGGAGGGCCGCGAGCTTCAGCGTGCGTGCGTCGAACATGCGAGGCTCCTCAAAAACCGTCAGAGTGGACATCCTTGTCACCTCTCCCAAGCCGACCCGACTTCACCCCTCACCTCCTCCCGCTCCGGCGCGGAGCTCACCGCTCCGGGAAGTAGAAATGGCTGTCCCGCAGGAGCCGGAAGAGCTCCGAGTCCAGGGGCAGCACGAGCGTCGTGTCCCGGTCGACCGCCTTCCGCACCGCCTCGATCGAGCGCACGAACCGGTAGAACTCGGGCGCGCTGGAGAGGCTCTCGGCGTAGATCCGGGCGGCCCGCGCCTCGCCCTCCCCCCGGTACGTCTGCGAGAGCTTGTAGGCCTCCGCGAGGATCCCGCTCTTCGTCTTCTCGGCGGCGGCCCGGATCTTGAGCCCCTCCTCCTCGCCCTCGGAGCGGTACCCCATGCTGATCCGGACGCGCTCGGACTTCATCCGGTTGAACACGCTCTCCCGGTTCTGCGCGGGGAAGTCGAGCCGGCGCAGGCGGACGTCGACCACGTCGATGCCGTAGTCGCGGTGTGCGACCGCGCGATACTGGCGGGTGGCGGTGGCGAGGACCTCCTCGGCCCGGTACTCGCCGGGCGCGGTCGAGACGAAGGCGGAGAACGGCGCGCCGCCGAGCGCCGCGCCGAGCTCCGCGAACAGGATGTCGCCGAGCCGGGACTCGGCGCCGCTCCGGTCGAACACGGTCTGCATGAACCGACGCGGATCCGCGATCCGCCACACGATGAAGCCGGAGGCAACGATACTCTTCTTGCCGAGGGTCAGGAACTCGCGCGGGGGCGGCACGAGGACGAAGAGCCGCCGGTCGAGCCTAGTCACGCTCTGCACCGGCGACGGATACTTGAGCTTCAGGCCGGGCGTCGTCTCCACCCGCACCGGGTTCCCGAATTGGGTGACGACGACAACCTCGCCGGCGCCAACGGTGAAGAAGCAGAGCGGGGCGAGGCCGACCGCGAGTACCCCGACGGCGAGGGCGATGATCAGGAGAGTCCGGCGCGTTTCGGCGGCGATTCGCAGTGCGGCACCTCGCGGTCCGGCGTCGAACGAGGGGATAGTAGCAGGTGGAGGCGCGGAATCAAAGGGCGCCCCGGGCCGGGCGCGGTCCGCCGCGGGCCGCGGGCCCGGCGGTCAGGGGACGTCGGCGATCGTGATGCCCCAGGGAAGGGTGCCGACCTTGATTCGGTCGACGACCGAGCCCGACTGGGTGTTGATGACCGCGACCTCGTTCTGGCGTCCCACCGTCACGTAGAGGTACTCGCCGGACGGGCTCAGCGCCGTCCACCACGCGCGGGGGCCGACCGGGATCGCCTGGAGGAGCGCGAGCGAGTCCGCGTTGAACACCCGCACCTCGCCGGACCCGCCGTGGGACACGAAGAGCCGCCTGCCGTCCAGCGACAGCCGCGCGTCGACCGGACGCAGTCCCCCGGTCTCGACGGACCGGCTCAGGGTCCAGGTGGCGACGTCGATGACGGAGAGCGTGTTCGCGGCCTCGCTGCACACGAACAGGCGCGTGCCGTCGGCGGTGAAGCGCATGCCGCGCGGGTTCTTGGGCACCTCGATCCGCTTGACCACGGCGTTGGTGGCGGTGTCGATCACGTAGACGTCGTTCGACGTCTCGTTGGAGACGGTGACCCATCGGCCGTCGGGGGAGAGGACGGCCGTCTCGGGCTCCGTGCCGACCTGAACCTTCTTCACCACCGCGAGCGCCGGCAGCTCGATGATGGTCGCGGCCAGCTCGTTCTCGTTCACCACGTAGAGGAACTTGCCGTCCAGACTGTGCGTGAGGCCCTCCGGGTCCTCGCCGGCGGGCACGGTCTTCACCACCGCGAGCGTCCGCGCGTCGATGACGGTCAGGCTGTTGGAGTTGCTGTTCGACACGTAGACCTGCGTGCCGTCCGGGCTTGCCGAGATCCCGCGCGGGCGCTGGCCCACCGGGATCGTCTTCACGACCTTCGCGGTCAGGACGTCGATCACGGTGACGTCGTTGGACTTCTCGTTCGTCACGAAGGCGCGCGGGCGCGCCTGCGCCGCGGCGAGGGAGCCCAGGAGGAGGACGACGACGACCAGCGGGACGACGGGGAGAGTCCGCATGCGCCACCTCGTTGATGGTGATCCCTCGGGTCGGGGGTGAGCCGGCACGCCCCCGAGTATACCCGGATGCCGGGCCCGGGGGTCCCCGGTTGACCGCGCCGTCCGGCGGGGGCTAGAGTGCGGACACCGCCGCGAAAGGAGCCCCGGGCCGATGAAGATCGCCGCCGTGCGAGCCTACCCGCTCTCGATTCCCCTGCGCCCGATGCGACCGCACTCGCCGTGGCTCGACGGCATGCGCAAGCAGATCATCGTCACGCTCACCACCGACGACGGCGTCGTCGGCCTCGGCGAGTGCTTCGCGTACGGCGCGCCCCTGGCCGTCGCGAGCGTGGTCGAGGAGAGCCTGGCCCCCGTCCTCGTCGGCGAGAACCCGACCGAGATCGAGCGCCTGGTCGAGAAGATGGAGCGGTCGATGCTGCTCTACGGCCGGCGCGGCATCGCGATCCACGCGCTGAGCGGGGTCGAGATCGCGCTGTGGGACCTCGCGGGCAAGGCGCGCGGCCTGCCCGTCCACGATCTGCTCGGCGGCCGCTACACGCGGGAGATCCGCGCCTACGCGAGCCTGCTCCGGTACCCGGGGCCCGCCGACGTCGCGGCCGCCTGCCGGCACCAGGTCGACGCGGGGTTCGCCGCCGTCAAGCTCCATCAGCTCGACGTCGAGTCGGTCCGGGTGGCGCGGGATGGGCCGCGCGTTCGAGCCGTACCGGCTGGCGTGGTTCGAGGAGCCGGTCTGGCCTCCCGAAGACTACCGGGGACTGGCCGAGGTGAGCGCCGCGCTCGAGACCCCGATCGCGGCCGGGGAGAACGAGGGGCTGGCGCAGGGGTTCGCTGACATCATCGCCCACCGGGCCGTGGACATCTTGCAGCCGAGCATGACCAAGGTCGGCGGCCTGCTCGAGTTCAAGAAGATCTGCGCGCTCGCCGGCGCCGCCAATCTCCCGGTCGCCCCGCACTGCTTCTACTTCGGGCCCGGGCTCGCGGCCACGCTGCACCTGATCGCGTCGACGCCGGGCTGCCTCTGGCTCGAGTTCCCGACCGGCGAGCTCGAGGCGCCGCTGCTCCGCGAGCCGATCCAGCCGCGGCACGGCGTCGTGCCGGTACCGTCGGGGCCTGGCCTGGGCGTCACGCTGAACGAGGAGGTCCTCGCGCGCTACCCGTATGGGAGCGCCCCGGCGCGCCCGTTCATCCTCACCTGACGCGGCCCGCGCGGGGCAGGCTGCGGGCGTGGGAGGTCTGTGTCCGCGCCGTCCTGCTCTCGTCCGCCCCCAGGGGTCGCCGAGGGCGTCGCCGGCGGTCTCCTGCTATGATCGGATGTCCGCGCCGGCGGCCGAGGGGGCAGAGGGCGACATGAAGCTCGTGGTGGACGGACAGACCGCCGAGGTCGCCGTCGGGGCAACCGTCCTGGACGCCGTGAACCGGCTCGGCATCGCGCTGCCCCAGCTCTGCAAGGATCCCGATCGCCCGCCGCTCGGCGCCTGCCGCACCTGCCTCGTCCAGGTCGAGGGGCAGCGCGGCGCGCCGGCCGCCTGTCACCTCCCGGCGCGCGAGGGGATGGTCGTGAGCACGACCGCCCCCGAGGTCGTCCGCCTCCGCTCGGTGGTGCTCGACCTCACGCGCTCGATGCTGAGCGCGGGCGCCGGCCGCGAGGGCTTGGGTCAGCTCGGGGCCGCGAGCGCCCGGCACGCGGTCGGCCGCCCCTCGTTCGCCCCGCTCCACCGCTTTGCCGTCGACGACTCCAAGTCCTTCTTTGTCCTGGACCGCGAGGCCTGCATCCTCTGCGGCCGCTGCACCGTCGCGTGCGGCGACGTCCAGCGGATCGGCGCCATCGCCCTCCTCGGCCGCGCCCACGCGATGCGGGTCGGCGTCGTCGGCGACGGGCCGATGTCCGCGTCGGTCTGCACCTCCTGCGGCCAGTGCGTCGCGACCTGCCCGACCGGCGCGCTCCGGCCGAAGGAGGCACCGGTCGCGGTGGCGACGACGGTCGAGACGACGTGCCCGTACTGCGGCGTCGGGTGCGGCCTCGAGCTCGCCGTTCGGGCCGACGGCCGCCTGGCCCTCATGGCCGACGACGTCCCCTCGAACCTCTCGAGCCAGGGGATGCTCTGCGTCAAGGGCCGCTTCGGCGCCGGCTTCGTCCACGCCCGCGACCGGGTCACGCGCCCGCTCATCCGGCGCCAGGGCCGCTGGCACGAGGTCGGGTGGGAGGAGGCGCTCGAGACGGCCGCCGCCGGGTTCGCCCGCCAGCGTGGCCGGTTCGGCGCGCTCGCCTCCGCCAAGGCGACCAACGAGGACGGCTACGTGATCCAGAAGTTCTGCCGCGCCGTCATGGGCACGAACAACGTGGATCACTGCACCCGCCTCTGCCATTCGCCGTCGGTCGAGGCGATGCTCGCGTCGATGGGCTCGGGCGCCACGTCGAACTCGTACGTCGATTACGAGGAGGCGGGCTGCCTCCTGGTCGTGGGCGCCGACGCCTCCGCCAACCACCCAGTCGTCGCGGTCCGCTTCCGGCGGGCCATGGCGCGCGGCGCGCGGATCGTCGTCGTGAACCCAAAGCGCATCGAGCTCTGCGACCAGGCCGACCTCTGGCTCCAGCCGCGGCCCGGCACCGACGCCGTCCTCTTCAACGCGATGGCGCGGCTGATCCTCGACGCGGGGCTCGCGAACCTCGAGTTCGTCGGCGCGCGCACGGAGGGCTTCGAGGCCTGGCGGGAGTCACTGGCGGACGCGACCCTCGAGCGCGCGGCGGCGCTGACCGGCGTGCCCGCCCCCGACATCGCGCGCGCCGCGCGCTGGTACGCGCGCCCGCCGTGGGGGGGCTCGTGCCTGATCTGGGGGATGGGGATCACGCAGCACGTGAACGGCATCCACAACGCCCACGCGCTCCTGAACCTCTCGCTCGTGACCGGGCAGCTCGGTCGGCCCGGCTCCGGCATCTCGCCGCTCCGCGGTCAGAACAACGTCCAGGGCTGCGGCGACGCAGGCTGCATCCCGACCAACCTGCCCGGCTACCAGACCTACGCGCCGGAGACGCTGGCCCTGTTCGAGCGGGCCTGGGGCGTCCGGCCGCCGGCCGAGCCGGGGCTCACGGTGACCGACATGGTCGAGGCCTGGCTCGACGGGCGGATCCGCGCGATGTACGTCGTCGGCGAGAATCCGCTCCTCTCGGAGCCCGACCTCCACCACGCCGAGAAGGCGCTGGCCCAGCTCGACCTGATCGTCGTCCAGGACCTGTTCCTGCACGAGACGGCCGAGCACGCGCACGTGTTCCTCCCCGCGGCCGCGTTCGCCGAGAAGGAGGGCACCTTCACCAACTCGGAGCGGCGCGTCCAGCGGGTGCGGCAGGCCCTCCCGCCGCCCGGCGAGGCGCGCCCCGACTGGTGGATCGCCGGCGAGCTGGCCAAGCGCGTCGCCCGCCGGCTCGGCCTGGGCCTCGACCGGCAGTTCGATTACGGGGGCGCGGCGGAGATCTTCGCCGAGATGGCGCGGCTTACCCCGGTCCTCGGCGGGCTCTCCCACGCGCGCCTCGACTGCGAGGGCGGCCTGCAATGGCCCTGTCCATCGCCCGACCATCCCGGGACGCGCTTCCTCTACGCGGAGTCGTTCCCGCGCGGGCGCGGCCGGTTCGTCCCCGCGCTCGAGACGGCCCCGGCCGCCGAGCTGCCCGATCGGGAGTACCCGTTCGTCCTGAACACGGGGCGCCTCCTCTACCACTGGCACGGCGGCACGCTCACGCGCCGCGTC
>QHRX01000061.1 GCA_003221455.1 Candidatus Rokuibacteriota bacterium
AGGATCGAGGGCAACCCCGCGCTCACGACATTCATCCTGGACCCCCGCGGCACCCAGGGCTGGATCCGCCCGAACCACCTCCAGCCCCCGTTCGACACGAAGGCGGCGCGCCAGGCGCTCCTCTACATGGTCGACCAGCAGCAGTACCTCCAGGCGGTCATCGGCCAGCCGAGGTTTTACCGGACGTGCGCGGCGCTCTTCGCCTGCGGGGGGCCCTGGGAGTCGACGGCCGGCGCGCCCCGTGGCCAGGACCTCGAGCGAGCGGCCGGGCTCGTGAAGGCGTCGGGGTACGACGGGCGGCCGGTCGTCGCGCTCGACGCGACCGACATCCCGCTGGTCCACGGCGCGGCGCTCGTGGCGCGCGAGCTGATGACGAAGATCGGCTTCACGGTCGACCTGCAGGCGATGGACTGGTCGACGGTCGTCGCCCGCCGGGCCAAGAAGGACCCGCCCGCTCAGGGCGGCTGGAACGTCCTCTTCACCTGGTGGATCGCCTCCGACGTCATCAACCCGGCGGTGCACGCGGGCGTCTCGGGCGGGGGCCCCGGCGCCTGGTTCGGCTGGCCGGAGAACGCCGAGATCGAGCGGCTCCGGCTCGAGTGGGTGCGGACGGCGGACCGGGCCCGGCAGAAGCAGCTCGCGGAGCAGATCCAGCGGATCGCGTACGACGAGGTCCTGTATATCCCGTTCGGCCAGGTGGTGCAGCCGACGGCCTACCGCCGGGCGGTGACGGGCGTGCTGCGCTTCCCGGCGCCGCTCTTCTGGAACGTCTCGGTCGCGTAGCGGGCCGGTGATCCAGGCCCGTCGCCGGTAGATGCTGGCCGAGGTCGGGCGCCGCCTGCTGGCCACCGTCCCCGTCGTGGGGGTGGTGGCGATCGCGGTGTTCGGGCTCCTGCACGTGGTGCCGGGAGACCCGGCGGTCATTATCGCCGGCGACTACGCCACGGCCGAGGACGTCGCGCGCATCCGGAGCAAGCTCGGCCTGGACCGCCCCTTCCTCACCCAGGTCGAGATCTGGCTCTCGAACGTCGTCCACGGCGACCTCGGCACCTCGATCTTCTCCGGGCTCCCGGTGGCGACGCTCATCAAGCAGCGGGCGGAGGCGACGGTGGCCCTCACGGTGCTCGCGATGCTCATCAGCATCGGCGTCGGCGTCCCGCTCGGCGTGCTCGCCGCCTGGCGGAAGGGGTCGTGGATCGACCGGCTCGTGATGGTGCTGGCGGTGTCGGGCTTCTCGATGCCCGTGTTCTGGCTGGGCTTCGTCCTCGTCTACGCGTTCGCCATCTCCGTCCCCTGGCTCCCGGTGCAGGGCTTCCAGCCGCTCGCCGGCGGCGTCGGGCCCTTCCTGCGCCACCTGATCCTGCCCGCGGTGACGCTCTCCGTCGTCTACATGGCGCTGATCGCGCGGATGACGCGGGCGAGTATGCTCGGCGTGCTCGGCGAAGACTACATCCGCACCGCGTTCGCCAAGGGGCTGGCGCCACACCGAGTCCTCCTCCGGCACGCCTTGAAGAACGCCTCGCTGCCGGTCGTGACCGTGATCGGCCTGGGCTTCGCCCTCCTGATCGGCGGCGCCGTCGTGACCGAGAGCGTGTTCGCGCTGCCCGGCCTCGGCCGCCTCACCGTCGACGCGATCGTCCGCCGCGACTACCCGGTGATCCAGGGCGTCATCCTCGTGGTGTCCGGGGCCTACGTGCTCATCAACCTCGTCGTCGACCTGCTCTATGTGGTCCTCGACCCCCGCATCCGGTTCTAGCCCGGGCGGCGCGGGTCCCTCCCGATCCGCGGGCGCCCGGGGTTGACCGTGGCCGCGCTGAGCGTGTCCGAGCTCGGCGGCGGGGGGCGCCCCGCCGCCGGGCCGCCGCCGGGGCTGGAGCCGGCGGAGTCCGCGCCCGAGGAACGGCTCGGGAGGCTCGCCGCCGGGCGGCTCCTGGCCCGCCACCCCACGCTCGTCGTCGGCGCGACGGTCCTCGCGGTGGTCCTCTTGGCGGGGGCGCTCGCCCCGCTCTGGTGGACCGGCGATCCGCTCCAGATGACGCCGGCCGAGCGCCTGGCGCCTCCGTCCGCCCACCGGTGGTTCGGGACGGACCACTTCGGCCGTGACGTCTACACGCGGACGGTCTACGGCGCCCGGGTCTCGCTGACGGTGGGGGCGGCGGTCGCGCTGGTGAGCCTCCTCGCCGGCGGCGCGCTCGGGCTCGTCATCGGCTTCTCCCGGCGGCTCGACCGGGTCGCGATGCGGTTCCTCGACGGGATCATGGCGATCCCGTCGATTCTGCTGGCCCTCGCGCTCATGGCGCTGATGAAGGCGAGCGTGCAGAACGTGATCGTCGCGCTCGTGATTCCCGAGGTGCCGCGCGTGGCCCGGCTCGTGCGCGCCTCGGTGCTCTCGCTCCGCGAGCACCTCATGGTCGAGGGGGCGCGGGCGCTCGGGGCGGGAACCCCGCGGATCCTCCTCCGGTACATGCTGCCGGCGCTCGTGGCCCCGCTGATCGTCCAGGGCACGTACATCTGCGCGTCGGCGATCCTCTTCGAGGCCTACCTGTCGTTTCTGGGGGCCGGCACGCCGCCGGTGATCCCGTCCTGGGGCAACATCATGGCCGAGGGCCGCGCCTACGTGCAGCTCGCCTTCTGGATCATCCTGTTCCCCGGCCTCTTCCTGGCCGCCACCGTCCTCGCGATCAACCTCGTCGGCGACGGCCTCCGCGACCTCCTGGACGTTCGCTGACCCTGCCCACCCGAGCGCTCACGACTCGACCGGAGTGTCGGGCCGGCCGCCCCATTCGCTCCACGAGCCGTCGTACACGGCCGTGTCGCGGCGGCCGAGCAGGTAGAGGCCCAAGGCGAGGACCGCGGCGGTGACTCCCGAGCCGCAGCAGGTCACCACGGGCCGGTCGAGGTCGAGGCCGACCCGCCGAAAGAGCTCCCGGAGCGCGGCCCGCGGCAGCAAGGTACCGTCCGCCGCGTAGAGCTCCTCGTAGGGCAGGTTGAGGCTTCCCGGGATGTGGCCGCCGCGGAGCCCCGGCCGGGGCTCGGGCTCGGTGCCGGCGAAGCGGCCCCGCGAGCGCGCGTCCAGCACCTGCTCGCGCCGGCTCGCGAGGTTGTCCCGCATCTCCGGCAGGCGGCGGACGAGGGCGGGGACGGGGCGCGCCGTGAAGCGCCGCGGGGGCGGCGCGGGCGTGCCCGACTCGACCGGGCGCCCTTCGGCGCGCCACTTCCGGAGCCCGCCGTCGAGCACCGCGACCTCCGCGTGGCCGAAGACCCGGAAGGTCCACCACACGCGGGCGGCGCTCAGGACCCCGCCCTTGGTGTCGTAGGCGACGATCCGGTCGCCGTCGCCGATCCCGAGCCTGCCGACCGCGCCTGCGAACGTCTCCGGGCTCGGCAGCATGTGGGGCAGCGAGACCGACGTGTCCGCGATCGCGTCGATGTCGAAGAAGACCGCGCCCGGGATGTGGGCCTCGGCGAATTCGCGCCGGGCGTCGCGCT
Source organism: Candidatus Rokuibacteriota bacterium (assembly GCA_003221455.1). Lineage (GTDB taxonomy): Bacteria > Methylomirabilota > Methylomirabilia > Rokubacteriales > CSP1-6 > AR9. The sequence goes on from QHRX01000061.1 coordinate 3,490, forward strand.
TGAGCGAGGGCAGGTGCCAGCTGCCGTCGACCAGGCGCAGGTCGGGGTCTGCGAGATGCGCGCCCAGCCACGCGGTCGAGACGGTCGGCTCCACGCCTCCCCCTCGCCGCTTTACTAGAAGGTGACCGGCAGCGCCCTGAGGCCGCGCAGCGCCGAGGACTCCCGCCACTCCGGCCGGTCCGTGGCGAGTGCGAGCGCGGGCAGGCGCCGCGCGAGCGCGCCGATCGCGATCTGGGCCTCGACGCGCGCCAGCGGGGCGCCCAGGCAGAAGTGGATGCCCCAGCCGAAGGCGAGGTGCCGGTTGTCCGGGCGGGCGAGGTCGAGTCGGTCAGGCTCGGGGAAGTGCGCGGGGTCGCGGTTGGCGGCGCCCAGGACCGCCGACACCAGCGCGCCCTTGGGGATCAGCGTGCCCCCGAGCTCGACGTCGGTCGCGGCGATCCGCCCGGTGCGCTGGACGGGGCTGTCCCAGCGGAGCAGCTCCTCGACGGCGCTCGGGAGGAGGGCGGGCTCCCGGCTGAGCGTCCGGAGCTCGGCTGGATGGCGGAGGAGCGCCAGCATGCCGTTGCCGATCAGGTTGACCGTGGTCTCGTGACCGGCGACCAGGAGCAGGACGCAGGTGGCGAGCAGCTCGGGCTGACTCAGCGTGTCGCCCTGCTCCTCGGCCGCGATCAGCCCCGTCAGGAGGTCGGGCTGGGGCCGCCGGCGGCGCTCGGCGATGAGGCCGCGGAAGTAGTCGGCGAGGGCGTGACGGGCGGCGTTGCCGCGCTCGATGACCTCGGGCCCGACCGGGAGCGCGATCGCGTCGAGGCTCCGCGCGACGTCGAGCGACCACTGCCGGAACCGGTCGCGGTCGGCGGCGGGCACGCCGAGCATCTCCGAGATGACGATGACGGGGAGCGGAAAGGCGAGGTCGGCGATCAGGTCCATCGCGCCCTCGTCCTGGACGCGGTCGAGCAGGCCGTCGACGATCTGCTGGATGTGCGGGCGCAGGCCCTCGATCACGCGGGGCGTGAACGCCTTGCTGACGAGGGTCCGGAGCCGGGTGTGGTCGGGCGGGTCCCGGAAGAGCATGGACGTGGCGAGCCCCGGCTGGCCCGGCTCGGTGCCGAAGCGCGCGTCCACGAGTCGGTCGAAGCCCTTGCGGCCGAAGCGCGGGTCGCGCAGCACCCGCGCGACGTCGTCGTACCGGGTGAGCACCCAGAGCCCCAGCGGGCTCTGGTGCACGGGGTCCTCCGCGCGCAGCCGCGCGTAGAACGGGTAGGGGTCCTCGACGAACTCGGGCAGGAAGGGGTTGAACTCGACGGCGCCCATGGCCGGCCGATTCTACCCCGCCGCGCGGTGCCGCCGTCAGAGCTCGATCTGGGCGCCGAGCTCGAGCGCGCGGTTCGGCGGGATCCCGTAGAAGTCGGGCTCCGAGCTCGCGTTGCGGGCCATGAAGGCGAAGAGCCGCTTCCGCCAGCGGGCCATCGGCGCCGCGCCCGTCGGCAGGAGGCGGGCCCGCCCGAGGTAGTACGTGGTCCGCTCGGGGTCGGCCGCCACGCCGAGCCCCCCACACCGCGCGACGACGTCCGGGATGTCCGGGGTCTCCATGAAGCCGTAGTGGGCTCGCGCGCGGGTAAAGCCGAGCGGCAGCCGCTCCACGACGAGGCGCCGGTCGTCGGTCACGTCCGGCTCGTCCTCCACGATGATCGACAGCAGGATGACCGCCTCGTGGAGCGCCTTGTTATGGCTGAGATGGAGCACGAGGAGGGGGGGCGCACCTTCCATGGGCGGCGTCAGGAACACGGCCGTGCCCGGCACCCGCGGCGGCCGCGTCCCCTCGACCTGCGTGAGGAAGCGGTCGAGCGGGACCGCCGCCTGCGCCAGGACGCCGCGGAGGAGGGTGGTCCCCCGGTTCCAGGTGGTCATGCCGAGGAAGACCGCGGCGGCGATGGCGAGCGGCACCCAGCCTCCGCGCTCCACCTTGACGACGTTGGCGCCGAGGAAGGCGAGGTCGATCGTCATGAACGCGCCCGCCAGCGTGCCCGCCCCCGCGATCGACCAGTTCCAGCGGGTCCGGGCGATCACGTAGAAGAGCGCCGTCGTGATCGCCATCGTCCCCGTCACCGCGACCCCGTAGGCGGCGGCGAGGGCGCCCGAGGAGCGGAAGCCGACGACCAGCAGGAGGCAGCCGACCATCAGGGCTCCGTTGACCGCGGGGATGTAGATCTGGCCGGGCGCGGCCCGCGAGGTGTGGACGATCGACACGCGGGGGCTCAGCCGGAGCTGCACG
>QHRX01000062.1 GCA_003221455.1 Candidatus Rokuibacteriota bacterium
GCACGTCGTGGTCGGGATGCCGTCGTGCGGCATGTTCTCGGAGGCGACGACCTTCGACCTCGTCCTCCCGCGCGTCCTGGCCGGCGAGCGCGTCGGCAACCACGAACTGGCCGGGCTGGGCCACGGCGGCCTGCTTTCCCGAGACTCGGCGTACCGGTTCCCGGCCTACCGCGCAAACGTCAGGCGCGGGGAGCTCGAGTAGGCGTGGCGGCCCCTCCGGGCCTCTACACGAGCGTCATCCGGGATCGGTGGCGAAAGCCGCGGTTCCGCGGCGAGCTGCCCGGGGCCACCGTGACCGCGGAGGATGTGAACCCGCTCTGTGGCGACCGGGTGCGGCTCGCGCTCCGGCTCGAGGACGGCGCCGTCGCCCAGGCCAGGTTCACCGGCGACAGCTGCGCGATCTGCTCGGCTTCCGCCGACGTCCTCCTCGAGAAGATCCAGGGCCGACGCGTGCCCGAGGCGGCGGCAGTGACCACCGAGGATCTGCTGGCGACCCTCGAAACCGATATCCGGCCGACCCGCATGAAGTGCGTGACGCTCCCGCTGTCCGTGCTGAGGGCGGCGCTCCGTGCGGCTTGACGAGCTGACCCGCCCGGACTTCCCGATCCTCGGCCGCCTGATCAACGGCCGCCCCCTCGTCTACCTGGACTCCGCCGCCTCGAGCCAGAAGCCGCGGCAGGTGATCGAGGCGATGGCGCGGTACTACGAGACCTCCCACGCGAACGTGCACCGGTCGATCCACACGCTCGGCGAGGAAGCGACGGAGCTCTACGAGTCGGCGCGCGACCGCGTCCAGCGCTTCATCGGGGCGGCGTCCCGGGAGGAGATCGTCTTTACCCGGGGGACGACCGACGGTCTCAACCTGCTCGCCGAGGCGATCGGACGGACGCTCCGGCCCGGCGACGAGGTCCTGATCACGGAGATGGAGCACCACTCGAACGTGATCCCGTGGCAGATGGCCGTGCGCGACCGCGGGGCCGCCCTCAGGGCCGTGCCCGTGACCGGTGACGGCGTCCTCGACCTGGCGGCGTTCGCTCGGCTCCTCGCGGGCCGGCCGCGGGTGGTCGCCGTTGCTCACGTGTCGAACGTGCTCGGGACGATCAACCCGGTGCGGGAGATCGCCGCCCGCGCCCGGGAGGCGGGGGCGCTGTCGGTGGTCGACGGGGCCCAGGCGGCGCCTCATCTTCCGGTGGACGTGTCGGCTCTGGGCTGCGACTTTTACGCCTTCTCGTCCCATAAGATGCTGGGGCCGACCGGAATCGGTGTCCTCTACGGTCGGCGGGCCGCGCTCGACGCGCTCGAGCCCGCGCGGGGCGGCGGCGAGATGATCAAGGAGGTCTGGCTCGACCGGGCCCAGTGGAACGACCTGCCGTGGCGATTCGAGCCGGGCACGCCGCCGATCGCGGAGGCGGTCGGGCTCCTCGCGGCGATCGAATACCTGGAGAAGCTCGGCCTGGAGCGGATCGCCGAGCATGAGCGCGCGCTCACTCGGGCGGCGCTCCAGGCCCTCGCCGCGGTTCCGGACGTGACGATCTACGGCCCGCGCGACGCGGACCGCAAGGGGGCGGTGGTCGCCTTCAACGTGGCCGGCATCCATCCGCACGACGCGGCGGCGCTGCTCGACGCCGAGGGCATCGCGGTCCGGGCCGGCCACCACTGTGCCCAGCCGCTCATGCGACGGCTCGGCGTCGTCGGGACTGCGCGTGCCAGCTTCTCCGTGTACAACTCGCCCGAGGAGGTCGCCGCGCTCGCCGGCGCCGTCGCCCGTCTCGAGTCCATGCTGTAGGATGCACGAGCCGCGGGATCCCTTCCGCTCCCCCCGCTTCGGCCAGATCGCGACCTTCATGCTACTGCCCCACGTCCGGGAGGCGGCCGGGCTCGACGTGGCCGTCGTCGGCATCCCGTACGACGGCGGCACCTCCTACCGGACGGGAGCTCGATTCGGCCCGCGCGCGATCCGCGAGCAATCCTCGCTGATTCGGACCTGGCACCCCGTGCTCAAGGTGCACCCGTTCGAGCGGCTTCGCTGCGCCGACTACGGCGACATCGACGTCGTCCCGATCTCGATCGAGCGGACCCTGGAGGCGATCGAGCGCGGCGTCGCCGGGATCGTGGCCGCGGGCACCACTCCCGTCTGCGTCGGTGGCGACCACTCGATCTCGCTCGGCGCGCTTCGCGCGGTGGCCGGCCGGCACGGCCCCCTTGGCGTCGTGCACTTCGACGCGCACCCCGACACTTGGGACGAATACTTCGGGTCGAAGTACTTCCACGGGACGCCGTTCCGCCGTGCCATCGAGGAGGGCTTGATCGACCCTCGGCGCATGATCCAGGTCGGGATCCGCGGCCCGCTCTACGGGCCCGAGGACTTCGCGTTCCACGAGGCGCACGGGCTCGAGGTCATCCGCATTGAGGCGGTGAAGGAGCAGGGGCTCGCGTGGGTGGCCGGAAAGCTCGCCCGCCTGGCGGGCGGCCCTGTCTACTGCTCGTTCGACATCGACGCGGTGGACCCGGCCTACGCGCCCGCGACGGGCACGCCCGAGGTCGGCGGGCTCAGCTCCTGGGAGGCGCTGGTGCTCGTCAGAAGCCTCCAGGGGCTGCCGCTCGTCGGCTGCGATCTCGTCGAGGTGTCGCCGCCGTACGACGGGCCGGGCCAGATCACTTCGCTCCTGGCCGCCAACCTGCTCTTCGAATTCGTCTCGCTGCTGGCGCTCGGACGTTGATCCGCGTCGCCGTGCTGGCGGTTGTCCTGCTGGGGCTCGCCACGCCGGCGTCGGCCGCGGCGGGGGGCTCGGTCGCGCTCGTCACGGTCGACGGAGTGATCAGCCCCGTGACCGTCCGCATCGTCACGACCGCGCTCGAGCGGGCGCGGAGCGAGCACGCCGTTGCTCTCATCATCCAGCTCGACACACCGGGCGGGCTCGAGCGCTCAATGCGGTCAATCGTGCAGGAGATCCTGAGCTCGGACGTCCCGGTCGTCGTGTACGTGGCCCCCACGGGGGCCCGCGCAGCCTCGGCGGGGGTCTTCATCACGATGGCGGCGCCGATCGCGGCGATGGCCCCCGCGACCAACATCGGCGCCGCCCACCCGGTGGCGGCGCTCGGCGGCTCCTTCGACAAGGAAATGAAGACCAAGGTCGAGAACGACGCGGCGGCGTTCGCGCGGACGATCGCGGCCACGCGCGGGCGCAACGTCGAGTGGGCGGAAAAGGCGGTGCGCCAGTCGGTGTCGGCGACGGAGCGAGAGGCGGTTCGCCTGCACATCGTCGACCTGATCGCGGACTCGACCACCGACCTCCTCGACAAGATCGACGGGCGCGTGGTGAAGACCCCGACGAGGGAGGTCGTCCTGCACACCCGGGGCGCCGCGATCCGGCCGATCGGGATCGGGTTCCGCGACCGCGTGCTCAACATCATCACCGATCCGAACGTCGCCTACGTCCTGATGATGCTCGGGATGCTCGGCCTGTTCTTTGAGCTTTCAACCCCCGGGGCGATCCTGCCCGGCGTCATCGGGGGCATTTCGCTGATCCTCGCGTTCTTCGCCTTCCAGAGCCTCCCCATCAGCTATGCCGGGCTGCTCCTGATCCTCTTCGGAGTCGTGCTGCTGATCGCCGAGGTGAAAGTCACGAGCCACGGCGTGCTGGCGGTCGGCGGCGTGGTCGCGATGCTGCTCGGCTCGCTCATGCTCTTCGACACGCCGACGGCAGAGCTGCGCGTGTCGTGGTGGGTCATCCTGCCCACGGTCGGCGTCACGGCGGCCGTGTTCGTGGTCGCCCTGGCGGCCGGCCTCCGGGCGCTCGCCCGGCGGCCCATTACGGGCGCGGCGGGCATGGTCGGCGGTACCGGGGTGGCGCGCTCGGCCCTCGACCCTACGGGGGACGTCTTGGTCCAGGGGGAGCTGTGGCGCGCCGTCGCCGAAGACGGGCCGATCGCCATCGGCGAGACGGTGCGGGTCACGGCGATCGACGGACTCACCCTCAAAGTCGTCAAGGCGGCATAGGAGGTGGAGATGGGCGGGGTCGAGTCGCTATTCGCGATTATCCTGCTGGTCGTCGCCCTGTTCGTGCTGAGCTCGTTCGTACGCATCCTCCGCGAGTACGAGCGGGCAGTGATCTTCCGGCTGGGCCGCAGCGCGCGGGCGATCCTGAACCCCGGCGGCCAGGGCAACGGCCCCGGGCTCGTGCTGCTGGTGCCGTTGATCGACCGGATGGTCAAGGTGAGTCTCCAGACCGTCGCCCTGGACGTGCCTCCGCAGGACGTGATCACGCGGGACAACGTCTCGATCAAGGTCAGCGCGGTCATCTACTTTCGGGTGATCGACCCCGAGAAGGCGGTCGTCGCCGTCCAGGATTACTTGTACGCGACCTCGCAGATCGCGCAGACTACGCTCCGGAGCGTGCTCGGTCAGGTCGAGCTCGACGACCTCCTGTCGGCGCGCGACAAGATCAACCAGCAGCTGCAGCGGATCATCGACGAGCACACCGAGCCCTGGGGCATCAAGGTGGCGACGGTCGAAGTCAAGCAGATCGACCTGCCTCAGGACATGCAGCGCGCCATGGCCAAGCAGGCGGAGGCGGAGCGCGAGCGCCGCGCGAAGGTGATCAACGCCGAGGGCGAGTTCCAGGCGGCCGCCAGGCTGGCGGAGGCCGCGGAGGTGCTCGGGCGGTACCCGATCGCCGTCCAGCTCCGCTTCCTGCAGACGATGCGGGAGATTGCCTCCGAGAGGAACACGACGACGTTCTTCCCGGTCCCGATCGACCTCGTGGCGCCGCTGCTGAGGGGCGTGCAGGCGCCGAAGGCGACCCCGTAGGAGGTGCGGAGAAGCGCTGGCATTTCCGGGGCGGGGTCGTTACAATCGGGGTCCGCGTTGGTGCGGGGGGTTAGCTCAGTTGGGAGAGCGCGGCGTTCGCAACGCCGAGGTCGAGGGTTCGAATCCCTTACCCTCCACCATTAAGACTTCCGCACACTTAGACTACATTTTCTGAAAACGGGGACGTATGGGGACGCGCCGGGGTGGCTGTGCGGTCCCACGCGGACCAGTGGCTCGTCAGCGCAAGCCGACGGCAATGAGCTGACGGAGGCGTGGCCTCGCATCGGATCACCGAGTGCGGGCAACAGAAGTCGAAGAAGTTCTCCGCTCAGCAGACCGCGCAGTCCCGCGTTAAGGCCGAGATCATCACGAAGTATTTCGCCTCACGGTCGAAGATCATCAGCGGTGCGGGCGCGACGAAGATACTCTACATCAATTTATGGGCCGGGCGCGGCCGCTACGGCGAGCTAAACGCTGCGTATCAGCCGCGTGCGCCCTGCGCGCCATCGGCTGCATGCGCTTGTTCGGCGGACTGCCGGCAGGCGTGGGCAACAGGCTCTTAGGCAGCGACCTCGACGGTTGCGTAAAAGTCGACCTGTCGTGATGTCCGGCGCGGCACCACGGTTCGCTGGCGGGGGCGCGGAGGACGAACACCGTCAGCCCGCATTCCGCGGAGATGGAGTTGAATCGCTGTCTGGATGCGCCGGAGGGTTGAGTCGATTGTCTTGCCGGTGGCGACGCATCCCGGCAGATCGGGAACAGACGCGCCCCAGTCGCTGTCGGGGTCTTTGTTGATCCGCACGAGGTACCGCAGCCTTTTCATGATCTCTCCCCTCTCAGCCTGGCCTGGCGCTTCACAGACGCCAACGTCCCCTTCGGCATGTCGTCGCCAAGTTGGCCGCTGACAGTCACACGGCCTGGCTTGGTCGGGTGCTTGAACTGGCGGTGGCTGCCTCTTGTAACCACCAACGTCCAGCCATCGTCTTGCAGCGCCCGAATAACCTCACGAACCTTCACCCGGTTACCTTATTAAGCGCCCAGCCCCCCGGCCGTCATTCGGTGTCGCCGAACTCAATCTATCCTGACCTCGGCTTTCCGATAGCGCTGTCCCGTATATCATAGCCGTCTCAGCCAGGGTCTCCCACGATTCGCTGA
>QHRX01000063.1 GCA_003221455.1 Candidatus Rokuibacteriota bacterium
GTGCGGGGCGGCAAGCTCGTCCGCCTGACCGACTGGTTCAAGGCGTACTCTGACGTCATCCAGGCCGAGCTCAAGCAGGCGGCGATGAAGAAGTCGTGAGGCCGTAGGGGGGCGATGCTGGTCCTCAACAACATCGAGGTCATCTACGATGGGGTCATCCTCGTCCTCAAGGGCGTGTCGCTCGCCGTCCGCGCGGGGGGGATCACGGCGCTCCTCGGGGCCAACGGGGCCGGGAAGACCACCACCCTCAAGGCGATCTCCGGCCTCCTGCGCGCCGAGCGCGGCGAGGTGACCAAGGGGACGATCGAGCTCGACGGCGAGCCGATCGACCGGCTGCCGCCGCACGCGATCGTCCGGCGGGGCGTCGTGCAGGTGCTCGAGGGCCGCCGCGTCTTCGAGCACCTGACGACCGAGGAGAACCTGGTCGCCGGCGCCCACGTCCAGCGCGACGCGCGGCGGGTGGCGGCCGGGCTCGAGCGCGTGTACGAGTACTTCCCGCGGCTCCGCGAGCGGCGCGCGCTCAAGGCCGGCTACCTCTCGGGGGGCGAGCAGCAGATGCTGGCGATCGGGCGCGGCCTGATGTCGACGCCCCGCATGATGCTGCTCGACGAGCCCTCGCTCGGGCTCGCGCCGATGCTGGTGGAGGAGATCTTCGCCATCGTCGAGCGGCTCCACCGGGAGGAGAAGCTCACCGTGCTCCTCGTCGAGCAGAACGCGGCGCTCGCGCTCGCCCTCGCCGAGCACGGCTACGTCATGGAGAACGGGCGTATCGTGCTCGACGGCGCCGCCGCGGCGCTCAGAGAGAACGCCGACATCAAGGAGTTCTACCTCGGGTTGACCGACGTCGGCGCCCGCAAGTCGTATCGCGACGTGAAACACTACAAGCGCCGGAAGCGGTGGTTGAGCTAGGCCGGGGGAGGCCGGGGACGTGACGCCGATCGACCGACGCCGCGGGTACTGGGATCGCGAGAAGGAGACGATGGCCCCCCGCGCGCGGGAACGCTACCAGGCGCGCTGGCTCGCGTCCCTCGTCCGGCACGCCCGGGAGCGGGCGCCGGGGGTTCGGCGCCGCCTCGAGCACGCCGGGCTCGCGGCCCGCGACATCCGGGGCGTCGCCGACCTGACCCGCCTGCCGGTGATCAAGAAGAGCGAGATGCCGGAGCTCCAGCGGATCGACCCGCCCTTCGGCGGCTTCTGCACGCTGCCGGTCGAGAAGCTGCGTCGCGTCTTCGTGTCGCCGGGGCCGATCCTCGAGCCGATGGGCCCGGAGGCGAGCGCCTGGCACGGCGAGGCCGCGCTCTTCGCGGGCGGCTTCCGGCCGGGGGACGTCGTCCTCAACACGTTCGCCTACCATCTCGTCCCCGCCGCCCACGAGCTCGACGAGGCCCTGCACCTGATCGGCTGCACGGTCGTGCCGACCGGCGTCGGCAACACCGACACCCAGGTGACGACCGCCCGCTCCGTGCGGGCGACCGGCTACGTCGGCACGCCGAGTTTCCTCATGACGATCCTCAAGCGTGCCGCCGAGCTGGGCGTGGGGCGCCTGCCCTTCGAGGTGGCGCAGGTCGGCGCCGAGGCGCTCCCCGAGTCGCTCCGGCGACAGCTCGAGGAGGAGCACGGCATTCTGACCCGTCAGGGGTTCGGCACCGCCGACATCGGCATGGTCGCCTACGAGTGTCCCGAGAAGTCGGGCATGCACCTGGTCGACGACGCCATCGTCCAGGTGTGCGATCCGCTGTCGGGGGCGCCCCTGCCCGACGGGCAGGTCGGCGAGCTCGTGGCCACCGTCAACAATCCCACGTACCCGATGCTCCGCTTCGGCACCGGCGACCTGACGGTCGTCACCGACGAGCCGTGCCCGTGCGGGCGGACGGCGGCGCGCATGCTCGGCTGGCGCGGGCGCGCCGACGAGGTGACGAAGGTGCGCGGGATGTTCATCCACCCCCGGCAGGTGGACGAGGTCGCGGCGCGCGCGGGCGGCGTGGCCCGCTGCCAGGCCGTCGTCGGGCGTGAGGGGCACCAGGACACCCTGGTCCTGCGCGCCGAGCTCCGCCCCGGCGCGGAGGCGCCGGCGGTGCGGGCGGCCGTCGAGACCGCCATTCGCGACGTCATGAAGCTTCGCGGCAGCGTGGAGATCGTCCCGGCGGGGACGATCCCCGAGACGGCCAAGAAGATCGCCGACGAGCGGACGTGGGAGTGAGCCCGCGGGCGGCGCCTGGGCGGCCGGGAGCGCCGACCTGGTGACGCTCGCCCGGAAGGTTGCGGTCGTCACCGGGGCCGCCAGCGGGATCGGCCGCGCCATCGCGTTCGGCCTGGCGCGCGCGGGCGCGGCGGTGGCGGTCGTCGACGTCAACCCGGGCGGCGCCGAGGAGACCGTGCGCGCGATCGAGACGGAGGGGGGCCGGGCCCGCGCCTGGCGCGCCGACGTCGCCCGTAGGTCCGAGGTCGACACGGTGGTGGCGGGGGTCCTCGCCGCGTGGGGCGCGGTGCACATCCTCGTCAACAACGCCGGCTGGGACCGCCCGATGCCGTTCGTCGAGACGACCGAGGAGTTCTGGGACAAGGTGCTCGCCGTCAACCTGAAGGGGCCGATCATCTGCACGCACGCGGTGCTCCCGCCGATGATCGCGCAGGGCTACGGCAAGATCGTCTCCGTCGCCTCGGACGCGGGGCGGGTGGGCTCGACGGGGGAGGCCGTGTACTCGGCGGCCAAGGGCGGGGTCATCGCGTTCACCAAGGCGGTCGCCCGCGAGGTCGCCCGCCATCGGATCAACGTCAACTGCGTCTGCCCCGGTCCGTCGGACACGCCGCTCTTCCGCACCGAGTTCGTCGCCGTGAACCCCAAGCTCGCGGCGAGCCTCGCGCGCGTGATTCCGTGGGGCCGCCTCGGCCAGCCCGACGATGTGGCGCCGGCGGTGGTGTTCCTGGCCTCGGACGAGGCCGGCTACGTCACCGGCCAGACGCTCTCCGTCTCCGGCGGCTTGACGATGGCGTGAGCGCGCCGGCCTTCCTCGCGATCGGTCACGTCACCCTCGACCGGTCGGGCGCCGACGCCGAGCCCGGGGGGGCGGCCCTCTACGCGGCCGTCACCGCGCACCGGCTCGGCGCGTCAGCGGGGATCCTCACGAGCCACGCGGAGGACTTCCCGCTCGATCGGCTCCCGCCGCAGATCGAGGTCGTGAGCGTGCCGAGCCGGCGCACGACCACCATCGCGCGCGGCGCCGATCCCGCCGGCGCGTGGACGCTCGGCTGCGAGGCGCTCGCGAGCCCCATCACGCCGGCCGATGTCCCGGAGGACTGGCTCGACGCGCCGCTGGTCCTCCTGGCGCCCGTCATGAACGAGCTGGACCCGCGCGTGGCCGCCGTGTTCCCCGACGCCACGCTGGCGGCGGCCGCCCAGGGGTGGCTCCGCGGGCGAGCCCCGGACGGGCGCGTCGTCCCGACCGGCTGGGCCAGCGCCGCCGTGATTCTCTCCCGGATCCAGGCGCTGTTCCTCGGCGGCCGGGACGTCGACGTCGCGGCGCCGGCCACGGTCGAGTGGTATCAGCGGGTCCCCGTCGGCGTCATCACGGCCGGCCGCCTCGGCGCCCTCCTGTTCGTCAACGGCGAGCGCTACGAGGTCCCGCCCTACCCGGCGCGGGAGGTGAGCCCGACCGGCGCCGGCGCCGTCTTCGCGGCCGCCTTCCTCCTCCACTACGAGCGGGACGGCGATCCGTGGGACGCGGCGGCGGCCGGGGCGTGCGCGGCGGCACTGTCCGTGGAGGGCCCGGGTCTGTCGGCGATCCCCGACGCCGCGCGCCTCGAGGCCGCGCTCGCGGCGTACCGGGAAACGCTCGGCCGCGCGCCTTGACAGGTCGCGCGACCCGTGACTACCGTGGCTGGAGGCGCCCGAGATGAGCGAGGCGACGCGGCGGGTCCGGATCACGGCCGGCTCGGCGAGCGCGGAGGCGACGCTCGACGGCTCGCGGACGGCGACGGCCGTCTGGGCGGCGCTGCCCATCTCGGCGCCGGCCCAGACCTGGGGAGACGAGATCTACTTCGACATCGGCACCGCGATCGCTCCCGAGTCGCCGAAGGCGGTGGTCGAGCGCGGCGACCTGGGGTACTGGCCGCCGGGGCAGGCCTTCTGCGTCTTCTTCGGCCCCACGCCGGCGAGCACGGGCGACGAGATCCGGCCCGCGAGCCCCGTGAATGTGTTCGGGCGGGTGGCGGGCGATCCGACGGTCTTCAAGAAGGTTCGGTCGGGCACGACGGTACGGATCGAGCGTGCCGGAGGAGGCGGACGATGAAGATTTTCCTGGATACCGCGAACGTGAGCGAGCTCCGAGAGGGCGTGGCGATCGGCGTCGTCGACGGCTGCACGACGAACCCCTCGCTCATCGCCAAGGAGAAGCGCCCGTTCCGGCCGCTCGTCGAAGAGATCTGCTCGATCGTGCCGGGCGACGTGAGCCTCGAGGTGGTTGCCACCGACGTCGAGGGGATGGTCAAGGAGGGCAGGGAGCTCGCCCAGATCGCGCCGAACGTCGTCGTGAAGTGCCCGCTCACGAAGGACGGCCTCAAGGCCGTGAAGCGCCTGACCGGGGAGGGCCTCCGCGTCAACCAGACGCTCTGCTTCTCGGCCACGCAGGCGCTCCTCTCGGCCAAGGCGGGCGCCTTCTACATCAGCCCCTTCCTCGGCCGCCTCGACGACATCGCCCACGTCGGGATGGACCTGATCCGTGACATTGTCGAGATCTACCGGAACTACGGCTTCAAGACGCAGGTCCTCGCCGCGTCGATCCGGAGCCCGCTGCACGTCGTCGACGCCGCGAAGGCGGGGGCGCACGTGGCGACCCTGCCGTTCGCCGTGCTCGAGCAGCTCATGAAGCACCCGCTGACGGACATCGGCCTCAAGAAGTTCCTCGACGACTGGAACAAGGCGGGCGAGAAGATCTAGGGTCCCCTCCGGCGCGCCGACGGCGCGGACGCGCCGAGGCGCCTCACGCCTCTCCGCCCTGCGCGATCCTGCGCTAGTCGGCGCCGCGGTCGCGGTCCCGGTGAACGGCCGCGCGTCTCGGTCGCGTTGTCGCACGCCGGCTCGAATCGCGGTGACCGGCGCCGGGCCGGCGGTTAGGCGTCCCCCCCCATCAGCCAGGCACAGACGTCCGTGAAGGCGCCGCCATCGACGGTCGTCTCGACGCGCAGGCGGCCGTCCTCCGCGATCACTCCCATCCACGCCACCGCCGGCTTTTCTGCGGGCGGCTCGCTCTGCGGGTGGTCTCGATAGCGCGTGACGACGAAGCGGTCGGCGAGGAACCACGCCTTGAAATACCGCGGGCCGTCCGACGTCCGATGGATCACGTTGACGTGTCCGCCGGCGCCATCGGGGACCTCACAGTCGGGGCCAGCCGCGAATTGGTGGACGACCTCCGTCCACAGCTGGTCGACGGCGACGAAGGGGAGTCGCTCCGGCGGTGCGCCCGCGGTGATCGCCGACACGCCAATGACCGTCACGGCCCCTCGCCCGGTGACGGATTGGGCGGCGCCGGCGGTCGGCCCTGCCAACAGCGCGACGCACGTCACAACGACGACGAGGCGCCCCAGATGGGACGGGATTATCGGACCCATTCGCTCCCCTCGCTCTTCGGGTTTCGTCATTGCACGCCGACGCCATCCGTCGACGAGACTGAGGCGGCCGGGAGGGGATCGCCCTCCCGACCGGTCCTCGCTTCTCTACTGATCCTTCTCGCCGGACTGGTCCTTCTCTCCGGCCGCCGGCGTC
>QHRX01000064.1:0-2930 GCA_003221455.1 Candidatus Rokuibacteriota bacterium
GCAGTGGCGGCCAGGGTACGCCGGAACGCCGCCAGCGCCTTGACGACCCCGGGATGGTGCGCGAGAGGCCTGGTGCTCATCGAGGTACCCGTCTGCCGCTCGGCGTCCTCGCAGATCGTCGCGAGGTCCGCGTCCAGTTTTCCGATCTCGATCGCTTCCAGCCGTGCCATCGCCGCCTCCCTTGTATCTCTCAGACGAAGGCCAGGGTTAAGCTGGCCCGGGTGAAGGTGGGCGGGAGCCCGTTCCTCCCTAGGTCTACGAAGACCGTCTCTGAGCTCGGCGCCCCGCTCACTGTTCCATCATCGAGCCCGAACAGTCGCTTGGGCCCCCAGAGCCCGCATTCGCAAGGACGGGTCATGGAACACTCCCGTGTCATTGGCATCGACGTCTCCAAGGACCACCTCGACGTCCACGTCCGCCCCACCGGGGAAGCGTTTCGCGTCCGCTGCGACGACGCCGGATTCGCCGCTCTCATCGAGCGCGTGCGCCCGTTAGCGCCCACCGTGCTCGTCCTCGAAGCCACTGGCGGGTACGAGGTCACCGTCGCTGCCACCCTGGCCGGCGCCGGCCTTCCCGTCGCGGTCGTCAATCCCCGTCAGATCCGCAACTTCGCCCGCGCCACCGGGCAACTTGCCAAGACCGACACGCTGGATGCGCGGGTCATCGCGCTCTTCGCGGAGGCGGTGCGCCCGGCCGCGCGTCCCGTGCCCGACGCGCAAGCCCACGCCTTGGGCGAACTCGTCGCCCGCCGCCGCCAGCTCGTCGAGATGCTGGGCGCCGAACTCAATCGCCGCCGCCTGCTGCGTGATGGCCGCCTGCAGCGCCACCTCGACGCCCACATCGCGTGGCTCAAGGACGCCCTCCGCCGGCTCGATCACGACCTCACCACCCTCATCCGCTCCACCCCTGCGTGGCGGGAAACCGAAGACCTGCTGCGCTCGGTGCCCGGCATCGGGCCCGTCACGGCCTGCACCCTCATCGCCGATCTCCCCGAGCTCGGCCGCCTCGATCGCCGCAAGATCGCCGCCCTCGTGGGCTTGGCGCCCTTTGCCCACGACAGCGGCGCCTTTCGGGGCCGCCGCATGATCGCCGGCGGCCGCGCTCACATCCGCCGCGCCCTCTACATGGCCACCCTCGCCGCCACCAAGCACAACCCGCCCCTCCGCGCCTTCTATCAACGCTTGGTCGCTGCCGGGCGTCCCGGCAAAGTCGCCCTCACCGCCGCCATGCGCAAGCTCCTCACTATCCTCAACGCCATCCTGCGCGACCGCCGCGCCTGGCTTTCCCCTTGACTCGCAAGACAGTCGCTCAGGGCTTGTCGGGCACGAAGACCATACCATGTCCTCCGCAGGCGGCGTCGGCCGTCATGCGTTCGCGACGCGGTCCGCACGGACCACGCATACACCGGCGGCTGCTCGCGATCGAAGGCGTGCGGATCCTGCCTGCGCACCGCGACCTTCGGGTGCACGACCTGCGGGCCCACACAGTGCGCGGTCCCGACTCGGGGTCCCCGGCGCGGCGTCTATCTAAGAACGGCGGTCTTCCGCCGCTCGATCAGATCGAAGTCGATGGCGGCCCCCAGCCCCGGCTCGCCCATCGCGTGCACCAGCCCGTTCGAGTCCACTTCGAGGTCCTCCACCAGACCGTACTTCTGGGCGCCGGCGGGCAGCAGCACCTCGAAGAACTCGCAGTTCTTGATCGCCATGATGACGTGGAGGTTCGCCACGTTGTTGAGCGAGTTGCCGCCGTGATGGACCTCGAGGTTCATGTGGAAGGCCTCGGCCAGATGCGCGGTCTTGACGAGCGAGGTGATTCCAGCCTTGACCGCCACGTCGCCGCGGAGGAAGTCGGTCGCCTGGGCGGTGATCCAGGGGGCGAACGCGGTAAACCCGCCTGGGGAATACTCCGTGGCGAGGATCGGTATGTGCAGCTGCTGCTTCAGTTTGACGTAACTGTAGAGGTCATCGTCAGCCAGCGGATCCTCGTACCAGTGGTACCCGAGCTCCTCGACGGCCTTCCCGACGCGCAGCGCTTCCGGGTATTGATAGGCCCACGACCCATCGAGCATCAGGGTGAACCCGTCGCCAACGGCCTTTCGAACCGCCCGGCAGACCTCGATGTCGAGCTGCGGATCGGTCGGGGGGTGAATCTTGTAGGCCACCCACCCCTGGGACTTGAACTTCGCTGCCTCCTCGGCGTACGCCGTTGCCGAGGGCAGAACGGCGGAACTGGCATACGCGGGCACGTTCTCCCGGTAGGCTCCGAGCAGCCGGTGGATAGGCAGGCCCGCGACCTTTCCGGCGATGTCCCACAGCGCGACGTCCACCGCCCCGATCGCCCTGAGTGTCGTGGCCCGATTCCGCTGCCACATCGTCCGGTAGTGCCGCTCTCGATCCAGCGGGTCCTGACCGAGGACGACGGGCTTCAGGGCCTCGATCAGCGATTCCCCGTCCAGGTGCGCCCCCCGCATCGCCGAACCTAGGAAGGCGTGGCCCCGGACCCCATCGTCAGTGGTGATGGTGAGCAGGCCGAGGTGGCTCCGGCCGCCGAACTTTCCGGTGTGCTTGCCGTACGTGGTGGGCGGGATGCCCTCCCAGGCGAACAAGGTGAGATCGACGTCGGTGATCTTCATGTCCGGTCCTCCGCACGACCGCTCTCCTCACAGGCTGCCGCACACGATCTCGCACTCGACCACGGCGGGCAAGCCCCTCGTCAGCGGGAACGCGAGACCGGACGGTTGGCACCGTCGCCGCCGAGGGCGCTGTGACGAGGCGCCCTCCGGCGTGAGCAACGAGACAAATAGTAGGAGACGCGGGAAGGTCGTATCTCGATCGGAGTGCCATGGCGGCACCAATTTGCCTGTGGCGGCACCGTGAAGCGTTCGCAGTGCGGGCGTCGCTCGGCCTGCCGATCGCTGTTGGCGGGTTGCT
>QHRX01000064.1:2982-11216 GCA_003221455.1 Candidatus Rokuibacteriota bacterium
TGATCCAGCTTTACTCAATCGATCACCTTCCGCGAAGGAAAGGTGAGGAGGGGGCAACCGATTCCGCGATCGCTGCATCTCAACGTCAAACGGATGAGAGCCTCGGGGTCAATGGGCGCGCTCCCAGCTAGTGGCAACGAACCACAAGCCGGACGGTCGCGGCCAACGGCGCACCGACATGGCACAAGAAGGGGACCAGACGTGGAACACGGATCCAAGGCTGACTCATCGATGACCTCGCCCGCGGTGCCTTCACGGTGAGTCTGTCGGTGCTTGGGAATCGGGCTTGCATCATCGGGACGCGCGAGACTTTCCGCCCGCACGACGGCGTTCGTCAGTACCGTCGTTTCGAGGGAATCTCCGACCCGGATGACATGGCGATCGTGTACGCCGTCAAAACCGCGAGCGGAACCGCACCGTAAGGAGGCGCAGCGATGGAACTCACCATCAACGGCAGGACGCGTCAGGTCGACGTGCCCGCGGACATGCCCGTCCTGTGGGTGCTGCGCGACGTGCTCGGCATGACGGGGACGAAGTTCGGCTGCGGGATGGCGCTCTGCGGCGCGTGCACGGTGCAGCTCGATGGCCAGGCGATCCGTTCTTGCGTGACGCCGGTGAGCGCCGTCGCCGGCAAGGCGATCACGACCATCGAGGCGATCGGCGACACCCCCGCCGGCAAGAAGGCGCAGGAGGCGTGGATCGCGCTCGACGTGCCGCAATGCGGCTACTGCCAATCCGGCCAGATCATGTCGGCCTCGGCGCTGCTCGCGAGCCACGCGCATCCCACCGACGCCGACATCGACGCCGCGATGGCGGGCAACATCTGCCGCTGCGGCACCTACGGACGGATCCGCGCCGCGATCAAGCAAGCGGCCGAGGGTGCCCCGATCGCCGGGAAGGGGGCTCGACCATGACCACGGTATCTCGGCGGGACTTCCTGACCGTGCTGGCGGCGGCTGGCGGCGGCCTGCTGCTGGGCTACCGGGTCGGCGAGGGGCGCGCGGCGTCGACGCCCGCGACGGCATCAACTCCCGACGCGACCTCACACGTACACGTCGATGCCGATGCTGCTGGCGGAAGAGCTCGAGGTCGCACCGGAGCAGGTTCGGCTCGAGCATGCCCCGCCCGATGACACGCGGTACGCGAATCCGTTCTTCGGGGAGCAGATGACGGGCGCCTCGTCGTCCGTGCGCGCGTTCGACGAGCCGCTGCGCCGCGCCGGGGCGACCGCGCGCGTCATGCTCGTGGCCGCAGCGGCAGCGTCCTGGGATGTCGATCCCACGTCGTGCCGGGCGCAGACGGGCGTGGTGACCCACACGCCTACCGGTCGGACCCTCACCTACGGCGTGCTGGCCGCCACCGCGGCGGCGCTGCCGGTGCCCGACAAGGTTCCGCTCAAGGACCCGAAGGACTTCACGCTGCTCGGCACGCCGACCAAGCGGCTCGACACCCCGAGCAAGGTGAACGGGACGGCGCAGTACGGGATCGACGTGCGGCTGCCGGGGATGCTGATCGCGACGGTGGCCGCGAGCCCGGTCCTGGGCGGCACGGTGGCCGGCATCGACGAGCAGAAGGCGAAGGCCGTCCCGGGCGTGCGGCAGATTGTGCGGCTCGATGATGCGGTGGCCGTTGTGGCCGATCACATGTGGGCGGCGAAGCAGGGGTTGGCGGCGCTTGCCATCCGCTGGGACGACGGGCCGAACGCGAGGCTGGGTACCGCCGACATCGTGCAGGGGCTGGCGGAGGCGTCGGAGACCACGGGGGTGACGGCGCGGAAAGACGGCGACCCCCGGAGCGCACTCGCCGGCGCGGCGAAGAAGGTCGAAGCGGTCTATGAGTCGCCGTTCCTGGCGCACGTCACGATGGAGCCGATGAACTGCACGGTCCACGTGCGGAAGGACGGCTGCGAGGTGTGGACCGGCTCGCAGGTGCTGAGCCGCGCGCAGGCCGCGGCGGCCGCGGTCACCGGGTTTCCGCTGGCGAGGGTCGTGGTCCACAACCATCTCCTGGGTGGCGGCTTCGGGCGCCGGCTCGAGGTGGACTACGTGAGCCAAGCCGTGCGCATCGCGAAGCAGGTGGATGCGCCGGTCAAGGTCGTGTGGACCCGCGAGGAGGACGTCCAGCACGACGTCTATCGCCCGTCCTACTACGACCGGATCGCGGCCGGCCTCGATCCGCGGGGCACGCCGGTGGCCTGGACCCACCGGATCGTCGGTCCGGCGATCGTGGCGCGTTATCTGCCGCCCTTCTTCAAGGACGGGATCGATATCGACGCGGTGGACGGGGCCGTCCAGCTGCTCTACGACATCCCGGCGATCCAAGTCGAGCACGTGCGCCACGAGGAGCCGGTGCTCAACACCGGCTTTTGGCGCGGGGTGGGTGTCACCCATAACACCTTCGTCATCGAGAGCTTCACCGACGAGCTCGCCGCCGCGTCGGGGCAGGATCCGGTGGCGTTCCGCCGTGCCCTGCTCGGCAAGGCGCCGCGCGCTCTGGCCGTGCTGGACCTCGCGGCGAAGGAAGCCGGATGGGGGACACCATTGCCGCGCGGCCGAGGGCGTGGGGTGGCCCTTCTCTACAGCGGGTGGGGCACCTACCTGGCGCAGGTCGCCGAAGTGGAGGTCACCGGCTCGGGGGACGTACGAGTGCGTCGGATCGTGTGCGCGGTGGACTGCGGCCGGATCGTCAACCCGGACATCGTGAGGGCGCAGATCGAGAGCGGCGTCGTGTACGGCATCAGCGGCGCGCTGTGGGGTGAAGTCACGCTCAAGAACGGCCGGGTTGAGCAGTCGAACTTTCACAACTACCGGGTCCTGCGGTTGAATGAGGCCCCCCCGATCGAGGTGCACCTGGTGCGGAACAGCGAAGCGCCCGGTGGGATCGGCGAACCTGGGACGGCGGTCACCGCGCCGGCGCTGGGCAATGCGATCTACGCGGCCACGGGGAAGCGGCTCCGCAAGCTACCCCTTCAGGCGGGACTTACGCTCGTGGCGCGGTAGATGGCGCAGAATGCTTGGCGCGCCGTGGATCGCGCCCGCCTGGCGACCGCGATTCTCGAGCTCGATGGCCGGCCGATGCCTACTCTGCCGTTCTCGGCAAAGGGGATCCCGCTCGTCGAGACGACATGATGTGGTCTCAGAACAAGCTCGAGCGACGCTTCGCGGGGAGGTGAAGCGACCTCCCCCGTGTCGAGGAGAAGATTCCGATGGCGGAGTACATCCCTAGCCCCAGGGAGTGGGTGCGCGACCAGGTCGAGCTCTACGAGCGCAGTGGTGGGACCCAAGGCACCACGCTCCGTGACACCGGGCTACCGGTGATCCTCGTCACCCACACCGGCAACAAGACCGGCGCGATTCGCAAAACGCCGTTGATGCGCGTCAAGGATGGCGCCAACTACGTCCTCGTCGGCTCGCTTGGAGGCGCGCCGACAAACCCGGTGTGGGTGTACAACCTCCGCGTCAATCCGGCCATCGAGATCCGCGATCACACCGTCGTACAGCCGATGCGCGTTCGTGAAGTAGAGGACCAAGCTGAGCGGGCACGGCTCTGGCATCTCGCTGTCTCGGCGTATCCGCCGTACGCGGACTACCAGATGCGGACCACACGGCGGATCCCAATTTTCGTCGCAGAGCCCGAAGCTACCCGAAGGGCGAGCCGTTAGTCTGTCCGGGGAAGCGGGTGATCGTGCGAATTCAGGATCGAGATCAGCGCTTACGTGGTGAAGCGCCAAGGGGATAACCTAGAGAAACGGCCCGCGCCAGGGCTTCTCGAACGGCAGATGGGGTAGATCATCCGGTACCTTTCCCGCACCTCTCCGGCCGGCACCGAGGCGCCCGCATGTCGCAAGGCCGGAGTGCTCGGCAAGCTGCGCCACGACTTCCGCTCCAGTCCGTTCGAAATATGGTGAATGCCAGCGTCCCCGAGCGCGTAGCGATGACGGTGCCGGCCACCGGAGAGGCTCGCGGGCATAACTTCTG
Organism: Candidatus Rokuibacteriota bacterium; assembly: GCA_003221455.1. Taxonomy (GTDB): domain Bacteria; phylum Methylomirabilota; class Methylomirabilia; order Rokubacteriales; family CSP1-6; genus AR9. Next base: position 6,960 of record QHRX01000064.1, read on the forward strand.
GCACACCAGCCGGTCGTGCAGTTGACTCGCGTCGCGTGAGTCTGTAGATTTCCTGGCACGCGCCTGTAGCTCAGTTGGATAGAGCGTTGGCCTCCGAAGCCAAAGGCCAGAGGTTCGAATCCTCTCAGGCGCACCAAGAAGTTGAAGTTGAGGACGCACCGATCCGCGTCGGGTTCTGCCTCGAGTAGGCTACACGCAACGACACATCAGGACGCGTCGGGAACTCGCCGCACAGTGCCCAGGAAACACGCCAGGATTCCGTAACCGAAGGAAAGCTCCTGCTGCTTCTCGTCCGCGGGCTCGAAAGCAGGCTTCCGGGGGCAGTGCCCGAGCCGCCGGAGAACGCGAATGCCGAACGGGGATCCAAGGGACTGGCCTCGCCGCGTCCTGACATCATGGCATCGGAATGCCCGGGTGACATGGCGGGAGGGGTTACCCCGTGGCGAGTGTCCCTTATATCCCGCGAAGTTTAGGCCTGGGTCGGGTCTCTGGCGTCTCGCTTGCTTCTCCTCGTCGTGGGTCGCTGCGACCCCGAGGAGGGTACCAGATGGAGGAACGGCGCCGGCATCCGCGGAACTCCGTTGCGTGGCCTGTCCGTCTGTGGCTCGACGACCACGCATTCGTGTCTGGACGAGCGGTGGAGGCGAGTACTCTCGGCGCTTGGGTCTACCTGAACTGGCTTCCCACCGGCGGCTTCAGGCCCGGCGACGCCTACCGCCTTGAGGTACAGAGTCCGGAAGCCGGGACGTGGCTGACCTGCGTCATCGAGATCCGGCACGTGAGCCAGAAGGCCGTCGGCGTGCAGCTGAGAGAAGCCTTCCCGGTCGAGCTCCTCGACGCTCCCAGCACGCGAGGCACGCTTGGTCCTTCGGCCGCGCACGCCGAGTTCGTGGCTCCTGACCGGCGGGTGTTTGCCCGGATTCTCGTCGTCGACGACCACAATTCGTTTCGCGAGGTGCTGAGCCATGCGCTCAACGAGGAGGGCTACCGCGTGACGCAGGCGAGGACGGTCGCCGAGGCGATCGCGGCGATCCGCCGCGACCATCCCGATCTGGTCCTGCTGGACGTCGACTTGCCTGATGGGAATGGGGTCGAGCTTCTCCGGACGATTCGCCGGGACCATCCGACGGTCGGAACGGTCATGATGACGGCGAACGACGATCTGACCTTGGCCTTCGACAGCATCAAGACAGGCGCGCTCAATTGTCTCTTCAAGCCGATGAGTCTGGACCTTCTGAGCCGGGTCGTCGCGCAGGGGTTGACGAAGGTCCGCACCGCCGCCGGCGGCACCGACGTGGCCCATTGTCCGACGGTGAAGTGAAGGAAAATTTCCCGACGCACGGCTCGGACCCAACCGCGAGCGTGTGAGTATCGCCGTTCATTTACCCTCCGACACCGTCAGGCGAAACGCGGCGGCGCGGCGCCCGCTCCGGGCGAACTCGTGGTATCCTTTCTTTCGTTTTGTCGGCAGTTAGTTTGGCGCCGTATCCGGGCCGTTAGCTCAGTTGGCAGAGCAGCTGACTCTTAATCAGCGGGTCCACGGTTCGAGTCCGTGACGGCCCACCAATCAAATCGGGGAGTTCCGGTTCGCCGCGGACTCCCCGATTTTGTCTCTGGTGGCGTATAGATGGCGCCGGGTGACGTGCTATGGGATTGCGGTCTCGGAGTCCCGCATCCGCGCACGAGACTGAGCCGCCTTCCTCACGCGGTCGTCGAGTCCATCTGTGATATGCCGGTTTTCCTCGGGCGCCCAGTGAGAGTAGTAGTCATCCGTGACCTTGATGGAGGCGTGGCCCGCCTGCTTGGAGGCGTAGGCGATGTTGCCTGACGAGGCGACGATGTCCGTGCAGAACGTCTGGCGCGGAAGTGACGATTCTGGTCCCGTTCCTACCCATTCCGCGGCTCCATCCCGGTCCCATCTTCGGACCACGGCGGGGTGCGGCCTGCGCTTCCGCCTGCCTGCCTCCGCCACGCGTGGAATTCACGGTCGGCGTCCACGAATGCGCGCAGCATTTGGACCAGGAGTGGCCACAAATCGATCGCCTCGCCGTGCACCTCGCGGTAGTACCCCGCGTAGGCGGCGAGGACCTCGTAGAGCTCGCCAGGGACGCGGCCTTTGAAGGTCACTGGTGCCAGGGTCCGGACCCGCTTGAGCTTCATTCCTGTCTCCCCTCCGTGTACGGACCGGGGAAGACGACGTCGTCCGTGACCATCACGGTGAACGGGTAGCCCGGCCCGGATCCCGAGGGTCGGCGCGACACTCATGCCGGCCCCCCCGGCTGAAGGGGGCCGGCTGGTAGCGGACGGTGCGCTCGTCGGCCGGATGCCCGCCGGGGTCGGCGGGCTTGATCGCGAGGGCGGCCCCGTGGGAGTCCACCTCCGCGACGTACGGGACGGTCTTATATTTGACGGCCCACCCAGACCAGGCCGCCGGCAAGAACGAGAGTGAACACCATAAATCCGGCCAAGTGTGGACGGCGCAAAATCGGCCATAGGGGCGGGCGCTCAAGCGGGTGTGTTGTAGCGCGTTCGCTCCTGAGAGCGCAAGCGGCGTTTCGGCTCGACTTCTACTTGAACCGGTACGTGATCCGACCTCGGGTCAGGTCGTAGGGGGACAGCTCCATCGTGACCTTGTCGCCGGGCAGGATCCGGATGTGGTGCATTCGCATCTTGCCCGACACGTGGGCCAGGACCTTGTGGCCATTGTCCATCTCCACCCGGAACATCGCGTTGGGCAGCGGCTCGATCACCTTGCCCTCCACCTCGATTGCATCTTCCTTGCTCATGGTTTTTCGTTTTCGCCTTTCATCGGCGTCTTGGACGGACGCCCAATGTGGATGCAGGCTGAGATGACGGGAGACGCTCCGAACGCGATGGCTCTCGCGACCTGGACTCGCCGTCACGGACAGGAAGGAGCCGACACCCGAGAGCTTATCACGCATTCGGCCCCTGCCCTCATGGGTTCTATGGCTGGGAAACGGACGAAGCCGCTGTGCCATCGGGCTCCTGACCCCTGGGCCGTCGCCGGCCGTCTCGCGCCGCACGCCCGTCACCGCCTCAAATACGGCGCAGCGTCCAGCCTAACTGCCCGAGGGCAATGACTTGCTGGCTTTGTTCAAGCTGCTTAAGAAGGAGCCACCGGACGGGGCGTCGACGGGCGGTGATCCGGTAGTCGCCGAGTTGTGCGTCAAACGCGTCGATGGCCGCCCGCCGCTGGGCCTCGAGAGCGCCACCATGGAAGAGGGGGGTGGTGAGACCCGCGGTCAGGTTCGAGATGAAGATCGACGTGTCGAACGGCACTCCCGCTGTCGCCGTCTGCAAAGTCCAGGATGCCGACAGCGTGATGGTCGGATAGAGCTGCGCGCCACCCCGATCGCGGCGCCCGAGTCGAGCTGCCAGGCGTTTCGCGTCCTTTTCCCTGGTAACAGGGGCGATAACAGAGGGCGTCGGCCCCGGGACGGGGCGGTCCGCCGGTGTCTCATCGGGCACACCCTCGAGGTCGACCAAGGCAGGGGCTTGCGTCGAGCTGGAATGCGGCATACGCTCGGCGCGGTAACAGACGGGCGGCGAGATGGGGCGGCGCAGGGGAAGCAGGAAGTTGCGGGCGATTCGCCTCGACGCGGAACTGATGCGGGCGCTCAAGGAGCAGCTAGAGGCGTTCCGGCAGAAGTTTCGGGCGCGATCCCGGCCCGGAGGATCCTCTGTTCTTCGATCCCGAGGCGGATCAGCCGCGCCCGATGGATGACGCCCAGTTGGATGGGATGGTCGTCGACGCCCTCAGGCATGCGGGCGCTGATCCGGCCTACATCCGTGCCTACAAGCGCACGGGCGTACTGATCACGACGGACAACTTCAAGCGATGGCGCAAGCGGGAGCTAGAGGAGTTCCGGGAGGCTCTCGAAGAGTGGGAACGCCTGTGGGAACGTCGGAACTAGCCAAGAACTAGCCAGGGTCGCGGGCAAGGTCATCGCCGTCGTGTTGCTCGCCCTGAGTGTTGCCCTGCCTGCGTGAAGCGGACGGTTCGCCGGCATCCAAGGGGAGGGTCCTACGCTCGCACGCGCCTGGCGCCCCTTCGACGAACTGGTCGAGCGGTGTCTTGACTATCGCACCCAAAGATCGGGCGCTGCCGTCACGGCCAGAGACCTCGACGGTCAAATAGGGTCGCCGCGCCGTACTCCTCAAGAAAGCCTGCCGCCCCGGCGCGGCACGCTGGAGGACTCTCGTCAACGGTCAACGTCAAAAAACGCTCAGGGGGCC
>QHRX01000065.1 GCA_003221455.1 Candidatus Rokuibacteriota bacterium
TCTCCCACGTCGTGAACTTCGACGTGCCGCACGCGCCCGATGACTACATCCATCGATCCGGACGGACGGCGCGCATGGAAGCCGTCGGCGATGCCGTCACCTTCGTCTCGCGCGAGGAGGAAGGCGACTTCCGGCAGATCGAGCGCGCGATGGGCACACGCATCCCGCGGCGCACGCTGCCCGGCTTCAACTACGAGGCACGCGCGAGCGAGGGGCTGGAGATCCCGCTCGGCGAGCGGATCGCCGTGATCCGTGCGCGCAAGGCGGAGGAGCGCGCGCGGGCACGCGCGAAGGCCCCGCGCCGTGTGTTCTCCTCGGGTGGGAGCGGTCGCGCGCGCTGAGCGACCAAGAGGAGCCGGGCCTGGGTCGGCCGCCGCAGGACCCAGCGAAGTGTAGCCTTGGGCACACGAGATCACGGGGGGCACGGAGACCGTGCGGCAATTCTCTTTCAGCGCTCACGCGTCTACGCTGCTAGCAGATCCCTTGTAAACGACGATCACGGATTTCATGCGAAGGTGTGAGGCTCAGCGACGAGTCGGGCCGCTATACGGCAGATACGTCCGACCAGTACCGCTGCCTCCGTCGACACTCAACACCTCGCCGGTGATGAACTCCGCGAACGGGGACGCCAGAAACAGTGCCGCGTGGGCGATATCCTCCGGGGATCCCGGCCGGCCCCAGGGAATCGTGGCGACGATCGCTCGCACGACCTCCTCGGACACCTCGTTGACGTTCCGCTCGACCGTGACCAGCCCAGGCGCGATGCAATTGACGTTGATTCGATGCGCGCCGAGCTCCATCGCCAGCACCTTGGTGAACATCACCACGCCGGCCTTGGACGCGCAGTAGTGCGCGGCGCCCTTCCGGCCGCTGTTGTAGGCGCCCGACGAGATCGTGATGAGCTTGCCCGGCATGCCCTCGGCCACCATGCGGCGAGCCACCGCCTGGCAGGTGAGGAAGACGCCGCGCAGATTCGTCTCGATCACGCGGTCCCATTCCTCGGTCGTCATGTCCAGGACCGGCGCGTTCGGGTAAACACCGGCGTTGGCGACGGCGACCGTGACGGGCCCGATGGCACGCTCGGTGGCCTGTACGAAGTCGGCGACCGAACGGCCGTCGCGGACGTCGACCGGATGGGTGAACACGCGCTCGGAACCGCCCAGCCGCTCCGCCGCCCGCGCCAACCCAGGCTCGTGGAGATCGCCGAGGGCGACGCGCGCTCCCGCCTGATGAAACGCCTGCGCAATGCCGAGACCGATCCCGGCCCCGGCTCCGGTCACGAGGACCGAATGGTCCCTGAAGTCGAACATGCAGCTGCGCAGTTTACTCTTCTGGCTTCGGAAAGTTGAGCGCAAAAACACGACGGGGTTACGGTGTGCGCCGTAGCCCCTTCTGACGATTGGTTGCGGGGCTGAATTTGGACCAGCGACCGTTCGTTAGGAGCGCACCCGGTGCGCCCAACGCCTCGCCACGATCTGCTCCCGACAGGCGCCCAAGCGCTTGAGTTCGAGTTCGCGGCTGCCACGCTTGCGCGGGTCAAGCTCTCGAACGACCACATTGTAGTTAATCAGTCGGTCGGAGGCTCGCATCTCCCACGGCCCATCAACAAAATTAGACGCTTCCGGAATATTGGAAGCGGCAACTGATTCTTCGATCAGCGGGTCCGCCATCGACCATCGTAAAAAATGCGGCCCGCGGCGCTGGTCGTGATCAGGTGATCAGGATGGCGCGGGCGGAAGCGCTACGCCGGCGGTAGCCCGGAGGTTCCCAGTCGCTTGGGAGATCAGGAGGGCACCAAGAACGCTGAGTAGCTGCCTGAGGACTCGCAGAGGAGAGAAACGATCAGGGCGCCCTCGCGGCGCCCCCTCCCCGAAGTCGTCTCCTGGAAGCTTCGTAGTTGATGGCTCCGGTAACCCTCACACATGAGTTGACGAGGACCGGAGGGTAACCCTGATTTATGAGCTACTTCGAGGTCGGCCCTCCGCGCTTAGCCTCGCGCGATCTCGGACAGGCCGGGCAGACGGCCGAGAAGGTTGCCGGTCACGCCTCCGTCGACGACGAGGTCGTGGCCGTTGACGTATCGCGCGTCGGGCCCGAGCAGGAACGCGATGACGTCGGCCATGTCGTCCGGGGAGGCGACGCGCCCGAGGGGGACGAGCGCGTCCCGCGCGGCCGCGACCTGCTGGTCCGCATAAATCCTGGCGGTCATGCCGGTGCGCGTCATGCCGGGGGACAGCGCGTTGACACGGATGCCGTCGGGCCCGAGCTCCTGCGCGAGCACGCGCATCAACATGATGACGGCGGCCTTGCTCGGCCCGTAAGCGCCGAGGTTCGCGTGCGGATGGCTGCCGGACATCGACGCGACAACCACGATGGCGCCGCGCGATGTCGTGAGGGCCTGGTGCGCCGCCCTGGCCAGGAGCCACGTCGCGCGCGTGTTCACGGCAAACACGCGGTCCCAGTCATCGACCGAGTAAGCACTGAGCGGGCCCGGCCGGTTGATCCCGGCGTTGCTCACGAGGCCGTCCAGACCGCCGAAGCGGGTGACCGCCTCGCCGACGACACGGGCGGGAGCGTCGACGCTGCCCATATCGCCGTGCAGCGCGAGCGCCTCGGCGCCTTGTCCTCGGAGATCCTCGACTAGGCCCTCGAGCCCGACCGAGGGGCCGAGGTCGACGGCCGCGATCTGAGCCGCCTGGCCGCAGGCGCGGCCATCTCGGGCCAGGCGGAGACAGGTCGCTCGTCCGATCCCGCTCGCCGCTCCCGTCACCAGGATGCGCACGCCTGCGCCGAGCCGATCGTCAGGTCCGGGCCTGGAACGGCTTCAACGCGACGTTGAACGTGTAGAGATTCTCCGCGTTGCTCTCTGGGCGCCGCGCCGGCTCGATGATCAGCCGCTTCTGCTCGGCCTTCGAGACCGAATTCAAGAGGAAGTCATCCCGATTGTGCTCCTCTCCCGCGAAGTACATCTGGGTGACCATCATGTGGAAGAACCCGCCGTGCACCTTGAAATGGATGTGGGGCGGCCGGATCCAGCCTCCGGGGACCGGGTAGGCGCCGGGCTTGATGGTCTTGAAGGAGTAGATTCCGTTTTCGTCGGTCATGGCCTCACCGAAGCCGAGGAAGTTCGGGTCCTTCGGTGCCGGGTTCGGATCGGCGGCGTGGACATACCGGCCCTTGGCGTTCGCCTGCCAAATTTCGACCATGGCGCCTTTGACGGGCCCGCACTCCTCGTCGGTGACCCGCCCCGTCACGTAGATAATGTCGCCCTCCGGTCGGCCGGTCGCACCCGGGACGGCGGTGAGGTCACTGTGGTGCGGCGCCGGCCTCGTACGGTCATAGCTGTTCAGATAGAAGGGACCTTCTTCCTGAGGGGGCGTTTCCTGACACACCTCCGCCATCGCCCGTCCGGGGACGGCGACGGCAGCCCCGGCGACCAGAGCAGCCCGCAGAACGTCTCGCCTCGAGACACGTCGATGCAGCAACATGGCAATTTCTCCCTGTGATCGATCGGCCGGTCCGCGCTGAGGTCGGGCCACGTCCGTCACACCTGCAGGTGTGCGGGCGGGCAAAGCCTAGCGGAGCGGACGATGCGAATCAACTGGAAAGGGGGCGCCGCCGGGCGGGGACTATAATGGCCTCGCCGTGAACGTCGTCGAGCCCTGGAAGCCCCTGCCATGAGCGGTGCCACGACGAGTATCGGTCTCAGGCGTTTGCAGCACCTGGTCCTGTGGGTGTCGGACGTCGAGCGGAGCGTGCGCTTTTACCGTGACGTGCTGGGCTTCGAGGTGAAGTCGCGGTTCCCGGGCGCGGCCTTCCTGAGGATACCGGGAAGCCCGGACGATCATCATCTTGGCCTGTTCGAGCAGACGGGCGTGCCACGGCCCGACGAGCGAGTGGCGCGCATGTACCACTCCGCGTGGGAGGTCGACGACATCACTGACCTGGTGCGCGCGCGGCAGCGGCTGATCGAGGCGCGCGCGCTGGTCGGCTCGTCGAATCACGGCGTGAGCCTGTCGCTCTATGCCAAGGACCCCGACGGGCTCGAGTTCGAGATCTTCTGGACGGTGCCCGACGGCAAGCCGGCCGAGACGCGGGAGCTGGACCTGGAAGGCGAGCTGGCCCGGCGCGGCATCACGATCCCGTAGGCGCGGCCCCGCCTGGCTTCAACCGGCCTCGGTCCACCCCCGGGGCGCCATTTCACAACACGCGGGTGCAGAGCGCTCCGCGTCGCCTCGCGCCAGGATGAGAGCGGCGAAGCGCGTCAGCGCTTCTTCGGGGCCAGCTTCACCTGATAGACGGCCAGGGCTCTCCTCACACTGTCAGTGACCCCCGACGTGCTGAGAGTGGCTCCGGTGATCGCGACGATCTCCTGGCCCAGCGCGAGGTCCGGTCTCAGTGTCTTGCGGTCGAACTGCCGAAGCCAACGGCCAGGAGGAAGATAGTCTAGCGATTCGTCGAACGCCAACAGGGTCGTCGACGCGATCACGCCGTCCGGCTCGAGGACGATGAGGACGGCTTCAGGCTGCGTCCGCACGACATGGACGTCGACCATCGCGTAGCCGAGGAGCCTCTGGTTCTGCTTGCCGATGTGGACCGGAATCATCCGGGACTCGAGCCGGGCCCGGGCGAGACTCTCGACCTGGCGGACTTCGGGCTCGCTGAGGAAGAGCGTTTCCTTCTCGATTGTCGACGCGTCCGGGAAGGCGAACCGGAGCGCCTGATCCATGGAGTAGAAGACCTTGGCCCCGACGTCGCCGGTGAGGCCCGCGGCGAGTGCCGCGAGGAGAAGGGCTCCGACTACCCTCGACAGCGGCACGCTCGGTGCAGACCGAGCCCGCCGCCAACTCGTCGCCAGCGGTCCGCGAGCGTACCGCCTCGGCCCTGGCCCCGCCGGGTACGACCCCAGCCCGGGTTGCGGTCCCTCCCGGGGGGTCACGCGGCTGGCTCCTCGAGCGCGTCCATACCTAGACGGGCCCGCCTTTGTAGGTGATATCGAATCCGAGTTCGTTCAACCCACGGCACGCCGTGAGAGTCGAGAAGCTGTGACGGTCCAGCGCAGCGGCTTTGGCCAACGTCTGCTTCGGGCGGAACTCCTGTCCGTCGATAATGACGGCCCATCTCCGGTCGGGCCGTGGCGCTAACTTGCGAATCACTAGCCGAACGGCGTTTTCCGTCACCTTCACGTCGCGACCACGGCAGATGAACCAGGTATAGCGGTCTCCCGATTGCCCCTTGGGGTGGATCCCGTCAAGCAGTCCAGATAGCTGCTCCCTCATGCCGGCTCTCCGCTGCGGGATCCAAAGTTCATCGAGGGCAGTAGAGCCGTTGTCAGTGCTCGATTCTCGTGTCTCGGGGCGGAGCTTAGCAGGGGGAGGACCCATGTCAACAGCGAAAGGAAACGGAAAGAGGAAGAGGAGACCACGAGAGGCAGGCTGATGGCTCGTTGAAGCGCTGAAGTACATAAGGTGGGAAAAGATTCACAAGATCTAGGAAAGATGCCCTTGACACGCAGTCAAACGGCGTGCCATAGCTTTCCGCGCACGAGGGCTAAGCCAGTGGGACATCCCGGAAGCGGCGGGCCATCGGGGCGCCACCCCCCACCGGAACGAGCTGAACACCGCGAACGGGACACAACGGACTCGTTCGCTCTCGACATGGCGTCGGCCGTCCGGCGCCCCGCGACCCGAACAGGGAGAAAGAGGAGAAGCGCATGGGGATCTTTCTCAGTGACCGTGAGCTTGCTGAACTCGAACCGGCGGAAAACGCCTTTCCTTCGCCCGTTCCCACTCAAATAGTCTCAAACGGGGAGTTTAACCCCCTCCCGCAGACGCCACAGCAGCGCGAGGTAGAAGCGCGTATCAAGGAGCTGGCCGACACCCACGGGCCGAGGCAGGGCCTCGACCGCCGGCGGTTCCTACAGACGGCGAGCGGCATGGCGGCGGCCTTCCTCGCGATGAACAAGGTCTTTGGCAACCTGTTCGACGTGAGCGAGGCCGAGGCGGCCAACCCCGACGTGGCGGCCGCGCGGGCGGACGCCTCGAG
>QHRX01000066.1 GCA_003221455.1 Candidatus Rokuibacteriota bacterium
TGCGCGGCTTCTGCCGAAGCGCCGGCGGCGGCCCCCGGTGATCGCCGAGGTGGCGGCCGCCCTCATCCAGGATTCGGCGGGGCGCTACCTGATCACCCAGCGCCGCGAGGGGACGCATCTGGCGGGGGTCTGGGAGTTCCCGGGCGGCAAGCGCCACGCGGGCGAGACCCTCGAGGCCTGCCTCCGCCGCGAGCTCGGCGAGGAGCTGGGCGGCTCCTTCACGGTCGGCGAGAAGGTCGAGACCGTGCGCTGGGCGTACCCGGAGACGACCGTCGTCATCCACTTTTTCCGCTGCCGGCTCGTCGCCGGCCAAGCGGAGCCGCTCGAGTCCCAGGCCCTCGCCTGGGTCGCGCCCGAGCAGCTGGCGGACTACGAGTTCCCCGCCGCCGACGCCCGGGTGGTCGAGCGCCTCCGGTCACGGACGGCCTAGGCACTCCGGGCCCCGCCGACCAGCGCCTCAGAACATGGTCGCTTCGCGCGCGACGGGGCCCGCGGCGAAGCGCGCCAGCGAGAGCGCGGCGATGTCCATGCTCCGCGCGCGCCCGTCGAGGATGAGCTCGGCCATCAGGAGGCCGATCGCCGGCGCGTGCATGAAGCCGTGGCCGGAGAAGCCGCAGGCGACGTAGAAGCCGGGCGCGCCCGGCGCCTCGCCGAGGATTCCGTGGTAGTCGGGCGTGAGATCGCGGACGCCGGCGTAGGCGCGGACCACCCGGGCCTCGGCGAGCGGCGGCACCCGCCGCGCCGCGGCCTGGAAGACAAGCTCGAAGGCGCCCCAGTCGATCGTCGTGTCGTGCCCGGGCGCGCGGTCCTTGTCGGTGCCGCCCATCAGCACGGCGGCCGCACCCTGGCGGTGGACGTAGAAGCCCGTGTCGAGGTCGACGATCAGCGGAAACATCGGCGGGAAGTCGGGGAGCGGCGCGGTGACCAGCACTTGCCGTCGGAACGGCTTCGACGGGATCTCGACGCCCGCGAGCGCGCCGACGGTGTCCGCGTGGGGCCCGGCGCAGTTGACGACGACCGGCGCGCGATAGGCGTCGCGGGCCGACCGGACGCCGACCACGCGCTCAGCCACCCGCTCCACGCCGACGACCGGCTCCGCCGTCCGCACGTCGAGGCCGCGGTCACGCGCGATCCCGAGAAACGCCTGCAGTAGCCCGTGAGGGTCCGCGGAGCCGTCGTCCGGGCAGAAGCTCCCGCCGACGAGGTCGTCCGTCACGAGCGCCGGCAGGAGCGGCGCGATCTCGGCGGGCGCGAGCAGCCGGCTCCGCACCCCGAGCGAGCGCTGCCGCTCGACGCTCCGGGCCGAGGCGGCCAGCACCTCGGGGCTCCCCGTCACGAAGAGGTAGCCGTGCGCGGTGAAGTCCACCGAGCGGCCGAGCCGCTCGTGGGCGTGGGCGAAGTAGGGATACGACAGGAGTGTCAGCCGGATATTGGCCTCGGTCGAGAACTGATGGCGGACCCCGCCGGTCGCCTTCGACGTGGCGCCCATCCCCGCCTGGGCCTCGCGCTCCAGGAGGACGACGTGGAGCCGCGGGTCAGCTTCGAGGAGGTGGGAGGCGACCGACGCGCCGATCACGCCGCCGCCGATCACGAGGACGTCCGCCGTGGTCACGGCCGGCCGGCGGGTCGGTCAGTTGAGCGACGCCAGGAGCATGCGCGTCCGCCGGAGTTCGCCCCGGAGCGCCTCCGCGTCGGGCGCCTGTGGCCGCTCGGTGAGGTAGCGCTCCCAGTCGGCGAGCCCACGCCGGTAGTCGCCGAGCCGGGTGAGCGCGGTGCCGCGGTCGCGGACGACCGCAACGAGCGTCGGGTCGGCGGCCAGGAGCCGATCGGTGATCGCGAGCGTCTTCGGCCAGTCCTCCCGCTGCCAGTAGATCGCCTTCAGGTTGTTGAGCATGCGGACGAGGATCTGCCGTTTGGTGGCGGGCGCGAGGAGGGCCGGCGTGAGCGCGACGCGTCGGCCGAGGGCCCGGCTCACCAGCTTGGCGCAGCTCTCGGGCGTCAGCAAGGCACCGCCGCTGAACGGATCGAGCAGCACCGCCGCCGGCCCGACCCGCGCGCTCACGACGAAGTGCCCGGGCAGGCCGACGCCCGCGATGTCCAGGCCGACCCGCCGGCCGACCTCCATGAGGACGACTGAGAGCGTGATCGGAATGCCGAGCCGGCGGTCGAGGACGTCGTTGAGGCAGCTGTTGCCCGGATCGTAGTACGCCTCGACGTTGCCGCGGAAGCCCTCCTCCTCGAACAGGAACTCGCGGAGGCGATGCAGGCGGTGGAGCGGGTCGTCGGACCGCCGGGCGCCCGACCGCGCCGCGAGGAGATCGAGGGCCCGGAGATAGTCGTCGACGGGGAGGCCGGGGTGCTCGACCTCGGCGATGAGGAGTGCCGCGCGGGCGAGGTCGAGGCCGGCCTCGGGCGTCCCGAGCGCGCGGGCGAACGCCCGGAGGGACGCATCCATCAACAGCCGGGAGCGTGGTGGATGCCGGCCGTCCGGAAGGCCGCGGTCTGCAGCTCCTCGGCCAGCTCGAGGGTGCGCCGGGCGGCTCGGCGGGCGGCGTCCTGCGCCGGCGCCGTGGTCGCCAGCCGCAGGAGGAGCGTCCGGCCAAGCTCGTGGTGATAGCGCTCGTCCGGTTCGATTACGTCCCGGTAGAGGGACGCCGTCCGTGGGTCCCCCGCCCGGTCGCAGAAGTCGATGAACTGCTGATTCTTCACGACCGCGATGGCCTCGCGCGTGAACTGGCCCGCCGCCACGCGCTCGACCGTGGTGGACAGCGTGTCGAGAAACTGGAAGAGCGGCCCCCAGCCCTTCGCGAGCGGATTCACGCTCTTCGAATCGACGCCGAGCTCGCGCAACCGCTCGGCGATCATCCGGTAATGCTTGGCCTCGTCCCCTACCTGCCGGGCGAGCGCGAGCTTTACGTCCACCTCGTCCGTCGCGACGAGCCAGCGGGCCGCGATCTCGGTCGCCTCGATCTCGTTCTTGAGCGCGATCTTGAGCAGGTTGACGACCGTGAGCTCGCCCTCGGCCTCGGGCCGGAGCGTCTCGTCGGGCCGGAGCCGCTCGAGGAGTGCCCGGTTCTCCGCGTCGAGCTGCGCGACGAACTCGGCAGCGGCCGTCATCGGAGCGCGCCGCGGAGGATTAGGCCGAGCTCCGCCGTCAGCGTCTCCTTGGTCACGACGCGGTCGCAGCGGGCGTGGAGCGGCTTCGTCCGGCTTGCCAGCGCGTGGGTCGTGAAGGCGAGTACGGTCGGCCGGGGCGCTACGCCGGCGACGGCGCCGAACAGGGCCTCGTAGTCCCAGCCCGCGGTGGTGAGGTCGACCAGGACGAGCGAGACCCCGCCCGCGGCGAGCGCGGCGCTCAGCGCCTCCGGGGTCCGCGCGAAGTCGAGCGGCACCCCCGCCTGCCGGGCGGTCTCGCGGATCCGCGCCACGAAGAAGAGGTCCTGCACGGCCGCCACCACCCGGCCGCCCTCGGCCACCCGCGCCCCCTAGTCGTTCTGCTCGGTCGCGCCGAGCCAGTACCTGTTCCACTCGGCGAGATGGGTGAGGGTCCGGAGGTCGCGCATTCGATCGACGTAGACGAGTCCGTTGAGGTGATCGCTCTCGTGCTGGATCACCCGCGCGAAAAAGTCGGCGGCCTTGAGGTCGATCGGCTGCCCCTCGCGGTCGCGGGCCTCGAGCCGGACCGCGGTCCAGCGCGGCACGATGCCGCGCATGTCGGGAATGGAGAGGCAACCCTCCCAGCCGTCCTCCGTCTGCTCGGTGAGCGGGGTGACGATCGGGTTGATCAGCACCGTGAGCGGGATCTCGGGCGCGTCCGGATAGCGCGGATCCTTCAGCACCTCGATCACGGCGATCTGCACGAGCCGGTGCACCTGGGTCGCGGCCAAGCCGGCGCCGCTGTACTCCCGCATCGTCTCGATCATGTCGTCGATGAGGCGCTGGGTCTCGGGCGAGGGGATGGCGTCGGCGGGGACCGGCTCTGCGACCTGCCGGAGCACCGGATGGCCGAGCCGCGCCACCTTCAGGATCGCCATGGCGCGCTCATTGTAGCACGCCGCCGCGGCGCGCCGCCGCCTACCGGGGCGCCGCGGTGCGGTTGCGCCGTCGCTCGTCGAGCGCCCAGGTGACGGCCGCCTTGATGGCGGGATCCCGCTCCGGCAGGAGCGCCTCGAGACGCGCGTCGATGGCGGCGTCTTTCGTCCAGTACTCACCGAGCGTCCCGATCGCGAGCACCCGCACTTCCCGGTCGCCGGCGCCCGCGACCGAGAGGAGAAAGTCCCGCGCCACGGGGCCGTCCACGAACCCGAGCGCCCGGTAGAGGTAGGAGAGGGGGACCCGCACCCGATCGTCGAAGTACTCCTGCGCGTCCTTGCCGGCCGCGGTGTGCGACCGGAGCGCGTCGATGAGGGGCGGCACGCCCCGCGCATCGCCGAGGAGGCAGAGGGCGTAGGCGGCCAGCGCCCGGACGGTCGGATCGGGGTCCCGCCGGACGGACTCGCTGAGCGCCCCCACGATCCGCGGGTCCGCGCCGGGTCGCGGCACCGTCGTGAACCCTTGCCCGAGCGCGACGGCCGCCTGCGCCCGCCCGGCGGCGACCGGGTCCGTCTGGAGCGCGTGCAACGCCTGCTGGTACGGGCCCGGCAGCGGCGCGTCGGCGGCCAGCGCGTTCGGCGACGAGAGCAGGACGATCGCGAGGGCGAGCGCCGTCACGCGGGGGCGGTCCGCTCGAGAGCCCACGCGGCCGCGTCGCGAACGACGGGGTCCGGATCGTCCAGCGCTCGCCGGAGCGCGGGCGCCGCCGCCGGGTCGCGGCGGTTGCCGAGCACGAGAGCCGCGTTGCGAAGAAGGCCGCTCCGCCGCGCGCGCTTGAGGGCGGACCCCCGGAACCGCCGGCGGAAGGCGGGCTCGTCGAGAGAGAGCCACGCCGCGAGCGGCTCGAGCGGCTCGGCGGGGCGGAGGGCGGGATCGGTTGCCGGCGCCGCCTTCCGGTTCCACGGGCACACCGTCTGGCAGACGTCGCAGCCGAACGCCCAGTCCCCGACGCGGGGACGGAGCTCGGGCGCGATCGGGCCCTGGTGCTCGATCGTGAGGTAGGAGATGCACCGGCGGGCGTCGAGTACGTAGGGCGCGACGAAGGCCTGGGTCGGGCACGCGTCGAGGCAGGCGGTGCACGTCCCGCAGCGGTCCGCCACCGGCGCGTCCGTCGCCAGCTCGACGGTCGTGAGCACGATCCCGATGAAGAAGAAGGAGCCGAGGGTCTGGTCGAGCACGTTCGTGTTCTTGCCGATCCAGCCGAGCCCGGCGCGGGCGGCGAGGTCGCGCTCGAGGACGGCGCTCGTGTCCACGGACACCCGCCAGCGAGCGTCGGGCCCCGCGAACTCGCGGAGGCTCGCTCCGAGCGCCTCGAGTCGTGGCCGCATGACCTCATGGTAGTCGCGGCCCCGGGCGTAGCGCGCGACGGGCGCCCAGCCCTCGGCGTCGTCGGCCCCGTTGTAGCTCAGCGCGACCGCGACCACCGAGCGCGCTCCCGGCAGCAGCGTCGCGGGATCGAGCCGCGCCGCCCGGCCACGACCGAGGTAGGCCATGGTGCCGGCGTAGCCGCGGTCGAGCCAGCGCTCGAACTCGGCGCCGTGCGCCGGGGGTCCCGCCGGGCCGATCGCGACCCGGTCGAACCCGAGCGCCTGCGCGCGCTCGCGCAGGGCCGCGCTCAGCGCCGCCTGGCGAAGCAAACGAGGTGGCTCCGGGTCAGGGTGCGACCGCCCTCTTCCAGAAACTGGACGTAGCGGAACCAGCGGCCGTCGGTCTTCCACTTCTCCTGGAGCGCAATCGCGGCCGCCAGGCCCTCCTGGACCGACCCGAACGTCTGCACGTGGCGAGCGACCTCGAGGCGCTCGACGGCGAAGCCGCCGGCGGCCGGTCTCGAGCCAGTGGTCGGCGTGGAACGCGACGAAGCCGAGCCCGGCGCCCGGGGCGAGGACCCGGCCCGCCCGCTCGATGACCGCGTCGGACACGCAGAGGTGGGCCGTGACCAGGTCGGGCGCGAAGGCAGCGTACTCGCCGGCCTCGGCGTCGAGCACGACGAACTCGACGTTGGTGAGGCGCCCCTGGGCCGCGCGGGCCCGCGCCTCCTCGATGGCGGCCGTATCGCGATCGAGGCCGATCACGCGCCGGCAGCGCGGCGCGAGCTCGAGCGCCAGCCGCCCCGCGCCCGTGCCGACGTCGAGCACCACCTTCCCCGCGAGGCCCTCGCCGACCAGCAGGGCGAGCAGTGTGTCGAAGCTCGTCGCGGGGGGCGCGCTAGCCAGTGACCGCGCCGTCGGAGGCCGAGGAGACGAGGCGCGCGTACTTCGCCATCGCACCCCAGGCATACAGCGGCTTCGGGGGCTTCGCCGCGCGCAGCCGCTTCTTGATCTCGGCGGCCGAGAGCTGGACGTCGAGCCGCCGCTTGCCCACGTCGATCACGATCGCGTCGCCGTTCCTCAGCGCCGCGATCGGGCCGCCCACCGCCGCCTCGGGCGCGATGTGGCCCACCATGAAACCGTGGCTCGCGCCCGAGAAGCGGCCGTCGGTGATGAGACCCACCGTGGCCCCGAGTCCCGCGCCCTGGAGCGCGCCCGTCACGTGGAGCATCTCCCGCATGCCGGGCCCGCCCTTGGGGCCCTCGTAGCGGACCACGATCACGTCGCCCGCCTTGATCCTCCCCGCCTTGACGGCGGCGAAGGCGTCTTCTTCGCGTTCGAAGACGCGCGCCGTGCCCCGGAAGACCCTCTCCGCGTGCCCGGCCACCTTCGCCACGCAGCCGTCGGGGGCCAGGTTGCCGCGGAGGATGGCGATACCGCCGTGCGGGGCGATCGGCTCCGAGAGCGGCCGGATCACCTGCTGGCGGGGTGCCTCGCGCGCGGCCTGCGCTTCGTGGCCGATCGTGCGGCCGGTCACGGTCGGCGCGTCCGCCGCCAGGAGACCGGCGTCGAGCAGACGCTTGGCGACCACGGCCATGCCGCCCGCCTCGTACATCTCGGGGGCGGTGAAGCGTCCCCATGGCTTCATGTCGGCCAGGAGCGGCGTCTTCCGCGAGATCCGGTCGAACTCGTCGATCGACAGGCGAACGCCGGCCTCCCGGGCCACCGCCAGGAGGTGGAGGACCGCATTGGTCGAGCCGCCCGTGGCCATGACCCCGGCGATCGCGTTCAGGAGGGCCCGCTTCGTGATGATCGATCGCGGCGTGACCCCCTTGCGGAGCAGCTCCATCACGAGCCCACCGCTCTCGAAGGCGACCTCGGCCTTCTTCGGGTCCGCCGCGGGGACGCCGTTGAACCCCATCGGCGAGATCCCGAGCATCTCGAACGCGGTCGACATCGTGTTCGCCGTGAACTGGCCGCCGCAGGCGCCGGCGCCCGGGCAGGCGCGGCTCTCGATCTCGCGGAGCTCTCGCGCGTCGATCTTGCCGGCGTTGAAGGCGCCGATCGCCTCGAACACGTCCTGGACGGTGAGCCGCCGGCCCCGGTACTCGCCGTACATGATCGAGCCCCCGTAGAGCATCAGGCCCGGCAGGTTCAGGCGGGCGAGCGCCATGACCATCCCCGGGATCGTCTTGTCGCAGCCTGAGATCCCGACGACCGCGTCGAACAGATGGCCCCGGGCCACCACCTCCACCGAGTCGGCGACGAGCTCACGGCTCACCAGCGAGGCCTTCATGCCCTGCGTGCCCATGGCGATGCCGTCGGTGACGGAGATCGTGTTGAACTCGATCGGCGTCCCCCCGGCCGCTCGGATGCCCTCCTTGACCTTCTCGGCGAGCTTCTGGTGATTCCAGTTGCACGGGGTGATCTCGATCCAGCAGTGGGCGACGCCGACGAGCGGCTTCGACAGATCCTCGTCGGTGAAGCCGATCGCCTTGAAGTAGGAGCGGGCGGCGGCGCGGTCGCTCCCGTCCAGCAGCACGCGGCTCTTGTGGCGGGGGTCAAACGCCATACGGGAAGGGCCCTCCTCGAGGTTGGTTGCGACGCGTCTACGTCCTGCCCAAAAGCCGGTTCAGATCCTAGCGCACGTTCCGCGGACAGACAACCTGTCGCCGACCCGCAGCACCCGCGCGCCTCGGGCCCTCCGTTCGAGCCCTCCGCCGCGCCGGCGGTGACGCCGGAGACGTTCCGCCCCCGGGCGGACGGCGCCGAGCCCGGTCAGGCGTCCGCCAGCAGCTCCCCCACCGTGGCGAAAGTGTAGCCGCGCTCGCGGAGCCCATCCAGCATCGGCGGCAGCGCCGCGATCAGGCGCGCGGGGGCGGCCCTCGTCCCCTCGGCGTCGTGGAGGTCCACGATGGCGCCCGGGTAGGCACGCCTCACGACGCGCGCCGCCTGCGTCGCCGCGCCGACCGGGCGCAGCCCCTCGGGCTGGATCGACCAGAACACGCACCGCGCGTGGAGGCGACGGAGGACGCCGAACATCGCGACGTTGACGGCCCCCCACGGCGGCCGGAAGAGCGCCGGCGGCCGGCCGGCCAGCTCAGCCAGGAGCTCGTGCGCGCGCCGGATCTCCGACTCAGTCCGCCGCGGGCCGCACGTCCAGAGGTTACGGTGCGACCAGGTGTGGTTGCCGACCTCGTGCCCGGCCGCGGCCAGGGCGCGCACGACGTCGGGGGCGCGGGCCGCCCGCTCACCGAGCAGGAAGAAGGTCCCGCGGACCCCGGCCCGCTCGAGGAGCCCGAGCACGCGAGGCGTGAACTCGGGGTCCGGTCCGTCGTCGAAGCTGAGCGCGATCCGGCGCCGCGATCGCGGGCCGCGCCAGGCGCAGCCGAGGGTCAGGAGGTGCGCGCCCCACGCGTAGCCGACGTAACCGAGCGGCGGCGCCAGCAGGAACGGCAGCGCGTTCACGGCCGCTCCGCCGGCCGCTTCGCGACGAGCAGCGTGAGCCGCCCGCTCTGCGTCACCTCACCGCTCTGGTCGAGGATGTCGCGGGCCTCGACGATCACGCCGCCCTCCCGGAGCGAGCGCTTGGTGACCATGGCGGAGCGGCTCCGGATCGTGTCGCCGACGTAGAGCGGCCGGAGAAACTGCCACTCGAATCCCATGAACGCGAGCACCGCGAGCGGCGGGCCCAGCCGGAAGCCGAGGCCGGAGGAGATGCA
>QHRX01000067.1 GCA_003221455.1 Candidatus Rokuibacteriota bacterium
ACGCCCGGCGCGGACGCGTGCGGCCCGCTGAAGGTCACGCGGGACGTTGTGCAGAAGATAGATGCCTGTGGTAGCTATGCGGGCCAGCACGAGACTGGGCATGGGACGGCCCTCCTTTTGCGTTAAGGGTGAGACGGACGTCCCGGATGAATATAGATTGGGAGCGTCGGCCTCCGTCAGTTCAGCCGAGCGCGCCGGCCGTGAAGCATCTTGGCCGCGCGAGCGTCGCCCGGAGCTAGCCGCACCGGACCCCTCGACCTCACGGAGCGCCTCCCAACAACGCCCCCCTTGGGGGTAAATCCGCCCGAGCTTCATGAAGGGGGACGGCCCGCGGCTCGCATTGTCTGGCCTGCTTGGCTTTCTGCAGCCAGGCGCCGATGTTCTTGGACGACCTGCCGAACTCCGGGTCGAGCTCCTCCTGCCACAGCTTCGTCGCTTGCCTTAGAGCTTTCATCCCCTCGACTGCGGTGATCTGTGACCGCGGCCCTGTGCGCGGCGCTGCCGAGTCCTCCCCGTCGCGACCACCACTCTCGGCGGGGGCATAGGCAGCCACAAGATACTGTGGTCGAAGTGTACTTGACATACAATATCGCCTACATGTAGTATCTCGATCTGGGTTATACGCAGCATGTCGTATACCAACTTGTCCATGGCCGGGCGGGCAAACCACCGCTCGTGCTCGCAGTGAGCACGACCAGGGCGTCGAATCCCCGCATTTGCCTCTCGGCTTTTCTCGTTCTCCTTCTCGGCCCTCTCGCGCTCGTCCACGGCGAAGACGGCCTGCCAAACCAGGGAGGAGACCCCTTGGCGCGAACGTCGCTGCTGTGCTCTGTGACCCTTGCGTGTGTTATTGGCGTTGGCCCGGCATCTGCTCAGTCCCTGCGTGACATTGTGAAGAACAGCGAAGGCGGCCGGATGCCGACTCAGGCGGAGTGGCAGCAGCGCGCTGCCGGCGGCGATGCCCGGGCCCAAGCACCGGCGCCGAACGTCGTGCCGGCGCCGGCAGAGACCGTGCCGCCAGCCGTGTCTCCACGGTCGACGCTGACTACGACCTGCGAGCCGCCGGGGATGCCAGCGCCCACTCAACTCGTCAGCGTGGCTCACCAAACGCTGATCGCGCCGGTCGAGGGGACGCTTGAGACCGTGGCGGTAACTGCCATCGGCCTCGTCACGAAGGACCATCTTGCTCGTTATCGGCTCGGCGAGATGCCATTGGACTTCATTATCTACTTCGTCCGCGGTCACGTCGCCGCCGTGGACGACCACCCCGGCGACCCATCGGAGCCGGATCTCGTGGACACCGGCATGGTGAGCCCGCGAGGGGCCGCGCTGGCCCAGGGGAGGCCGATGTGTCGATGGGAGCGGTTGTCGCGGACGAGGAACGGCGACGACACGGCTACGACGCGCAGCCGTATCTGAACCGATCCGTGACACCTACGAGCGTCTCGCAAAGAAAAAGAGGGACTCGAAGCCGCGTGCAAGGTCCGTCCGCCAGTTCGGTGACCGAGTTCCGGTGACAGCCGTGCGAGAGAGCACTCGGTCCGGATCCCGTTCGGCCTCGCAGGAAGCTGACGAGCAAAGAGGTGCGAAGTCCGTGGCGACGCTCGCTGACAGGAGGAGTGAGCCGGATGGATCACCATGCCGTGATTAGCCACACCACGTCGACAACAAGCGCCAGTCCGCCCCGAGGCAAACGCGACTCTCTAGTCCGGTCGGGCATAGCGCCGGAACGTTCAGCGGAAGACGCCTTCGCGAGCGCCTACGTCAGCGACGCAGTTGGCGGCGTCCAGTCGACGACCCGCGCTGACCCCTCCGTGCTGCCGGCACCACATGGCCGCTCACCGACCGGTTGGCCCTTGAAGCTCTGCGAGTGTGCCTGCGGACGACCAATACCCTGGCCCCGTGACCCCACGGCTCTCGGGTGGGTACCCCCACGAATCTACAATGCCCGGCGCTTCATTGACTCGAACCACGCCGCCGCCTGGAAACGGAATTTGAAGAACACGCCGAACGGGCTCTATCAGCGGCCAACCATGTCGACCCGCCCAGGGATGATCCACGTCACGATCGAGAGCATCACGGAGTGTCGCCGATGCCAGAATCAGGTGAACTTGCGGGACTTGGGCATCGGCAAGGCGTGTCAGTGCGGTCATATCACGTTCTGCCGGGAGGGAGACTGGGCTCGCGAGGCCGTGCGGGCCGCACGGTCGGTGTAATCGTCCGAGAAGCCGAGCGGGGGATCTGGCCATGTATAAGCTCGAGGCCCCGTGCGGGGCGGCGTAGTGGAGGACGTGGATGCGACGCGAGACGAGCTCCAGTACGGCCTACGTGTCTCAACGTCTGTCTCGCGTGTCCAGCCCGAGCCGGATTCTACGCCGCGCCGCGAAGCGCTCCGAAGCCCCTGGAGGGATCGTCGAGTCGCTGACAGACGGAATCCGCGCCAGCGGCTTCTGCGGCGCGAGATTCCGGCACGTCCGTGTGTGCGCGACGAGCGACTCCCTCAGATCGGCTCCGCACTGGCGGCAGAGGTAGCAGCCGTTGCCGATCTCCGTCCCGAGTTGCTCGGGCGTGTAAGCGCGGCGGCACGTCTCGCAGAACGCGACTGGATGATCCGGGCACAGCTCGAAGAGCAACGACCTGAGTCGGACAAACAGCAACACAACGCGCGTATCATGTCATCGAGCACGAGCCTGTCAAGTACCGCAGCGAAATAGTTCGGTGAAAGGTGTGGATTCTGGTGGATAACGCCAGACTACCGAACACTCTTATCCATCTTCTTCGGTGGATAGCTCTTCACCTGCGTGCGGGATTTTTTCCACCGGTAAAAAGCAAGGTGTCGAGTGTACTGCCCACAGGACCACCACCTACAGGGGCGCGTTGTGGCATCACGGCCCGAGGGGAGCGCCGATGACCGACTTTAGCCCTTCGCGAGCTTGACGACCTCCCGCTTCGACATCGTTCGCATCCGAGTCAATAGCGATTTCACCTTACGCTCAGACGCGCGATCGGCGAGGATGAGCTTCGCGGATTTCGTCTTCGCGATATAGGCCACCCAGTCGTCCAGACCACGTGTGCGTCGCCAAGCGATCGTGAGACCGCTGGCCGGCATCCGGCGGCGGCCCCCGAGCTTGGCGAGTGGCTTCCGTCGCGTCTCCATATCGTCCGCTCCGCTCGGCGCCGTTCCCCACATCACAAGGGCTGGCCGCCGCCACCCGGGTTGGGAGTCCGCTAGCAACGTCGAGGCCTTCGTGACGGCCACGCTACACATCGCGTGATGCAGTACGTCAACGCCTCGTTTTCCGGCATCAAACTGGCGCTGGCGCGCTGAGATGCCTGCCGGACCCCGTGGAATCGCAAGATTTTCCCGTCCGTCGCCGCGGTCGATTGATGGCCGTCGTTCTTGGCGAGCTGAAGCTGCGAACCCGCGTCAAGCGGTTAGATTCCCACAGTTGTGGATAACGGTGGAAATGTGGACAGCGATCTGAAGACGTGGACGAGAGGCAGATCGCGAGGCCACGGGCTGACTTGTGAGCATGGTCATTCGCGACAACCGATCGGTCTGCTTTCCCATTGACTGCGGTTCAACGCGGACCTAGACTTCCTTCGCCTTCCACCGTTCAGTCTGTCCTGTCCTCGGGGAGCGAAGGAGGCTCCCTGGGTCCGCGCGCTCAACGGCCACCTTGCTTCACGGGCCCTGCCTAGCGGAGAACGCCGAAGCACAGGTACATCCGAATCGTCCGCGAGGCATGCCCTCCCTCGGCAGGAGGAGCATACGAGCATGACAGCAAGACGAATCGGGGATCTCCTTGATCGTATCGGGAGTGTGAAGAGCCCGTGCGATCTCGATCTGCTGCTGTTCTTCTATCGGCATCCTCGGGCTTTTCTCCTCAGCGACCGCCTAGCCAAGTACGTCGGGTATGACCTCCCGCAAGTCGCGGGATCCCTCGAGACCCTGATCACCGCCGGGCTCCTGCGACAGTCCCCGGACTCGACGGATCCTGCGCGGCTCTACGTTCTCAGGCGGGGCAGTACGCTCGCCGGGTGGCTCTCGTCGCTCCTGCGGAGCGCCGCAACACGAGAAGGCCGGCTGGCCGCCATCGGCACCCTCAAACAACGACAATCGTTAGGGTTCTCTGACGGTGGCGAACCCGAATCCGCAGCAAGCGCTCGGGCAGTCCTGCGGGCGCTGGAGGGGCCTCATGCCTGAACCAGATCTGGTCAAGACAGGAATCAAGGGGCTCGACGAAGTTCTCTTCGGCGGCATTCCGCGGGGGAACATCATCCTGGTCGCCGGAACGGCGGGGACGGGGAAGACGACGCTCGGGGTCGAGTTCGTGTATCGCGGGGCCCGCCAGTTCAACGAACCGGGCCTGATCGTCCTCTTCGAAGTCGCCCCGGACAAGGTCATTCGCGACGCCGCGCTCTTCGGCTGGAACTTACGCGAGCTTGAGCGTGACGGGCGACTGAAGATGGTGTTCACCACACGAGAGCTCTTCCAGCAGGAGCTTCAGCGAGCCGACGGCCAGCTCCTGGCGGAGGCGGCAGAGATTGGGGCGCGGAGGATCTTTGTCGACGGCCTCGTCCGACTTTCCGAGCCGCATGGGGGGGATCCCCGCGAGGTGTTCCATCTCCTCGCGGAGGGACTGCACCGCGAGAACCTGACGGCGATGCTCGCGCTGGAGTCGGCGTTTGCCGACACCGCAGCGGCCCGGGCGCCCGAGGAGTTCGTCGCCGACACAATCCTCCGGCTCAGCATCGAGCCGGCTCAGCGTTCGGTGCTGCGCTCATTCGAGGTCGTGAAGTCGCGCGGCCACGAGTATGCCCTGGGACGTCACTCGTTCCGGATCGTCAACGGTCAGGGGCTCGAGCTCTATCGTCGCGTCCAGGCGCCCCGCAGCCGGCAACGCGAATGGGGCGCCGCGTTCGACCCAACCTCGCGGGTCGCCACGGGCATCCCCGGCCTCGATGAGGTGGTGAACGGAGGATATTTCGTGGCGAGCACGACGCTCGTCGTCGGGATCTCGGGCGCAGGAAAGAGCGTCATGGCTTTGCAGTTCATCGCGGAGGGGGCCCGGCGCGGCGAGCGCAGCCTCATGATTACCCTGGACGAGCCGCCGGCCCAGGTTCTCCGCAACGCCCAGAGCATCGGGATCGATCTCCAGTCGGCCATCGATAAGGGCCTGGTGCATCTGTGGTACGAGCCGCCGCAAGAGATCGAGATCGACCGGCATTTCGCCCAGATTGAGACGATCATCGAGGACTTCAAGCCCCAGCGCGCGGTGATCGACAGCCTGTCGACCTACGGGTCGAGTCTGGGCGCCGCCGAGCGCAGTTTTCGAGACTTCTTCCATGCCATCGTCGCGCTGATGAAGGAACATCAGATCACCGCGGTCTATAACCACGAGAACCCCGAAATGCTCGGCATGTCCTCGATGATGGGGGAATTCAAGGTCAGCTCGCTGGTGGACAACGTCATTTTGATGAACTGGGTCGAGCTGGGCGATACCTTCCGGCACGCGCTCACGGTCGCCAAGATGCGGGCGATGCCGACGAGTCGAACGACCCACGAGTGCGAGATCGTGAATGGCCACGGCATGAAGGTGCTCCCGCGACCGGTCAAGGCCGTACTCCCCGTGGTGCCCTTTGCGGGCTACCTTGGCCTCATCTCTCGCGCGCCCGACCGCCGCCCGCCGCAGGAGGTGCCGGAGGCCCCCTGAGCGTTTTTTGACGTTGACCGTTGACGAGAGTCCTCCAGCGTGCCGCGCCGGGGCGGCAGGCTTTCTTGAGGAGTACGGCGCGGCGACCCTATTTGACCGTCGAGGTCTCTGGCCGTGACGGCAGCGCCCGATCTTTGG
>QHRX01000209.1 GCA_003221455.1 Candidatus Rokuibacteriota bacterium
GACGACCACGTCGTCGACCACGACCCGGGTCGGCTCGGATCGCATCTCACGGCTGGCGAGCTTGAACGGTTGCAGGATCGGCGCCACGCTTTCGACGTACTCGAGCGACTCGAGCGCGCGGAGGCGGTCCTTGGCGCGGTCGTCGCCGATCGCGCCGACGACGGTGCGCAGCTCCCCCCGGATCGTGTGGGCGCGGTACCCCATCGCTTCGATGCGCCGGCAGACGTCGGCGATCTCCTCGTCGCTCGCGTGAGACCTCAGGACGACGATCATGGCCCTCTCTCCCCTCGTCAAAACACGAAAGGCCGCGGGCTCCGTGCGCCCGCGGCCTTGGATCGCATCGCCACGGGCCGTCCGGTCTGCCCGTGGCTCCGGGTCTCGTCAGTCGGTCGGAGCCTGGGGGCAGACCTCGCTGAAGGGGAAGGACACGACGCTGAACCCCGTCCCGGCTACGACCCGTTGCATCGCATCGCCCACTCTACGGATCAGGGTCGCTCTCTGTCAAGTCCCTTCTGGCGTCGCCCGCCTAGTCGGTGGACGTAGCCGGTGATCTCGCGGCGGTAGTAGTAGAGCGGCAGGCTCACCGCGGCGACGAGCGCCAGGAGCGCGAACACGTAGATGAACTGGTGCTCGACGACATGGGCGCCGACGTAGGACGACACCCAGGTCCCGGGCAGTCGGCCCAAGGTCGACACGACCGCGAACACCCAGAAGGGGATCGGGCTGATCCCGAACAGGTACGAGACGATGTCCTTCGGGAAGCCCGGGATCAGGTAGATGATGAAGCAGAAGATCGCGCCTTCCGCCTCGAGGATGAAGCTCACGCGGTTCCAGTGGTGCTCGCTGAGCCAGGGGCGCACGAGCGGCTCGCCGTAGACGCGGCCGAGCCAGAAGCAGAAGAGCGTGCCGGCGGTGAGCCCGATCGTCGAGTACACGACGCCCCACAGCGTGCCGAAGAGGGCCCCGCCCACGGGGCCCGTGATCTCGCCCGGGATCGGGGAGATGATCACCTGGAGCGCTTGGATCGCGACGAAGACGATCGGCGCCGCCCAGCCCCAGGCGGCGACCGTCTCCTTGAGAAAGACGTTGTCGCCGTAGAGCCGCTCCGTGAACCGGACGATCGGGGCCCCGGTGATCACGAGCCACGCGAGCGCCCCCCCGGCGGCGGCCAGCCCCGCGATGCCGAGCCCCCAGCGGACGCGCTCGTTCACGCGCCGGTCCGCGCGATCACCGCCGAGCCTCCGCCCGTGGCATGGGCGAGGCGTCCGAACGTTCCGTAGCGCGGCCACCAGTACGCGAGCAACGGCCACCGGCCGAAGGCCGCGGCGATGGTGCCGAACCAGCGGCTGGGGGCGTGCGCCGCGAGCCACTGGGCGTAGAGGAGCACGCGGTAGGCCTGCCGGTGGCGCAGGACGAGCCGCCGGTAGTCGGCGAGTGCGGAGTCGAGCGCGAGCTCGCCGGCCAGGACCCGGCGGATCAGCTCGCCGCAGCGGTCCCCGAAGTAGAGCGCCGGCCGGATGCCTTCGGCCGTGAGCGGCAGGCACTGCCCGGCCGCGTCCCCGACGGCGAAGAGGCGCCCGACGGTGGGGCGGCCGAGCCGGCTCGGGAAGAACGTTCCGTGATAGCCCGCGGGCGCGGCCCCGAGGTCGGCGAGGAACAGGCGCAGCGCCGGCCCGAGCCGGGACGCGCCCGCGTAGCTGCCGAGCCCGATGAGGCTGCCGCGGCCGACCGGGAAGACCCAGCCGAGGCCGCGCGACACGACGCGCCGGTCCACGACGAAGGTGAGCTTGTCGTCGCCGAGCGGCGTCGGGGCCTCCAGGCCAAACGAGTACCCGCCGCGCTCGGGGAGGGCCGGGCCCCGGCCGTTGACGAGGACGCCCCGCCAGCCCGAGGCGTCGACGATCACGGGCGCGGTGAAACGGCCCGCCGTCGTTCGCACGGCGCCGTCCTCGAGCCCGAGGACCGCGGTCTTGAGGAAGGTGGCCGTCGACTGGGCCAGCAAGCCCCGGGCGAACGCGCCGTAGTCGAAGGTGCAGAACGGGATCGCGCGCAGGTCGTAGCTGATCGTGCGTCCGGGCGTGCGGAGGTCGAGGCGATCGTGCACCTGGAGCACGCTCGACTCCACCCCGAGCCAGCGGGGCACCCAGAGCGGCGTGCCGCACGCGGACGTCTGGACGGCGCCGACCTCGTGACGATCGACGAGCAGCACGTCGCCGCGCACCCGACGGGCCACCGCGAGGCCGGCGAAGCTCGCGCCGACGATGATCGCGTCGTAGTCGCGCCGCGCCGTCATCGGACGGATAGTCGGGCAGGCAAACGGAAAAGTCAAAGCGGCCGGGCCGCCGACGGTTACTCGACGGGCGGCCGCCGCTCCGCCCACGGACAGGCCGCTTCGTACGCCGCCGCCGCGGCCAGCACCGCACGATCGGCGTGACGTCGCCCGACGATTTGCAGGCCCACCGGGAGCCCGCGCGCGGTCACGCCGACCGGCACGCTCGCCGCCGGCTGGCCCGTCAGGTTGAAGGGATAGGTGAACGGCATCCAGCCGAGCACGGTCACGGGCTCCCCTGCGATCTCGCGCGGGGGCGGTCCCCCGACCGCGAACGGGGGCACCGCGACGGTCGGCGTCAGCAGCAGGTCGAAGCGCGCGAGGAACCCGTGCACCTCGAGCCAGAACGTGCGCGCCCAGCTCTGGGCGTCGAGGTACTCCCGCGCCGTCACCCCGCCGCCGCGGCGGAGGAGCTTGACGAAGCTCGGGTCCAACATCGGTTCGGCCTGGGGCAGCCGGTCGCCCCACGCCGCGTGCAACTGTGCCGACACGATCGTGCCGAACGCCGCCTCGGGGCTCTCCCAGCCGGGGCTCACGACCTCGACGTGACAGCCCAGCGATTCGAACTGCGCCGCCGCCTCCTCGCAGAGCCGGAGGACCTCGGGCTCGACGCGCGCGTACCCGAGGTCCGGGCTCCAGGCGACGTGCAGCCCCTTCACCTCGTCGTCGCACGCCCCGACGTAGTCCGCGGCGCCGCCCGGCAGGGACTCGGGATCGCGATCGTCGCCGCCCGCGATCACGTCGAGCACGGCCGCGGCGTCTCGCACCGACCGGGTGATCGGACCCGTCTGGGACAAGCGCTCCCAGCCGGGGAACCCGCGATGGTTCGGCACCCGCCCCCACGAGGGTTTCAAGCCGAAGAGCCCGCAGAACGACGCGGGAATCCGCACCGAGCCGCCGCCGTCGGTCCCGACCCCGATCGGGCCCTGCCCGCTCGCGACGGCGGCGGCGGCGCCGCCGCTCGAACCGCCGGGCGTCAGGGACGGGTCCCACGGGTTCCGGGTCGGCCCGAACAGGGGGTTGTCGGTGACCGCCTTGTGCCCGAACTCCGAGGTGTTGGTCTTGCCGACGATCACCGCGCCCGCCACCCGCAGCCGTCCGACCACGAGCGCGTCCTCCGACGGCACCTCGTCCGCGAACAGCCGCGAGCCGCCGGTGCTCACGAGCCCGCGCGTGGGGAGCACGTCCTTCACCGACACGGGCACGCCACAGAGCGGCCCGATCGGCTCGCCCTTCATCACGGCGATCTCGGCCTCGCGGGCGGCGGCGCGCGCGCTCTCATGCGCGACCAGGCAGAAGGCGTTCAGGCGCGGGTTGAGCCGCTCGATCCGGGCCAGGACGGCCTCGGCCACCTCGACGGGCGAGACCGCCCGGTCGCGGATCAGCCCCGCGAGCTCGAGCGCGCCGAGCCAGGGGAGCGCGTCAGCGCGCATCGCCCAGTCGCGCGACGATCAGGTCCAGGCGCGTGGTGGTCGGGCTCGGCACGAGCTCGGCCCGGCACGTGTCGGTCGCCTTGAGAAACACGAGCGCCTGGCCGGTGAAGCCGTTCCGCGTGAGCGGTTCCCTGCCCGTGAGCTGCCAGCCCTTGTCCCGGAGCGACCTCTCGAGCGCGGTCGCCGCCGCCTCGACGGAGAGCTCGGTCTGGTACACGAGGCGCGCCGCGGTGGCGCGGCCCGACCGGATCAGCGACCAATCGTTCGAGTAGGGGAGAAACGCGGGGGGGACGGGAATGTCGTCAAAGGGCTCGCGCGGGAGGCCGCCGGTCGGCGCGAAGATCGCGCACGCGGACACCGCGCCGACGAGGAGGGGCAGGCAGAGGAGACGGCCTGGCCACCTGATTCGAGGCATCCTGGTCATGGCGGTGTGTCGCCCGCCCCCGCAGGGGCGGACGCGCTCGATTGTATCATCCGACCATGACCCGAACGCCCGGAGAGCGCCGGACCCCGTACGGAGGGACGATCCGCTTCCGAGCGGGTCCAGGACGCGGGCTCCGGGTCCTCGAGCTCGACCGCTACCAGGCGCCGGTGGCGACGCTCTGCTGGGACACGACGAACGCCCTCACGGCGGCCGCGGTGAGAACGGCGCCGGGGGCGTGGATCGGCATCGAGCCGCGGGGGGCGCGGCACGGGGGCTGGGGCCTCTCCGACCGCCTGTGGCTCCTGCCCGACGGCCCGGGCGGGGAGCGGCAGCCGCTCACGGTCTTCGAGGCGCTCGACTGGGCGGCGATCGACCACATTCCCCCGCTCGCCGAGCCGGCCCGGCTGCCGCCGGGCGCGGGCACGGCCGTGCTGAACCTCGTCGCGGCGCTCGCCGCCGACCAGGGGATCGCGCGGCTCCGC
This sequence comes from Candidatus Rokuibacteriota bacterium, assembly GCA_003221455.1. Lineage (GTDB taxonomy): Bacteria > Methylomirabilota > Methylomirabilia > Rokubacteriales > CSP1-6 > AR9. The sequence continues at coordinate 4,669 of QHRX01000209.1, forward strand.
TATCGCGGGCCCTACCCGACGGAGACGCTCTTCACCGCCCTGCTCGAGGCGTTCCGCTACCTCGAGGGCGACGCGGAGCCGCTTGATCGCTTCCGCGCGGGGGAGCTCGACTGGGCGCCCGCGCCCCACGAGCGCCACTTCGAACCGGGCGGCGCCGCGGTCCAGCTTCGGGACGGGGTCGAGAAGGTCGTGTGGCGCGGGCACGCGTACTACCGGACCCGCTGGCAATCGGTGGCCCGGTACGCGCCCTGGCGCGTGCACGAGACCGAGGGCACCGTCCGATGCTCGCTGTGGGCGCTCGGCGCCGAGATCGAGGACCACCTCGTGCTCGACCCGGCGGGCCACGTGCTCGCGGTGCTCGAGCCAGCGCCGGACCCGCGTCACTCCGTCCCGATGAGCCCGGAGGTCCGGGCGGGCGTCGAGGCGCTCGTGCGCGCGCAGAGCGCACCCGCGCTCGCAGGGGCGGTGGCCGGGGTGATGGCCGGGCTCGCGATCGAATGGGCCGGCCTGGCCGGGGGCCTGGTCGAGGTCACCGGGGCGCGGGCGCGGCTCGCCTGGAAGCTGGCCGATGCGGCGGGGGCTCGGATCCGGGCCGCCAGGTCGCCGGCCGAGCGGCTCGGCCGCGCGCTGGAGCTGCTGGTCGAGATGGCCCGGCTCCTCGGCGACCCGGTCCGCGCCCGCGCCCAGGCCTGGCTCGCGGAGCTGCCCCCCGCCGCCCAGCCGACCGCGCTCGCGGAAGGGGCGCCGGCCGCCGACGCCCGGACGATCGCCGCCGCCACGGCCGCGCTCGAGACGCAATTCTGTCGCCGCTGAGGGAGGCGGCGGAGCCGGGGGCGGCTCCCTCCGGTCCGGGCGTCGGTCTGGGCGACGGGGCGCCCGGGGGTGGCCCGCCTCACCCGACGAGGACGTGGATCACCGTCCAGACGTTGAGGGCGATGAAGGCGGCGACGGACCCGGCCGAGAGGAGGACGTAGCCGAGCCAGATGCCCTCCCGCCGGCTGAGGGCGCGGCGATCGGCGACGTGCCGCCAGAGGCTGCGGCGCACAAACCGCAGCGCGTCGTGCCGGAGCGTCGGCAGCCCGAGGGCGTCGACCAGGACGTGGTAGCCATCCATCTCGATGAAGCAGAAGGGATAGAGGCTCAGCACGAAGGCCTGGAGCTGGATCAGCCCCGACGCCGCGGCGAAGGCCTGGGTCAGCCCGTGCGCCAGGTGGGCGGCGGTCGCGAGCCAGACGCCGCCGAGCACGAGGTGCAGGAGGGGCCCGGATACGGCGGTGACCACCCGCGCTCGTCGGCTCGCCATGAAGATGTCGGTCACGTCGACGTAGAAGGTCGGCAGGAAGCCGTGGAGGATCGTGAAGCCGAACTCCCGCACGCGGCGGCCGTAGTGGACGAGGGCCAGGCCGTGGACGACCTGATGGGCGGCGAGGGTGAGGAAGAAGGCGAGCTTGACGAGCACGACCGCGATCACGGGATGTCGACCGATGGGCGCGACCACCGTCGCGGCGTCCCGCCAGAGGGCCACGCCCGAGACGAACCCGATCACGGTGAGCGCCGCGCCGACGACGATCGCGGCCGGGGTGAAGAGCATCCATCCGCCCGCCCGGTACACGCGCGCGAAGAACGGCTGCACCCGACGGCTCGAGACCGCGACGCGCTCGAGGCCGTGGAAGATCGCCTCGAGCGCGCGGAGCGCCGGGTGGCGCCGGTTCCGGGCCAGCGCGTGGCGCAGGCGCGACGCCGGCCGCAGCGTCAGCAGCCCGGCCTGGCGCAGCTTGGCGATCAGCACGGGGATCAGGTCGACGTCGAAGGTGCCGAACCGCAGCAGGTAGGCCGTCGCGATCGCTTGGAGCGACGTGCGACCGTCCATCTGCTCCCAGAGGAAGCGCTCCGGCTCCGTCAGGAGGAGGTAGCGGTCCGTCAAGGTGCTCTTGAGCACGAAGGTGGTCCGGCCGTCCACCCGCGACGGCACCTGCGCCACCTCGTACGCCGCCGGGTCGACGCGCTGCGGGCGGAGCTGAAGCCAGGCGAGCGCGCTCGAGACCTGGCGCACCTCGAAGCCCTGGTCGCCATCCTCCCGCACCAGGAGCTGGAGCTTGGTCCGCCGGGCCGCCCCCCGACTCACCGCACCGCGGGCGGGGACGCCGCCCCCCGTCCGACCCGCGCCGCGCGGGAGGGCGCCGGGTACGCCGGCGCGCGACGGGCGGCGCGCCGAGGCGACCGCGCCCTGCTGGTGACCGGTCTCATCTGGTTTCGACGTCGAGACCGGTGGCCTCGAGCCCCCAGCGCGCGACCTCCGCCACGAGGTCGCCCGAGGCGCGCAGGCGCTGGATGATCGTCCGGACCAGCGTCGAGAAGAAGGCCGCGGCCGCCCGCGGGCTCACTTCGACGAACTGCTGCAGGCTCTCACGGTCGAGACACAGGAGGACCGTCTCCCCGTCCGCCTGCACCGTGGCCGACCGCGGCGCCTGATCGAACAGGCTCATCTCGCCGAAGAACTCGCCCGGGCCCATCCGCGCCAGCACCTGCTCGACCCGCCCCGTGATCAGCTTCGAGATGATGACGCTCCCGGAGCGGATCAAGAACATCTCCTGCCCGGGGTCGCCCTCCCGGAAGAGCACCTCGCCCTTCTTGAGCTTCCGCTCGCGGAGCCGAGGCGTGAGGGAGACCAGGTGCGGTTCCGCGAGATCCTTGAAGAGGCTGACGGTGCGGAGGAAGGCGGCGACCGTCGGGCTGACCACGACGACCCCGCGCCCTCAGGTGGCCAAGCGGCGGACCAACGTGGAGCGAAACGCCCCCGCGCGCTGCGTCGACGGCGTCGCTCTGAGCCGCGTCACCGCCTGGAGCACGGCCGCGCGCTCGGTGTCGTCGAGCTCGTACTCGACCAGCGTCGGTTCGGGCGCGCGGACGAGCGAGTCCAGGAAGTCGGGGTCGACCATCGCCCGCCCGACAAGCTCCTGGATCCCCTGCTTCCGCATCGACGCCTCCCTCCCCGCCGGCCGACCGCCCTCGCGCGCACGTCGTCGCGGCCCCGAGAAGGTCTTATATAGCACGTTTGCGCCGTCCGTGACGGCTCTCCGGCTTCCGTGCTAGGCTCTCGCCTCGGAGGGGACGCCGATGACGACCCCGATCGATCTCAGAGGCATCATTCCCGCGACGGTGCTCCCGCTGACCCCGGGCGGCGAGATCGACGAGCCCGGTCTCCGCACGTACATCCGCTGGATCAGCACCCAGGGAATCCGCGCGGTCGCCGTCAACGTCGACACCGGCGAGGGCCCCCACCTCTGGCCAGAGGAGAGGCTGCGCGTGATCCGGGTCTACAAGGAGGAACTGGCCGGCACCGGCATTCCGGTCGTCGCCGGCCTCGGGGCCTCGTTCACGGCCCAAGCCGTCCGCTACGCGCGCGAGGCGCGCGCGGCCGGCGCCGACTGCCTGCTCGTCTTCCCGCTCGCCGATTACCTGGGTCAACCGCTCTCGCCCGAGCTGCCGTACGGCTACCACAAGGCGATCGCGGACGAGGTCGGGCTGCCGCTGATCCTCTTCACGCTGCAGCCCGCCCTCGGCGGCACCGACTTCGGCGACGAAGCGCTCCTCCGGCTCCTCGAGATCCCCCAGGTGGTCGCGATCAAGGAGGCGCTCTTTGACGCCAAGCGCTTCCGGGAGATCGTCACCCTCGTCCGCTCGGCCGACCGACCCGTCACGGTCCTGACCGGCAACGACAACTTCGTCTGGGAGTCGTACCTGCTGGGCGCCGAGGGCGCCCTGCTCGGCGCGTGCGCCGTCGCGACGCGAGCGCACGTGGAGGTCTGGGCGGCGGCGATGCGCGGCGACTGGGTGACCGCGCGGGCCTTGGGGGACCGGATCCAGCGGCTCGTCGACGCGATGTTCGCGCCGCCCGTGCGGGACTACCGGGCCCGGGCCAAGGAGATCCTGGTCATGCAGGGGATCTTGGCCGGCGCCCACGTGCGGCCGCCGCTCCTGCCGATTGGGCCCGAGGGCCGGCAGGCGCTCAAGCGGGCGCTGGAGGACGCCGGGCAGCTCTGAGCGCGACCGCGCGCGGTGCCCCCCCGTCCGATGGCGCCCCTCCGCTTCGGCTTCATCCCCACCGAGGGTGGTCGTTTCTTCGAGGCGTCGCTCGCCGAGGCCGTCCGTGCGGAGGAGCTCGGCTTCGATTCCGTGTGGATGGAGGAGCACCACTCGGTCACCGATCACTATTGGCCGTCCCCGCTGCAGGTGCTGGCCGGGTTCGCGACCCGCACCTCGCGGATCCGGCTCGGGACCGACATCCTGGTCGCCCCGTTCTACCATCCGGTGCGGTTGGCCGAGGACGTGACGCTCCTCGACATCATGTCGGGCGGGCGCTTCACCCTCGGCATCGCGATCGGCTACAAGCCGGACGAGTTCGCGCTCTACGGCGCCGAGCCGGCCCGCCGGGGGGCGCGCTTCGAGGAGCAGCTCGCGATCGTCCGGGGGCTCTGGACGGAGGAGCGGCTCACCTTCACGGGCGCCTACTACACCCTCGAGGGGCGCCTCGAGCCCCGGCCCCTGACGAAGCCGCATCCGCCGGTGTGGATCGGGGGCTGGGGCGACCTCACGCTCAAGCGGGCCGCCACCCTCGCGGACAACTGGATCCCGGGGCCGACGGCCGAGCTCCCGCGCCTGATCGCCGGCAAGCAGCGGTTCCTCGACAACCGCGCGGCGGCGGGGCGGACGGAACCGATCCGCGAGTGGCCGCTCACGCGGGACGTGATCATCGCCGACACGAACCGCCGGGCGCGCGAGCTCGCCGAGCGGCACATCATGACCGCTTACCGGAAGGAGTACGCGGGGGGCTGGCGGCATCCGTTCATCGACGCCGCCATCGCGACCAATCTGGACAAACTCATGGCCGACCGTTTCATCATCGGCGGGCCCGACGAGTGCGTCGCGCAGATCCGCCGGTTCGTCGACGCCTACGGGATGACCCACCTGATCTGCCGGACATTCTTCCCGGGCATGCCGCACGCCCACATCCTGCGCGAGCTCGAGCTCCTCGCGCGGGACGTGATGCCGGCCTTCCAGGATCGCTAGTAGTCCGCGTCCCGCTTTTGCACCGTCTCCAGAAAGGCCTTGATCCTCCAGATGGTCTTCTCGTCGAGGATCGGGCCCCACGTCGGCATCCCCTTGGTCGGGCGGCCCTGCGTGACGGTGTCGTAGAAGACGTCGTTCACGCGGCCGCCGTAGCGGTGGTTCAGGAGGCGGAGGTCCCGGACCGGATCGGGGCTGGCCGCGTTCGGCGAGTGGCAGTGCGAGCACAGGACGTTGAACTCGATCCGGCCGGCCGCCGCGGCGGCCGGATCGCCGCTGAAGGGGTTGACCCGGTCGGGGGCGGGCGCTGGCGCCGCCGCGGGCGTCGGGGGCGGCGCCGCCTCCAGGGCGCCGAGGTCGACCGGGGTGTCCAGCGGGAAATGGTACGTCGCCGCGAGGGCGCGGATGGCGGGCCCGAGCTCCGCGAGTTCGCGATCGAGGCGCTCCCTGAGCGCCTCGTCCTCGGCCCGCACGCCGATCGCGGCCTGCGAACGCAGGTCGAGACCGCTCACGGAGACGAGCTTGAACCGGTCGAGCAGCGCGCGCCGGGCTGCCTCCCACCCCGCGACGGGGCCCCAGACGAAGGCCACGTCGATCTCGCCTCGACCGAGGGCGCCGACGGCCTCCTCCGCGAACCGGAAGGTCGCCATCCGGACGCCCTCGCGAACGGACAGGAGCGTCTGGGGCGTCGAGGCGTACTGGACGCCGACCGTCTTGCCGTCCAGGTCCCCGAGCCGGGTGAAGGCCATCGCCCGCGGGAGGAGGACCGCGTAGCCGATGTCGAGGAAGGGGCGCGTGAGGCGGATCGATTTCCCCGCGGAGCCCCCCGCCGTGTACGGCATCCCGAAGAACGCGTCGCAGCGCCGGGCGAGGAGGGTGGGCCGGAGGGCGCGCAGCCCGGCGTCGGTCCGGAAGAAGAGGGGCTCCATCGTCGTCCCCATGCGGGCGGCGATCACCCCCGCCAGCTCAAGGTAGAAGCCCTTGTCGTTGGGGTCCGAGCTGGTGAAGGGGAGGTTCTCGGGGTCGGCGCAGACACGCAAGGGGCCGGGCTCTGCGACCGCGCGGAGCGCGAGTCCGAGGAGGAGGAGCCCGGTGATCGCGAGCGCGACGCGCGTGGGCACGGTTGACGGCCTCCGCCCGCGCGCAGCCGGCGGGGACGGCGGCGATGCTGCGCGCGACAGGGACGAGGGGCGCCCCCCGTCCCTGTCGCCGGCAGACGCTACTCCGACAGCGCGAACACGAAGAGGGCGCCCCCTTCGGCGCTCGCCGCCATCATCTTCCGGCCGGTCTCGCCGAAGAAGGGCGGGATGCTGTGTGTGCGCCCGGAGACCACGGCTACGTACTGCTTACCGTCGATCATATACGTCATCGGCCCGGCGCTGATCCCCGAGCCGGTGAGGAACTTCCAGAGGAGCTCGCCGTTCTTCTGGTCGAGGGCCTTGAACCATCCCTCGGTGTTGCCGTGGAACACGACGCCGCCCGCGGTGGCCAGCATCCCGCCGACGTAGGGCAGCGCCTCCTTGTTCCGCCACACGGCCTCCTGCCTGGCCGGGTCCCAGGCGATCGCCTCGCCCATGAAGCCGCCGGGGCCGGGCTTGCCGATCTCGAAGTCGGCGGCCAGGTAGAAGGCGCCGCGCTTGTAGTCCTGGGGGACGAACTCCATGTCCATGCAGAGGTTGAACGTGGGCATGAACAGGATGCCCGTCTTCGGATTGAGGGCCATCGGCATCCAGTTCTTCGCGCCGATCGCGGCCGGGCAGACCCCCTTGGCCCGGTAGCCCTGCCGCGGCCGCATCTCGGGATTCTCGATCGGGCGCCCCGTGGACATGTCCACGCCCGTCGCCCGTACAGGAAGCCGTTGCGGTCGCCCTTGAGCACCACGGGCGTCTTCTGGCCGTCGATCGTCAGGTCGGCGACCAGCAGTTCGTTGACGCCGTCATAGTCCCAGGCGTCGTGGGGCGTCGACTGGTAGTGCCACGCGATCTTGCCGGTGTCGCCGTCGAGCGCGACCGAGGCGGAGGTGTAGAGGTTCGTGAACCGGCCGTAGTCGCTCTTGTCGGGGCCCCGCACCGAGGCGTTCCACGGTCCGGGGTTGCTCGTCCCGTAAAAGATGAGGTTCTGCTCGGGATCGTAGGAGCCGATCGCCCAGGCCGCCCCCCCGCCCGTCTTCCACGAGTCGCCCTTCCAGGTCTCGCTGCCCGGCTCGCCCGGCTCCGGCGTCAGGTAGGTCCGCCACACGAGGGCGCCGGTGTCGGCGTTGAATGCCTGGAGCGCGCCGCGCGCGCCGTACTCGCCGCCGCCGAAGCCGATGACGACGTTATTCTTCGCGACCACGGGGGGCGAGGTGATGACGGAGCCCTGCTTGTAGTCGACGACGGTCGACGTCCACAGCATCTGCCCGGTCCGGGCGTCGAGGGCGCGGAGGCGGCCGTCGAGCAGGCCGACGAAGATCTTGCCGTTGGCGTAGGCCAGGCCTCGGTTGTTCACGTCGCAGCAGCCGTACGGGTCCACGTCGGCGGCGATCTCGGGGTCGTGCCGCCAGCGGAGCTCGCCCGTCCGCGCGTCCACGGCGAAGACGTGCGCCGGACCGAACGACGAGGTGACGTAGAGGGTGTCGCCGATCACGATCGGGGTCGATTCCTGGGACCGCAGCGTGCCGAGCTGCAGCACCCAGGCCGGCCTGAGCTTGCTCACGTTCGAGGTGTTGACCTGATCGAGGGCGCTCCAGTGGGTGTCTCCAGGGTCGCCGCCGAAATACTGCCAGCCGACGGTCTGGGCGCCCGCGCCGGACGGTCCGAGCACCCCGCCGCCGAGCACCAGGGCCAGGACCACTACCGCGACGTACACGTGTCTCATGTGCCCCTCCATCCTCACTGCCAGGGAACTCCATCGCTCACCGGGGATCGACGACGCGGGCGCGCCCCCTCCCTCCGAGCATCGCTCCCGCGACCGCGCGCGGTCCGCGAAGAGTGGTGCCGGCGCGGGGCGGATTGTATGCCCGCCGGGAATTCGGCGTCAACGTCGGCTATGGGTTACTGGTTGAGCGTCCGGCGCAGGACGCCGAGCAGCCCCTGGGGCAGGAAAATCACGGTGAGCGTGAAGATCAGGCCGACCGGGATCAGGTAGTACTCCGTGAAGTAGCGCGAGAGGATCTCCCGCAGGAGGAAGAAGACGGCCGCGCCCAGGACCGGCCCGACGAGGGTCCCCACGCCGCCCAGCACGTTGAAGATCACGACGTTGGCCGAGACGTCGAAGAAGACGAAGTTCGGGGCCGCGAACCGGTTCTGCACGGCGTAGAGCACCCCCGCCAGCCCCGCGAACAGCCCCGAGAGCATCACCGCGACCACCTTGTACCGCTTGACGTCGTAGCCGATCGCCAGCGTCCGCGGCTCGTTCTCGCGGATCGACTGGAGCACCATCCCGAAGGGCGACTGCGTCACCCGCCGCAGGACGAGGTAGGACAGCGTCACCACGCCGAGCACGAACCAGTGCAGGGTGGTCGGCGTGAACCGGTGGGTCCACCCGAAGAGCGCGAGCGGCGGCAGCCGGAAGGCGAGGCCGTTCTCGCCGCCCGTCACCTCGGTCCAGGTGAAGATCACCACGTAGAAGATCTGGGAGAAGACCAGCGTCGTGATCGCGAAGTAGATGTCGCGGAGCCGCGTGGAGAAGTACGCGACGACGGCGGCCACCAGGGCGGCGCCCGCGAGCCCCGCGGCGGTGGCCAGCGCGAGGCTCGGCGGGTGGAGCCGGAGCAGCGCCATGGCGGTCCCGTACATCCCGACGCCGAAGAAGGCGGAGTGGCCGAAGGAGACGATGCCCGTGTAGCCGAGCAGGAGGTCCGACGACATCGCGAGGAGCCCCCAGATCAGGATCTCGGTAGCGAAGCGGCGCCAGAACTCCGGGAGGACGAGCGGCGCCACGGCGAGCGCGGCGAGCGCGAGCCCGAACCCGGTCCAGTAGCCGCGCGCCAGCCGCCCCCGCGTCATTTCGGCGTCGGGACGAAGAGGCCTGTCGGCCGCGCGAGCAGCGTCACGATCAGCAGCACGAACGACACGATCACCGCCTGGGCCGGGCTCACCCAGAGGGAGGCCAGCGCCTCGAGCAGGCTGATGAAGACCGCCGCCAGGACCGACCCGAGGAGGTTGCCCATGCCTCCCACGACCACGACGATGAACGCCCTGAGAATGATACCGAGCCCGAGCGTCTGGTCGACGCCGACCAGCGGACCGGACAGGCAGCCGCTGGCGCCGGCCATGGCCGCCCCGAGGCCGAACACCACCGTGTGGACACGCGGGACGGGGATGCCCATCGCGGCCGCCATGACGCGGTCCTGCGTGACGGCGCGGATCCAGACGCCCCAGGTCGCGTGCGCGAGGAAGAGCCAGAGTGCCGCGAGGACGGCGGCCGCCAGCGCCGCCACGATGACCCGGTACCAGGGGTAGTCGAGGTAGAAGAGTCGGAAGTGGCCCGCGACCGGCTCCGGGATCCGCCGCGCCACCGGCCCGTACTGCCAGAGCGCGTAGTTCTGCAGCACGAGCGAGACCCCAAAGGTCGCCAAGATCGTGGTGAGCGGGTCCCGGCCGAGGAGGGGCCGGAGGGCCACGATCTGGACGGCGACGCCGAGCCAGAAGATCGCCACCGCCGCCCCGACGAGTGCCAGCCAGAAGCTCCCCGTCACGGCGAGGGTCGTCGTGCCGACGTACGCGCCGAGCATATAGAGCTCGCCGTGGGCGAAGTTGACGACGTCCATGATGCCGAAGATGAGCGTGAGCCCCGAGGCGACGAGCGCCAGGATCATCCCGTTCACGAGGCCGTTCAGGAGCTGGACGGCGACCTGCTCGAGCACGCTCAGCGAGCCTCGGCGGGCGGCTCCGCCCCCCGTCCGAGCCGCTCCCCGCCAGCGGGCGCGAGCACGGCCGGCGCCGCCGCTGCACGCTCACCCGCGACGTGGATCAGTGGTTCGTGTCGATCCAGTGTGAGCAGGAGGTGCCAGAGCCTGCGCGGCGACCAGGGCCGGTCGTGGCGATCGACCGCGGCGTGACGAACCTGCTGGCCGATTCTGACGGCGGCTTGGTCCCCAACCCTAAGCACCTCGACGCAAGCCTGCGCCGACTGGCCTACGCTCAGCGTGTCGTCGCCCGCCGAACGACGGGCTCGCAGCGCCAGGCGCGGGCCAGGCTCCGGGTCGCCAAGTTGCACCGGACGATCCGCCGCCAGCGCGCCCACGTCCTGCACGTTCTCTCGGCCCGCTACGCC
>QHRX01000210.1:0-12862 GCA_003221455.1 Candidatus Rokuibacteriota bacterium
GCGAGCCGCCAGGGCGATCGGTTCCGCTGCGTGGCCTGCGGGCACGAGGCCCACGCCGATCTCAACGCGGCACGCGTGCTCCTCAGCCGAGGAACCCTCGGGGATGCTGGCCGTGGAGGCTTCCGCGCTGTCAGCGGGCCTGCGAAGCGGCAACTCCGCGTTGTGAGGCGCGGACACTCGACTGTCCAAGTTCCTGGGCTCCTCAAAAGCCTCGGACTTCAGGCCGGGTGATGTTTACACGCCGAGGTGGCGGTGTATCACCGCGTCGCCGGCGCGGAGCTCGGCGGCCGGCGCCACGTGGCGCACGGCACCCTTCTCCATGATGTAGACGCGATCGCTGACGTCGAGGGTGAGCGGCACGTTCTGCTCGACGAGCAGGATGGCCACCCCCTCGCGATGGAGCGCGTCGACGATCGTCCGGATCTGCGCGACCATCCGCGGCATCAACCCCTCCGTCGGTTCGTCGAGGAGGAGGAGCTTGGGCTCCAGCATCATCGCCCGCGCGATCGCGAGCATCTGCTGCTCGCCGCCCGACAGGGTGCCGCCAGCCTGCTTGCGTCGCTCCGCGAGCATCGGGAAGCTCCGGTAGGCCTTGTCGAGCAGCTGCGCCCGCCGGTCGGCGTCGACACCCGGCCGGTCGAGTCCGGTCCGGAGGTTCTCGAGCACGGTCAGGGCGCGGAAGATGCGCCGGTCCTCGGGCACCCACGCGAGCCCGAGGCGCGCCAGCCGGTGGGCGGCCGTGCCGGTGACGTCCTGCCCGTCGAAGACGACCGAGCCCCGGGCCGGGCGGAGGAGGCCCATGATCGTCTTGAGGGTCGTGCTCTTCCCGACCCCGTTCCGGCCGAGCACGCCCACCACCTCGCCCGCCCCCACGTCGATGGAGACGCCGTGGAGGATGTGGCTCTTGCCGTAGAACGTGTGCAGCTCCCGCGCGGCGAGAATCACGTCTTCAGGTAGACCTCGAGGACCCGCGGATCGGCCTGGATCCGGGCCGGCGGGCCTTCGGCGAGGACCTCGCCGTGGTGGAGCACGGTGATCGCGTGGGCGAGCCCCATCACGACCTCCATGTCGTGCTCGACGATCAGGATGGTCAGGTCCGTCGCCAGCCGGCGGATCAAATCGACCGTGCTCCGGGTCTCCGCGGCGCTCATCCCCGCCGTCGGCTCGTCCAGGCAGAGGAGCCTCGGCTCCGTGGCGAGGGCGATGCCGATCTCGAGGTGCCGCTGCTCGCCGTGCGACAGGTTCGCGGCGAGCTCCGCCTCCTTCCCCCGGAGCCCGACGGCGTCGAGGACCGCCCGCGCGCGGTCGATCAGGTCGCGGTACGCGCGGTGGTGCCGGTAGACGGACCAGGCGTGGCGCCGCGATTGCACGGCGATGCGCACGTTCTCGAGGGCGCTCGCGCCGGGCAGGATGTTCGTCACCTGGTAGGAGCGGGCGATCGCCTTCCGGGAGATCGCGTCAGGCGGCAGGCCCGCGATATCCTCGCCGTCGAAGATGACGCGGCCGCCCGTCGGCCGCAGCACGCCAGTCAGGCAGTTGAAGAAGGTGCTCTTGCCGGCGCCGTTCGGTCCGATGAGCGCGCGCACCTCGCCCCGGCCGACCGCGAGGCTCACCCGGTTGAGCGCGGTGAGGCCGCCGAACCGCATCGTGAGGCCCTCCGTCCGCAGCAGGGCGCCGTCCCCCGACGCGGCGCGGCCCGTGTTCACCCGCGGCTAGGCGAACGAGCACGCCGGAGGCAGCACCGTCTGCTGCCACGGGATCCGCGTGATGATGTGGTGTCGGCCGTCGTCGATGCGGAAGATGAATTCGTCGATGAAGGCCTGGTGGTCTTCCCGGCGGAGCTTCTTATCGCCCTGCGGGAAGTCGTCCCCGGCCCGGACCTCCACGCCCTCCAGGGCCTCGATGAGCTTCGGCGTATCCTCGCGGCCGCGGAAGCCCGAGCGCTGCATCCCGAGCTTGAGGAAGTTCACGGCCTCGTAGTTCGACTGGACGTAGCGGTCGGGCGCCACGCCCTTTGGATCGAACTTGCGCGTCAGCTCGAGCACCTCCTGGAACCACCGCCGGTGGAACGGCGTGTTGAGCGTGCTCTCAAAGACCGGCACGTAGCGGTTGATCCCGACGAACCCGTCGATCTTCCGGCCGAGCGCGGGGAGGTTCGTGGCCTCCGCGATGGCGCCGTCGCCGGCCCACCGGTACTTCCGCGTCAAGCCGAGGTCGTACGCCTGGATGCCGAGGGTCACCCCGTCCTTGCCGAAGGCGATCCCGAAGAGGCCATCGAACGATCCGCCGATCTTCGACAGGAACGGGGTCATGTCGGCCGTGCCGAGCGGGATGCCGGTGGCGCCGACGACCTCGCCGCCGAGCTTCCGGATCTCGCCCGCATAGGCGTCCCGCGTCGACTGGCCCCAGGCGTAGTCGGCGTAGACGAGGTGCCACCGCCGGGCTAGCCGGACGAGCGCGGGCGAGAAGGCGAGCGCCTGCGCGGGGGCGTAGTCGAAGGGGCGGAACGTGTACCGGCTGCACTTCGTGGTCGTGATCGTTGTGTCCAGGCAGACGCCGATCATGTTGACGATCTGGTGCTCCTCCCAGACCGGCATGCACGCCAGGCACACGTTCGAGAGGAAGCCGCCCGCGTGTGCGTCGACCTGGTCCTCGGTCGCGAGCTTCTCGGCCTTGCGCCGGCCCGTGTCCGGGGCCGACTGGTAGTCCTCGACGATCAGCTCGACCGGACGGCCGTTGATGCCGCCCGCCCGGTTGATCCGCCGCACGGCCAGCTCGGTGCCGATGAGCGCCATCCGGCCCCCCGCGGCCGCCGCGCCGGTGAGCGGCTGCAGCGAGCCGATCCGATACGGCTTCGCTTGCCCGAAGGCCGCCCGCCAGGGTGGCGGCTCGAGCAGGACGGCGCCGAGGGCGCCCGCGGCCGCGGCGCCGAGGCCGAGGACGGCCCGCCGCGTCACCTTGCCCTGATACCAGAGGCCCTGGGACCACGCCTGATCCTGCCAACGCATCGGCATAGAGCCTCCTCGGCCGCCCGGCCGCGGCCGGCACCGGGGGCGGCACCGTCAGGCCGGAAGCAGCCGCGACAGGACGAGGGCGCGCCGGATCTCCGCGCGCTCGGCGGCGGTCACCGGCGTGAGCGGCGGCCGCACGTGGGCGTGGGGCATGCGCCCGAGCAGCACGAGTGCTTCCTTCATGCGGTTGTGCATGTCGACGAACGGCGGCGCGTAGAACACGCGAAGGAGCGGATGGAGCCGGTCATTGATCACGCGCGCGCGCTCCAGGTCCCCCTTCTGGCAGGCCGCGAACAGCTCCGCCTGCAGGTCGGCGACCACGCTGCCCATCCCCGAGATTGCGCCGTCCGCCCCCAGGAGGAAGCTCGCCATGAGCGACATCGTGAACGACGAGAGCACCGCCACCGGCCGGCCCGTCGCGCGAACCGCCCGCAGGTTCTGCTCGAAGGCCACGATGTCGTTCGACCAGTCCTTGACCGCCGCCACCGTGGGAATCTCCGCCAGTCGCGCCAGCGTCTCCGGCGTGTAGCCGATACCCGAGGCCGTCGGGTACTCGAAGATGACGATCGGCAGGTCGACGGCGCTCGCGATCTCGGCGAAGTGCCGGAGCGCCATCTCTGGCTTGAGGTGCGCGCCCCACATGAAGAGCGTCGGCGGGAACACGAGGATCCCTGTCGCGCCGGTGGCGCGGGCGTCCCGGGCGAGCGCCACCGCCTCCTGCGTGCCGTCCGCGTAGACGCCGCTCACGACCGGGCACGCGCCCGCCACCTCGTCGAGCGCGATCGCTAGGGCGCGCTGACGCTCCTCGCGGCTGAGCGACGCGACCTCCGCGGCGTGGCCGTTGACCACCACGCCCGTCACCCCGGGGGCGTCGACGAGCCAGCGGAGGTGGGCGCGGTACGCCCCCTCGTCGATCGAGAGGCCGGCCGTGAAGGGAAGCAGGTTCGCCGCCAGGACGCCGGTGAACTTGAGGGGCGCATCCGTCGTCGTCATCTCATCGAGCCTCCCGGTGACCCGAGACGGCGCGTCGTTCCTGGAGCGCGTGCCGCGGAGTATAGCACGGCGGCCGCGGCCGTCGCCGGCGGCGGGACGGGCGTGCTAGTAGGGCAGGTCGGCCTCGGTCGGGATCGTGAGGAGGGTGAGCATTCTCACCAGCAGCGGGTAGAACATCATGACGACGAAGAACGCGGTCACGATCCAGATCAGGGCTCGTACGACCGTCATGCCCGCCTCACACCCCTTTGGGCCATCCCGGGCCTTCGCCGACCGCCCCGTGGCTCTACCGCGCGCAACCGGCAGATTCTAGCGGGCGCTCACTCGGTCGGTCAATATGGCACCCTGCGCCATCCTGTCATGTCAACTCGGCGCGACGCCGATGTCGCCACTCGCGCTGACAGGGGTTTAGGGTGCGCTCGGGGTGGCACCTAGATTGCTCCAGGTCGGGGACGTGATGATCAGGGCGGAGACGAGCACCCTCGACGCGCGCAACCCGCGGCCATGAGCGGCGACCGAGTCTCGCCCCGGCTCCGGAAGTTCCTCGGCCAGCGGCTCCGTACCCTCCGCACGCAGCGGGGGTGGAGTCAGCGCGCGCTCGGCCGGCACTCCGGGCTCAGCGGCAAATTCATCGGCGAGGTCGAGCGCGGCGAGAAATCGATCTCGGTCGACAGCCTCTACGGGGTCTCCCGCGCGCTCAAGGTTTCGCTCCGGACGCTGACGGACGCGCCGTTGGACCGCACGCCAGTGCCGAGCGAGGACGCCGAGAAGCTGCTGGCGCTCCTCGTGCAACACCGGGCGCCCCGCGACCTGCACAAGGTCTACCGCGTCTTGCGCACGCTCTTCCGTAACGACCGGGCGCGCTGAGCGCGCCGGGCCTTCGCCCGACAAGCCGCCGAAAACGACCCGTCCCGTCGGCAGGACGCGGTCGGGCCGCCGCCGACACCTTGCGCGGGACGAGGCCGGCGCGACGGCCGAACCGCTCGCCCTCGACGGTGTCCCGGTACGGTCCGAAAGGCACCCGCTGGATCAGGCCGTCCGCGTCAGTCGCGTTCGACATGCCCGCCTCCCCTCCCCCCGGGGTCGGTGCGTGCGCTCGCGCCGCGTCACCCCTGCGCCGAGCCCGCGCTCCCGACGCGCGGGAGGCGCCCAGGGAGGGGGGCGTGAGCCGGACGGCCGGAACGAGGTCGACTGCCGAGCCCGTCCGCCGGCAGAGTATGATCGGGATGCCGTGACGAGGGGGGCTGCTGCGGAGCTGGCCGTTCGCCGTCGGGTCCTGCTCGTCCTGATCGCGAGCGGTGCCGCCGGGTGCTCGGCGGGCGCCCCCGCGTACCGGGACGAGACGAGCCTCCGCTCCCTGAGCCTCGGAGAGTCGAAGGCGGCAGTACTCGCCACGTTCGGCGAGCACGACAGGGACGCCCAAAACAAGCCCATTCCCGTCGTGGCCATGCGAATGCAGATCGGGGAGCGAACCGGCGCCGGGGATTTCCTGGAGATCGGCGAGGTGCCGTTGATCGACAGGAGCTCGGGCCGGGTCACATACTACTGGGTCCTCTTCGAGAACGGCCGGCTGGCCGTCTGGGGACGGCCCGAGGAGTGGCGCCTGGTGGCCGGGCGATATCCCATCCGCTTCAGACCAAACCAGACCGCCAAGTAGGCCGGTGCCCGGACCTGCCGACGGACGACCGCGGAGCAAGGCGTCGGCGTCAGGCGGCACCGGGCTCGGCCTCGGACGGGCGGGATGCGAGCCGCGCTGTCTCGCCGCGGGGGCATTGGAATCCGCCGGCGTCAGCCGGCGGAGGACGTCACGTCAGGACCTCCTGGACCTTTGTCAGGAGGGCGTCGGGCACGAACGGCTTCGGCAGAATGGGCGCGTCGAGCCTGAGGGCTTCCCGCGTCTTCTCGTCGGCGTAGCCGGAAATATACAGCACCTTCAGGCTCGGGTGCGTCGGCAGGAGGCGCTTCACCATGGCCTGCCCGCCGAGACGGGGCATCAGGAGGTCGGTAATGACGAGGTGAATCGCGCCCCCGTGCTGCTCGGCGACGTGCAGTCCCTCGAGTCCGTCACCGGCCGTCAGGACGGTGTAGCCGTGCGTCTCGAGAATCTCTTGCATCAGCGCTCGAGGGCCTGCCTCATCCTCGACCACCAAGATGATTCGGGGCGAGGTCGTCTTCATGGTCGGGTTCGCCACCTCCAGCGGATGTAGTCGCCCTGCCCGGAGCCGAGACGGCGCACGCGAGTGTCCCGACGGCCCGCCGTGAACGAGGCTGAGCCTCGCAACTGCCTCCAAGTATCCGTCATCTTGGCCCCTCGCGCACTGGCACGGGCTCGCCCGACGCCGGCGCATCCCGATCGGTCACCCCGACGGCGCCCGCCCGAGAGGGCAGCCGTGGTCCCGGGCCGAGGGCGTCGCCCTTCGTCGTCATCTCCCGTCAGTGCCGCCCGGACTGGCGCCTTCGCCGGTCTCCCCCGATGCTCGGGCAGCGGCGACGGAGATCATCGTTCAGACGGATTCAACGACGAGCCGCGAAATTGCCCGAGGGCAGCCGGCCACGCGCATCGCCCGCACGGCCCCGGGAGTCACGCGCCCGCGGAGGCCGCCGTGTCCGTCAAGGTTGCGGGCCCGCCTAAGGCAGGCGTCTCCGGCACCTTCCACATCACTCTGCCCCCTCGGCCCACGAAGACGAACTGCCGGGCGCGGATTTCGTGGCGCGACGCCGCTCGAGCGTTCGGCGCTCGTCCGACTTGCCAGCGTCCTGCCGTCGCCGCTCCCCCCGCCGGCGGTCCAGGATCACCTCGACGGTCGGCCGCTCCGCCGACACGCGCGACAGGTATCGGTACTGCTCAGGATCGTCGGCCGGCACGATGAGGCGCCAGTCCGGGACGCGCGCGGGTCCCGACCCGCCGGCGGCGCGCCATGGAACCACGGGCCCGTCTCTCTTCGCACGCGGACCTCGTCGAAGAACCGGCAGCCGGGGACCTGCCGAGGCGGATCGGGCGCGGGGCCGCGGCTGACCACGAACCGACCGTCGAGCCAACCGGAGCTCGTCCGGATCCGGCGCGGGGACGAGCCCAGGGCGAGCGCGCCCAAGGGGCGCCCGGGCGTACGCGCGATGAGCACGGGGCAGGCGACGCCACGAGGCAGCATGTGGGAGCTCGACATTAACGGCGAAGCCTCCCGGTTTGCAAGGGAGAGGAAGGCCGGGAGGCTCGAGGCCCTACTGCGCCGGCCCGGACGCCCGCGGAGCTCGACCGCCGGCCGGGTCCTTGGCCGGACGCGTTGAGGCGGCGACGCCCGGCGGTAAAACGAGCGCGTCGAGCTCGCTCTGAACCCAGCCCTGGCGTTCGGCCTCTCTCCGGACGACGCCGTCGAGCCGCCGGAACGTCGCCTCGCTCAGGCTGACGAAGCGGAACCCGTGGCCGTCCGAATCTTCCCGAACGGGAACGGCGAGGACCTCGAGGGGCATCGTTTCGTCCGGCGGGATGAAGCTGAGCTTGGCGACGGAGTCGAGAGCCAGCGGCCCGTGCGGACGGACCTTCATGCCGAAGAGGCTCAGGTCGACGCACTCACCTACGGACTCGGCGCCGTCGGCCCCGGCAATCCGGACGGGAATCGGCAGGGGCGGCCGCAGCGAGCGCCGCCGCTCTCCGGCGCGTTCGCCTTCCCCCCCCTGGCGAGCGGTCGCGCGCACCTCGAGATAGGCGATGAGCCCGCGCGCCAGATCCCGAGAGATGCGCTTGTCCGCGAAATCGAGCACGCCGAGGCGGAGGCACTCTCGCGCCTGTCCCTCTGTCGGGAAGCCGGAGACGGCGATCAGTGGGACTTCCGCCCACCGCGCGGGCCGCTGCCGGAGAAAATCCAATCCGCTGACGCTCGGGAAGTAGAAGTAGAGATTGAGGAGGATCGCGTCGGGCGGCGCGGCTCCGAACCGCTCCAGCGCCGCGTCGACGCTCGGGACGACGACGGGCGTGTGCCCCGCCTCGATCAGCAGATCCCGGAAGACTGAGGCGATCTCTTCCTCGTCCTCTACGACCAGGATCCGCACCTTCGCGCCCCTCCTTCGTTCGGTGGTCTGTCGCGAGTTCGGTGGTCTGTCCCGGTGACGTCACCGGGCGCCCCCGCTGCCGTCAGGTGAGGTAGCAAGGCGTGAGCCAGGTAGGAGAGAGGGCCAAAGGCTCGGATTCGAAGGTCTCGCGGCCTCGTCAGGTGTCAGGTCGGCATGGCAATGCCAACCGGGGACACGGTGGGCGCCGCCAGGGAGGCCGCACGGCCGGCGCGGCCACCCCGGAGGCGCCCCCACCAGAGCCGGTCAGGGAGACGCCGCGGCGACCCGAACCGATCGCCTCACTGTTGAGGGGGCGGGAGGGGAGTCTCGGCCGACGCCTGCGTGCCGCCGGACGTCGTCGACAGCACCGTGACCGTGACCCGGCGCTTCTTCGCCTGCTCCTCGGGCGCCCCCGTACCAGACAGCACCCCGAGCCCTATCCAGTGGATCCGCGACAGCTCGACGCCCTTCTCCACGAGGTAACGCTGCACGGCAGCCGCCCGGCGCTGGCTGAGCTGAATGTTGTAGTCGCGCGTGCCGACCGGATCCGTGTAGCCCTCCAGGTTCACCATCAAGTCCGGGTGCTCCCGGACCTGGGTCGCGACCTCGGCGAGCGCCGTCCGGTCCGTGTCGGTGAGATCCGCCTTGTCGAAGGCGAACGTCACGACCTTGCTCGCCACCGCCTGGAGCGGCCCGCCTCGCTGGTCGCTCGGGCCACGGCCTGTCTGCTCGGCCTTCGCCAGGGCCGAGCCGGCCGTCGCCGCGCTGGCCTCGGCCTTCGTTGAGGCCTCGCGCGCGAGCGAGGCCGCCTCGTCCGCGGTCTTGGCCGCCCGCTCCGCGAGGGTGCGCACGGCCGTCAGCTGAGCGGCGGGATCGGATTCCCCGGCCGTCGCCTGGCCCTGGTCGGCGGTCTGTGCCCCCGCGCCCTGCGTCCCGCCTCCCATGGAGGCGGTGGCGACGCGCAAGAGCGTGACGCGCACCGGCCCGTCTGCATGGTCGAAGATGCCGGCCATTTGATCCCCGCGGACCCTGAACCGCGCGGTCACGAGGTCGCTTCCGAGCTCGTGCTCAACGCGAAGCCGCGTGCCGGAGACGACGAGCACGACGGGTACTCCGCCCCCGCCCGCGCGACGAAGCGAAGTCGGGATTTCTTCAGCTGCCATGGTGTCGTGCAGCACGAGCTTTCCCGTCCCCGTCGAGCCCCTCTGGGTGAAATCGGCGAGGACAGCGCCGGAGCGTGTGCCCTCCACACCGGGCAAGCTCCAGGTGCCGATCCAGTGCCCCGAGACGTTGACGCTCGCGGCGGGGGCGGTTCGGGCGGTCGGGACCGCCGGGGAGACCAGCACCATCGGCTCGGACGGGGACGCCGGCTCGGGCTCGACCATCCCGAAGCCCGCCCAGACCTTTTGCGGGTGGTCGCCGGCCCGGGCATCGGCGAGAGCGACGAGCCCGCCGAGGCCGGCGGCGGTCAGGAGCAGCACTGCGGGGCGCACGAGGCCCTGTGGTCGCATGAATCTCTGCCTCCCTCTCTCCCTCGTCCTCGACCGCCACGCGGCCATCGGCGCCGTCCCCCTCATTCGAACCAGCGCATGACGAGCGCGATGAGGGCGGCCAGGACCAGGAATCCGAACATCACACCAATGAGGACTCCAGCCGCTTCGAGCACCTCACTCTTCCGCCGACGCCGCAGCGACGTCCCGTTCGTGACAAGCACTGGCCGTGCCATCCGAGGGTCGACCCGACGACCTTCGACCTCTCGGCCACTTACGCGGGTCGGCCGCGCGCGCGACACCCCGAAACTCCGACCGCATCCTGACAGTGTCAGCCTAGCCAAAAAGTGCGCACGGCTGACACAGGCTGTCCGTCCGTGACAGCCCAGGGCCCCGGCGCTGGTCCCCGGTCCGCCGCTCGGCCACGAGCGCTAGGGTTTTCCCGATCACCGACCGCCTGGAATGCGGCTTGCACCGGCACGAATCCGCGCCTCTTCGTGCGGGGACCAGCCCGTCGGGACGCGCGTCGAGGCCCGAGGCCCCACAACCGGTAGAGTCGCGATGCGTAAGGAGGCAGAGATGCTCGGTCGTTCGGGAGCTTCGAGGCCCGGGGGCACGCCCCCCGGGTCCGCGTCGGAGGACCGCCGGTCCGCCGCCGAGATGACCTTGCTCACAATCGTCGGCGACAGCGCGAGGGTCGAAGGGAAGTTCGACATCGCCGAGTCCATCCACATCGAATGCGCCGTCGGCGGCGAGCTGAAGGTCGGCAAGCAGCTGGTGATTGGCGAGAAGGGCGTGGTGAGCGCCAACGTTCAGACGGTCGACGCCCTCATCCGGGGGGTGTACGAGGGCACGATGGTGGCGACCGGCAACGTCGAGATCACCACCACCGGGCGGGTGAACGGCAACATCGAGACGGACTCGCTCGTCATCTCCAAGGGCGGCTTCTTCAACGGCAACGTCGTGAAGACGGGCGGACGCGAGTCGAAGGCGCCCGTCTATCTCGTCGAGGACAAGCGGGTGGGCGTCCCGAGGTAGTCGCCCGCGACATCCACCATGGGAAGCCCAGCAGGATCGCGGAAGCGAGCGCAGGCGGTGACCCGGTGACCCGCCGTCCGCGGCTCAGCGTCTTCATCGTCCCGAGCGACGGCGCCCGGCCCGTGCGCTTCCACCTCCCGCGGGCCGTCGTCCCGGCCGTCGTGGTCGCCGCCGCCCTCACCCTCACCACGCTCACCGCCTTCGTCTGCGACTATGTCCGCGTGCGGCGGCTCGCCGCGAGCCCGGCCATGCTCGAGCGGCAGCTCGCCGAGCAGCAGGGACTCGCCGCCTCGCTCCAGACGCGCATCGGCGAGATCCGCCTCGAGATGGGGTCGTGGCGGGACCTACACGCCAAGATCTGGGAGCCGTTCGGGCCGGACGCCGGTCGCGTCCAGAAGACGCGCGGCATCGGCGGCGCCGGCGCGGCCGCGCCCTTCGAGCACGGCGGGGTCAGGCAATCGCCGCTCGAGGAGCTCGAGCGACTGGCCGAGACCGTGGACGAGGCGGATCAGAACCTGCGGGCGCTCGAGCGATTGATGGAGCACGCGGGAAAGGCGCTGGCGCTCATGCCGTCGCGGTGGCCCGTGCGCGGCGCCGTGAACTCCGAGTTCGGCCATCGCCCCTCGCCGTGGGAGGAGGGGACCGAGTTCCACCCGGGCCTCGATATCGCCGCCGATCCAGGAACGCCGGTTCACGCGCCGGCGCCGAGCAGCGTCGTCTTTGCCGGGCGCCAGCCCGACTTCGGCTTGACCGTGGTCCTCCTGCACGGACACGACATCCGCTCGATCTACGGACACCTGTCGAAGGTGCTGGTCTCCGCCGGGCAAACGGTCGGGCGCGGGCAGCTCATCGCGCTGACCGGAAACACCGGCAAGTCGACCGGCCCCCACCTACACTACGAGATCCTCGTCAAGGGCCAACCGGTCAACCCGCGCGCCTATCTCTGGGAATGAGCAGCCGAGATTCCGCGCGGCGGCGCGATGGTGCCGGACGTCCGCCCAGAGCGGACCGATCGCTCCGCGACCCGAGGCAGAGCGGCACGACGTGGGTCGTCGAAGGGCTCCGCGCGCGGGTGACCCACCTTCGCGACCATCCCGCGAACCCGCGCGCGGACGCGAAGCCGGTCGAGACCGGGGAATCGCGCGTCATACGAAGCTTGATGGTCGGGCTCCTCCCCGCCGGTTTGCTCTGGCTGACGGTGTTCTCCCTGCTCCGCGGCGTCCTCGGGTAACGCTTCCCCGCGCCGAGGCCGAGGGCACCGCCGGACGCCGGCGGGCGCGGGCGCGACACTCCGGGTCGCTCACCCGATCTCCTCCCCGAGACGACCGGTCCCTTCTCGCGGCGCCCCGGCGGTGTTCGCCGGACTGAGCCTCCTCGCGCTCTGGCTCGACCCGCCGCCCCTCTCGGCGAATCCGGCGGGCGGGTCGACGCACCTCGCGCTCAATATCACCGTCAACGGCCAGTGCGCTCGCCGGCGCGACGCACCGCCGCGGCTCGGCGCGGCCAGCCGGATCACCGCGCCGTCAGCGTCTGGGCCGCCTTCGGCGGAGCCACGCGCGCGCCGACAGGGGGACGAGACGGCACCGTATTGAGCAGATCAGTTCCCCCGCCTCGGCCGCGGAATCCGAGAGAGCGCCCCGCGCATCCCAAGGGCGGCGAGGAGGCATAACGGATGGCAAAGCGGATTCTCATCCCCCTTGACCGGTCCTCCGCCAGCGAGGCCGTGCTGCCGTTGATCGGCGACGCGGCGCGCGGCGCCGGGGCGACCGTCAGGCTCCTGCACATCGCGCCGGTTCCCGACACCGTCGAGCGTGAATACGGACGGGGCGCCGCGGACAGCGACCGCGTCATGGAGCGGGCCACCGCCGAGGGAGAGAGCTATCTGGAGGGGGCCAGCGCGAGTCTGCAGGGCATCCCCGTCGAACGCGTGGTGCGGTTCGGGGATCCCGCGCGCGAGATTCTCGTCGAGGCGGAGGCCTGGGGCGCCGACCTGATCGCGGTGACGGCGACGCCGGCGAGCCCCTTCGGGCGGCTCGTCCGCCGGGGCGGAGTCGCAGACCGGGTCACGCGGGGCGCCGCGGCCCCGGTGCTGCTCTACCGGCCTCGGCGGGACCGGCGGCGCACGGGCCTCAGCTGAGCGGCTTTCGCGAGCCTCCCCTCAGCGCCGCCGCGACGAGGTTCTCGACGTAGGCGACGCTGACGGGCTTGGGAATGTAGGCGAAGGCGCCGCTCTCCGCCGCTTCGGCCGCGATCCTCAAATCCCGTGTTCCGGTGATCACGATG
>QHRX01000210.1:12873-34693 GCA_003221455.1 Candidatus Rokuibacteriota bacterium
CGGTGCTGCTCTACCGGCCTCGGCGGGACCGGCGGCGCACGGGCCTCAGCTGAGCGGCTTTCGCGAGCCTCCCCTCAGCGCCGCCGCGACGAGGTTCTCGACGTAGGCGACGCTGACGGGCTTGGGAATGTAGGCGAAGGCGCCGCTCTCCGCCGCTTCGGCCGCGATCCTCAAATCCCGTGTTCCGGTGATCACGATGACCGGGATCGTCGCCTGAAGCTGGCGGACGAGCTTCAGCACGTCGAGGCCGCTGAAGTCGGGCAGGCCGATGTCGAGAAGGACGATGCTCGGCCGGCGCCGGTGCGCGGCCTCGAGGGCGTCGCCCCCGGTCGCCGCCACGTCCACGATGTAGCCGAATTCCCCGCGCGCGAACCATTCACGTAGGAGCTCGCGCACCGTCGCGTCGTCTTCGACGATCAGCAACCGGACGGGGGGGTCACGCGGCTCCCGCCGCGCGGGCGGCGGTGGAGCCCGGTTGGCGGATGGGCCATTGCTCACGCCGCGGCCGCCCGGGCGTCGCGGGAATGGCTCAAGATCGCCGGGCGCGGCGTGTCAACGGCCCGGCACCGTGAGCGCCTCCGCCTGGCGCAGCTTCTGGAGCACGCTCCCGAAGGACTCGCTCTGGATGACCTGAGTGGACTCCCTGCGATACGACGCGATGAAGCTCACGCCGCCGATCAGCACGTCGTAGACGGCCCAGCGCGCGCCGACGCGGTAGAGGCGATACTCCACGGGAATCTCGCCCCGCCCGGCGGTCACGATCTTCGCCCGGACTCGCGCGTAGGCCTGGTCGATCGACTCCCCGAGGTAGACGATCCGGTCGCCCGCGTAGGCCTGGATCTTTTCCACGTACGCCTGCTCGAGCCTCCCCGTGGAGAGCCGAATGAATTCCGCCCGCTCGCGGGTGGAGTAGCCGGTCCCGTGCCGGGCCAGCGCCCGTCGCGCCATCTCGGGGAAGTCGAAGAGCGACGCGGCCACCCGGTGGATCTCGGCGCGCCGCTTCTCGGCATTGCCGGGACGCGCGAGCTCGGGATCGCGCAGAAGGGCGAGCACCTGCCCGACCGAGGACTGGACGACTGCGAGGGGCGTCGTCGGAGAGGCGACCGTGGCCACCAGCAGCAGCCACGCCGCGAGTGCTTTGCTCATCTTCGCCCTTCCCGGCAGGGCCTCCCACGCATAGGACGTACCAGCCCCCCCGTGTCACGGGCTCGCTCCGTCAAGACGTTGAATCGGCAGCCATCAAACGGAGCGTCGGCACGGTCGACAGGGGGCAGGCCGGCGCCGCGGCGACGACGGCTGTCAGGGACCATTACAAAATTTCGTCGGTCGGTCGGGCCGCCCCGGGGGCGGGGTGAGGCCCGGGGGAGCGCGCCCGGTGCGGCCCGCTCACCGCGCCCGGGGCGGCACGGCGGGCACCACATCGAAGCCGAACACGTTGCAGCAGGTCCCCAGGAGCGCCCCGGCGCGCACGAACCTCTCGTCTTGGGCATCGCGGGCCGCGTCGGCCTCTGCTTCCAGGCCGGCGGCGAGGAGGTTCCGCGCCTCCTCGGTCGGCGCCGGCTCCTGCCGGATGAGCGCCAGCGCCCGGGTTGCCTGTCCAGCGAGGCGGGGTTGGGGCGCCAGCGCGAGGAGCCGGGTGAGGGTGGCCTCGGCGTCCGGGATCCGTCCGCCCCGGAGGTAGGCAAGGGCGAGGTAGAGGTGGGCGGTCTCGCTGCTCGGCTGCCGGGCGACTACACGGGAGAGATCGGCGACCGCCTCGGCGAGCTTGCCCTCCCTGTAGCGGGCGATCCCGAGGCCCATGAGGGCATCGAGCCGGTCGGGATCGCGAGCGAGCGCATCCTCGAAGTGGCGCGCGGCGTCAGCATACCGTCCGGCCTGCAGGGCGACCCGGCCATCCGCATAGGGCGTTGCGCAGCCGGCCAGCAGGACGAGGCCCAGGACGCTGCACCCGCGCCGGACGCTCACTCCTCCGCGCTCCCCCTACGGTACAGGCCCGCGCGACGGAGGCGTCGCGACCTCCGGGCCTGGCGTGCCGCCTTAGTCTTCTTCGCCCCCGCGGCGCTTGAGCGCTCGTCGCCGCTTCTTCCGGGTTCTCGTAGTAGGCCCGGCGCTTCATCTCCTGGAAGGCCCCCTCCTTGAGCATCTGCTTCTTGAGCGCCTTGAGGGCCGCCTCGATCTGGTTGTCGAAGACCTCAACTCTCACGTCATCCTCCCGACCCAGCCCGGGCCCGCCCTTCGTCACGCTCCGTGGCCGCGTCCGACTGCGCCGCTCCCATCCTCCGGGGTGGAACGCGGGTGGCCGCGACGCGCGCCAACGCCACCAGCCGCACGACCGCCAGGGCGCGGATCAGGAGCCAGGACGGATCGAACTCGCCCCGCCCGACACTGAACTTCGCGGCCCGCGGGTCAGCGTGATGGTTATTGTGGAGGCTTTCGCCGCCCGTCACCCACGCCAGGGAACGCCAATTATACGCCGTGTTCTCGAAGTTCTGCGCCCCGCGCCAGTGCCCGAGGCCGTTGATCAAGGGCGCCAGGACGAACACGTACAGCACCGCGTGCCCCAGCCCGGCGCCGAGGCCGGCGCCGACCCCGAGGATGGCACACAGCATCACCAGGCCGAGCGCGGGACCGCACCAACCCCAGGCGAAGACCGTGCGATCGAGCCAGTCCTCCTGGAGATCGGGGGCGAACGTCTCGATCGTCTCACGGTTCTGCACGGCCCGCATGTAGTAGTACACGTTGAAGAGTTGCACGTGCCAGAAGCCGAAGACCCGGGGGCTGTGGGGATCCCCGTCTCGGTCGGTGAAGGTGTGATGCTTCCGATGGACGGCCACCCACTCCCGCCGGCACAGACCCGTCGTCAGCCAGAGCACCGCTCGAAAGAGCAGCTCCGCGACCGGGTGGACCCGGAGGGCCCGATGCGCGAGGGCCCGGTGAAGGTAGACGGACGTGGCGATCACGGCGATCTGGGCCAGCGCAACCGCCACCAGGGGAACGATCCAGGCGAA
The DNA here is from genome assembly GCA_003221455.1 of Candidatus Rokuibacteriota bacterium. Classification (GTDB taxonomy): domain Bacteria; phylum Methylomirabilota; class Methylomirabilia; order Rokubacteriales; family CSP1-6; genus AR9. Next base: position 15,882 of record QHRX01000210.1, read on the forward strand.
TGACAGCACAGCGCCTCCTGCTCAGCGAGAGGACCGCGAGAGGACGTCGAGATCGGCGGAGAACCGCGGCCGATCGCGCCTCACGGAGTCACTCGGCGGCTATAGGGACGACGGAGCGAGGCGAGCGCAAGCCCGGTCGCCTTCGATCGTCGTCTCCCCGTGGTGGCCTCGGTATGGCTCCTCGCAGCGGCCGGCCGGGCGACTCCGGCCGACGGCGATCTCGCGGCGCGGCTCCCCGCAGCTCGGGCTGGTGGCACGCGCCCGCCGGGCTTCGGGGCCCCGGCGGTTCGGCACGACACGTCCACCGACCGCCGTGTCATCACCGCTTCCGCCCCTCCTCCCGGTCGCCGGGTCGCGGCGACCGCCGTCTCCCGAGCGCCCAGTGTCCCGCGTCGTTCGACCTCCTGCCGGCCGCTCGGGGCGGAGTGTGGGGTGCCGCCCCGGAGCCCGTTCGCCGTCTCGCCAGGCCTCGCGCGCGTCGGACCGCCTGCGCCTGGTTTTCGATGTTCGCGAGGAGGGCCCGATCATCGGCGCGCTTCAGTCCCTCCTCGATGAGGGCGCGCAGGACGATCTGGAGGCTCACCGTGAGCTTGAGCTTGGTCGTCGCCCGACCGGCCAGGATTCGGGCCCGCTCAAGGATGTCTACCGGAAGAATGAGCAGGACCCGTGTCTTGTTCTCGAACATCGTCGCCTCCGCTGTGGCTCCCACCCGGACGACCGACCGGCCTCTGGAGAGGGTCTGTATATAATATATACTTCAACTATACTTCAGTACTACGGTATACTGCGAGATGAATTGGTTTCACCGTTTCGCGCCGCCGGCGGTCGTCAGGAGCATGGCGGGGACCCCGGGACGCTGACCCCAACGACAGAACGAGACCGACGCCCACTGTTGCGGAGGAGCGTACGATGAGCGTGACCCGTGTCGTCGACGAGGTGACGGTCAGCGCGGGTCGCGACGACCGGTGACGACGCACCGATGAGCCGCATCGCGCCGAAGAAGTCCTTCTACTGCACCGTCGTCTCCGAAACCGTGGCGATCACCCTGGCCCGGCGATCCCGCTTCAGCGGCCGCGAGGATCTGTTCGTCCAGTGCAGCGAAGCCGACTGCCAGTACGTCGACTCCAATGCGCCGCCCTGCCCGCTGACGCTCAGTCTCTTCGCGGTCGAGATCGAACGCCGGGCGGCGCGACGCAGCGCGGGAGGTGAAGCATGACGCTCGACATCGTCGCGGTGCGCGGTCAGGTGACCTGGTGGACCTGGGTGATTCGAGACGCCGCCGGGGTGGCGATCGAGGAATCGAAGACGCAGTTTCGTGTCATCGAAGATGCCAAGGCCAGCGGGCATGCTCGACTCGCGCAGCTCCAAGCCCCCCGGCAGCGCCCCGGCCAGGACTGACGAAGCCCGGTCCCGATCCGGCCCGAAATGCGTTGACACGGCCGCGAGGTCAGCGCAGAGTCGCGCTCCATCGACCCCCTCACGTCCCGATCCTCGAGACGCGGAGAGGTCTCCTGCGGGGTTGTCCGCCGGTCCTGATGGCTTCCCGGTTGGTTCACCGTCCGGTCATGGAGGGCCGCCGATGCGGAGGGGGATCGTCCTCGGAACCGTCGTCCTGATGCTGCTCGCGGCGGGAGTGGTGTTCGCGGAAACCTGTCTATCGCCGTACATCAAGGGGCTCCGGGAGCCCGAGAAAGTGATGTACCTCTGGACGCTGCCCGTCGACGGGCGAGGGTCCGACTACCTGACCGTCATCGACGTGCACCTGCCCTCGCCCACCTACGGCACGATCCTCGAGAAGGTCGAAGTGGGCTCAGTCGGGAACGAAGCGCACCACATGGGGTTCACCGACGATCGGACGAAGATCTGGGCCGCCTCCCTCAACACGAGCCGCTTTTTCATCTTCGACGTGCGGACTGACCCGATGCGCCCCCGGCTGATCCGGACGATCGACGACGTTCCCGCCCTCACCGGCCTCTCCGGCCCGCATACGCCCTACGCGATCCCGGGGCGGATGCTCATCAGCATGGCGTCGGGTCCCGAGGGGACCGGCCCGGGCGGCATCGCCGAGTTCACGAATGACGGCGACGTCGTGGCCAGCTACAAGGTGGCGAACCATCCGTACGAGACCGTCGTGAAGCCGGAGTTCAACCGGATGCTCACGTCGAGTTGGGCCGCCCAGAAAACCTTCATGAGCCCGCGGAATACCTGGGATCCCAAGGATATCTCCGACACCGTCCTCGTGTGGGACCTGAAGGCGCGGGCGGTCATCCAGGAACTCAAAGGCGAGCCCTTCCCGCTCGCGGCACGCTGGGCCTTGAAGCCGAACGCGACCTACGGCTACACCATCAGCAGCGGCGGAGACTCGATCTGGATGTTCCGGATGCGGCCGGACGGTACCTTCGCGTACACGAAGGCGGCCAGCACCGGCACGGGGTGTGCCCCGGGGGACCTCCGGCAGTCGCCGGACGACCGCTACCTCTACGTGAGCTGCATCGCGGGGAGTGAGATCCAGGCGTGGGACATCTCAAACCCCGAGAAGATCCGACTCCACGACACGGTACAGGGAATGGTCCAGGCCAACATGATGCACGTCACCTACGACGGCTGGCGCCTGTACTTCACGAACTCGGCCATTAGCAGCCTTGACTACTCGCCCCGCTACGCACTCCGCCTCATCCAGATCGGACCGGACGGGCGCCTGAAGCTCGACCCGACGTTCGTGATCGATTTCTCCAAGGCGCCCGACGGGCCGGCCCGCCCCCACGACATGCTGCTCAATTAGGCGTCGAGGATGCCCGGGAGCGGAGGCCGTCGCCCCTGCCTGGGCGTCCGTCAGCTCGGCGCCCCGACTGCGCCGTCCGCCCGGCGCCGAGCGTGGCTCTCGACGCTCTCGCTTCTCCTCCTCTGCGCGTGTCTGTCGCGGGCGGCCACCGCGCACGAGCTGAAGGCGGCGCCGGCACCGCGCGACCTCGGCATTTCGCCGGCTCCCCGGCTGCCGGTGATCAAGCGGGCGCCCGACTTCACGCTGCGTGACACTGCGGATCGGCCCGTCCACTTGTCGGCGCTGCGTGGCCGCGCGGTGCTTCTGAGCTTCATCTACACACAGTGCTCGGTGGCCTGTCCGCTCGTCACGCAGCGGATGGTGCGCCTCCACGACCGTCTCGTCCGCGCCGGCCTCCGGAGAACGGCGGTCTTTCTCACGGTTTCCGTCGATCCCGAGCGCGACTCCGCGCGGGTGCTCGAGCGGTACGCCGCCCACTTCGGGGGCCCTCGCGCAGGCTGGAAGTTCCTTCGCGACGAACCCGATCGTGTCAGGCGGGTCCTGGAGGTCTATGACGAATGGACCCGCCCGCAGCCCGACGGGGGGATCGACCACCCCGCTCGCATCTACCTCATTGACCCTCGGGGCGATATTCGCGAAATTTATAGCCTCTCGTTCTTCGACGAGCGCCAGGCGTTCGTGGATATCCGTGCGCTCGCCCGGGAATTTCCGTAGGGCTCCTCCGGCCCGTCGCCGCACGCGACGAATGTGTCCTGGCGCTCTCCGCTCGGGATGAGCCCGGCGGCGCCGAGCGGAGTCGTGGCCGCCCCTGAGGTCGACGGAAGGTCCCGCACTCGGCGGTGAGCGTCAAACGCCTCCCGTCGTGGGTGACGCGGGACTCCGTGGGCCGGTCGCGAGCCCGGCGATTGGCCCGGCGGACGGGTCGAACCGGGGCGGCGGAGCTCCATCCCCGCGCGGGGCAGCGCGAGCGGCGCCTGCCGCCGCAGATCCTGGGCCGGCAACGCCGGCGCGCCCGAGCCGGGGACGGCAGGCCCAGCGCCCACGGTCGGATCAGCCGGTGTCGAGCACCTCGCGGACCGTGCGCGACAGGGCATCGGGCAGGAAGGGCTTCTCGAGCACCGGCCTGCCCTCGAGGAGCCGCCCCGATCGCCCGATGAGGGCATCGGAGTACGCCGAGATGTAGAGCACCTTGATCTCAGGCCGGTAGGCCCGGAGGCGCTCGGACAGCTCAAACCCGTTCATCTGGGGCATCATGAGATCGGTGACGACGAGATGGATCCGGCCCGCGTACCGCTCTCCGAGCAGGAGCGCCTCGCCGGGGTGCCGCGCCTCGAGCACCCGGTAGCCCTGCGCCTGGAGCACCTCCTGAGCGAGCTCCCGCACTCCCTGCTCGTCCTCGACCACCAGGATGGTCTCCGAGCCGCGCGGGGCCTCGACCTGCTCCCCCGCCGGCGGCGCCGGCTCGACGGCCATCTCGACCCGCGGGAGGTAGATCGTGAAGCACGCGCCGCGTCCGAGCGCGCTCTCCACGGCGACGTATCCCCCATGCTGCTTGACGATCCCGTACACGGTCGACAGCCCGAGGCCCGTGCCCCGTCCCGCCTCCTTCGTGGTGAAGAACGGCTCGAAGAGGTGGGACTTGGCCTGCTCGCTCATCCCGACCCCGGTGTCGGTCACCGACAATCGCACGTGCGGCCCGGCGCGGGCCCCGGGGTGGCGCGCGGCAAACGCCTCGTCGAGATGGACGGTCGCCGTCTCGAGGGTGACGCGGCCACCGTGCGGCATCGCATCGCGCGCGTTGACCACGAGGTTCAGCAGGACCTGCCCGAGCTGCCCGGCGTCGGCTCGCACGGCCGCGAGGCCGGCGCCCGGAACGACGGCCAGGTCGATGTCCTCAGCGATCAGGCGCCGGAGCATGGGCTCCATGTTGGCCACGACCGCGTTGAGGTCGAGCACGCTCGGCTCGAGGACCTGCTTGCGGCTGAAGGCCAGGAGCTGCTTGGTGAGGTCCGCGGCCCGCCCGGCCGCCTTCTCGATCAGGTCGAGGTCCCGCCGCAGGCGCTCCTCGGGCGGCAGGCGCGTCCCGAGGAGCTTGGCGCGGCCGATGATAACCGTCAGCAGGTTATTGAAGTCGTGGGCGATGCCGCCGGCCAGCGCCCCGATCGCCTCCATCTTCTGCGCCTGGCGCAGCTGATCCTCGAGCTGCGCCCGAGCCGCTTCGGCCTGCTTGCGCTCCGTGATGTCCTGGACCACGCCCAGCATCCGCGGCGCCCCCGCCCCCTCGTCCCGGGTGATGTCGGCCTCCTCATGCACCCAGCGCACGGTCCCGTCCGGGCGGACGATGCGGTGGTCGATCTGGTAGTGGCCGCCGCCGCCGACCGCCGCCTCACTCGCCCGTCTGACCGCCTCCCGGTCGTCGGGATGGACGCGCTCGAAGAACGTCTCCACGCGGCCGTCGAAGCCGCCCTCGGGGATCCCGAAGATCCGATAGGTCTCGGCCGACCACAGCAGTGAGCCCGACGCGCTCGCCGCCGAGACCCAGTACCCGACGTGGGCCACCTCCTGCGCCTTCTCAAGGAGCGCGTCGTTCTCGCGCCACGCCCCTTCCGCCTGGCGGGCCTCGGCCTGCCCGCGTTCCAGCTCGGCCACCTGCTCGCGCAACCGGTCGATGACCGCGACGAGGCGGGCCTCGGAGTCCGGGACCGCGCCCGCGTCGTCCCCGGGCTCGCGGGTCGACTCCGCGAGGTCAAGCCGGACGGGGAGGCCCGGCGGGTCGGCCGCGGACCTGAGCCGGGTGATGTGAGCCATGCCCGCCACGATGGCGCGCACGCGGTCAGCGGCGCCGAGGGCCTTCTCGAGCCGCGGGCGGGCCCCCGCGTGCAGGTCGACGTCCCGCGAGAGCATCTCGAGGTGACCCACGATGATCGACAGGGGGTTGTTGATCTCGTGCGCGGCCGCGTTGGCCAGCTGGGTCACGGACCGGAGGGCGAGGGCCTCGCGCTCGGTCGCCTCCGCTCGCTTTCGCTCCGTGATGTCCAGGAACGTGCCGAGGACCGCGGGCCGGCCTTCCCATGACACGACCGACACCAGGATCTCGATCCAGATCGGCGCGCCGTCCTTGCGCCGGCCCCGCGTCTCGTAGCGGGTCGGGGCCGGCTCGCCGCGGAGGCGCGCCGCGCGATAGCCCTCGATGCGCGCGTGCTCCTCGGGCGCGAGGAAGATCAGGTAGTCCTGCCCGACCAGCTCCGCCGCGCTCTCGTAGCGGAAGGTCCGGACCATGGCCTCGTTGGCGAACCGGATGATGCGGTCCTGGTGGATGTACATGCCCTGGATCGACCCGTCCACGACCGCGCGATACCGTTCCTCGGTCACCCTGAGCGCCAGGAGGGCGGCCTCCGCGTCGGCGCGCGCCGCTTGTTCGCGGGCGAAGAGCCGAGCGTTCGTGATGGCGATGGCGGCGTGGTCGGCGAGCCGCACCAGAACCGTTTCGTGCTGGTCGCCGAACGGGCGCGGCGACCGGTTCTGCGCGTACAGGAGTCCCTCGATGCGGTCGCCGATCCGGATCGGAACGGCCACGGCGGCGACGGTCGCGTCCTCGGGCGCCCACTGCAGGTACTCCTTGGTGACGCGCGGATCTTCCGCGTAGTTGCCGGTCCGGAACGGGCGTCCCGTCAGGAGCACCTGACCGCCGACCCCCTGTCCCGGCTCGACGCGGCGATTCCGATAGGCGTCGGCGCGCGGGCCCGCCCGGTAGCGGACGATCATGGCGTCGGAGGCGGCGTCGCGGATGGCGATCATCGCCCGGTCGCTGCCGCAGAGCTCCCGCGCCGCTTCGGCCACGCGCTGGAGGACCGTGTCGAGGTCGAGAGCGGCGTTGACGGTCTTCGCCAGCTCGGCGAAGAGTTCGGTCTCCCGGAGCTTGTCCTGCGTCTGGCGGTCGAGGTCGGCGTTCTCGAGGGCGAGCCCCACCTGGGACGCCACGCCCTCCATCAGGCGAAGCTCCGCGGGCGTGAAGCTGCGCTCGGAGGCCCACCAGACCAGGAAGAGCCCGCCAACGACCTCGCCGCGGACCGGGGTCGGCGCGAAGAGGAGCGATCGAGGCCGGCGATCGGCCAGAAATCCCTGATCGAACCGGTGGTCGCTCTCATAGGCGGAGGTCCACACTGGCTTTCGGGTGTCCCACGCCTCTCGAAGGATCTTGAACCGCGAGATCGGAAAGGGGGTCTGGAGCAAGGTCGACACGAGGTCCGTCGGGACGTGGTACCCGGCGAGGGGGACCAGGAGCTCTTTCGTGGCGTCGAGGAAGTACGCGCCTGCCATGTCGGCGCCAAACCTCCGTGCGACGGCCGCGGTGACGTGGCGCATGGCCTCCTGCACCGGGAGCGGGGACGAGAACGCCCGCGCCACCTCGAGGAGTGTCTCGGTCTCTCGCAGACGCGCCGTGGTCTCCGCGAACATCCGCGCGTTGTCCAGCGCCAGCGCCGCCTGGTCGGCGAAGGCGGAGAGGAGCCGGACCTCGGTCTCGGTCATCCGTCGCCTGGCGACGTCGCCCAGGCTCAGGGCACCGACCGTCTCGCCCCGGACCACCAGGGGCACGCCGACCACCGCCCGGTGGCCCGTCGCCTTGGCGCGCTCACGCAACCAATCAGGCACGACGATGCGGGGATCGGCGAGAAAGTCCGGCGACCACACGGTCCGCCCTTCGATCACCGCGCGACCGACGACGCCGTCGCCGGCCGCGAGGACCTTCCCGATCCACCGTCGCGCGTCGCCGCCCCCCGCGACGGCCAGGCACCGGAGCGCTCCCGTACCCCGGTCTCGCTCATAGAGGGCGGCGGCCCGGCTGTGACAGAGCCGCAGCACCGCGTCGACGACGAGGTGGGTGACCCGGTCCAGATCGAGGGTTCCGACCAACTCACGTCCCAGCTGGGCGAGGGCGTGCGCGGCCTCTTCGGCCCGCCCGCGCGCTGACGGAGGGCCCGTGGAGCGGGGTGACGTCCTGGGCGCCCCCGAGGCGCGCCCTCTCGGGGCGGGCGACCGCGGCGTCACGCCGCGAACGGCGTGTGAGACCCGTGAGCCACGCGCTGCCGCGTCTTCATGCCGCTCCCCTCATGATAGTCCTCGGGCGGGGAAGGGCAAAGGTAACCGACCAGCTGGTCGACACGTCCTCGCCGAGTGCGCGCCGGGGCAGGGCGGACGCGGCGAGCGCGAGAGCAGCGTGCGCCCGCGCTCCGCACAAGCGACCGTTCCGACGAGGGGATCCCGGACCGCTCAGGGCCACGGCGCGCCCTCCCCGCGAGCCCGACCGGAATTCGCCCAGACGGGAGAGGCGCGTTACGATGGGGTGGAGGAGGAGCCGGCCCACTGCCGCCGTGCTCCACCAAGGCCCCGCAGCACAAGGGAGGAGCTGACGCTATGACATCAGTGCTTCCGTTCCTGACCGTGGTCGCTCTTGCACTGTCGCCCGCCCCGTCCCCCGCCCAGGCGAGGACCGCCGACGCTCGCCCGGCCGCCCGGGTCGAGGAGCCGACGAAGCCGGCCGACGCTGGCGCCGGCCAGGTGATGAAAGACTCATGGCTCACGACGAAGACGAAGATGGCGCTCGTGAAGGACAAACGCGTGAAGGCCCGGCACATTACGGTAGAGACGCAGGGCAGCGTCGTCATCCTGCGCGGCAAGGTGGCGACCGTCGCGGAACGGATCGCGGCGGAAGAGGTCGCCAAAGGTGTGGGCGGGGTGAAGTCCGTCAGCAACGCCCTGCAAGTCGTCCCGGAGGTGCAGCGGAAGTCGGTCGACCTGAAGGACGACGAGATTCAAAAGGCGGTGAAGGGGCGTCTCGAGAAGGACGGGGGGCTCAAGGACGCCGACATCAAGGTGCGTTCCGACAATGGCGTGGTGACTCTGTTGGGCAAGACGCCCGACGCCAAGACCAAGACCCGCGCCGCCGACCTCACACGCGGGGTCCCCGGCGTCAGGGCCCTTCGAGACGAGCTGCGATAGTAGCGTCCGTCGACGCCGAACTGCCGGTGCCCGCCCCTGGGCATCCGGGTCGCCGCCAGACGCGTGAGCCACGGCGTCGGCGCGAAGCGGGCGCGTCGCTCGAATAGTCGGAGTCGTCCCGACAGCCGCGGCCCGCCGGGCGCCGCATGCCGAGGGCGCCCGGTGCCCACGGTAGGGGGAGCGGCGGGTCGTCGCGCTTCGGACCGCCCCAAGATACCGGGGACCCCGGTAACGATCCCGACACGCCTCGGACCCCTCCCGGCGCCACGGGACGAATTCGACCGGCATCCGCCGCGCCCTCCTCGGACCCCGTCCCCGCCTTGGCCGAACCCCCGGGCCACGAGGTCAGAGCCGCCCCACCTCCGCGGGGAATCGGGGGGTCGCCCGGCTCTCCCGCAGGAGGAGACGCTCTGAGCCCGCAGGGCCACTTCGTCGACAAGCGTCAGGATTCCGACGTCCAATGTGTCGGGGCGGGATCACGGGTTCCTCGGAAGTCCTTGAAAAGAAGAGGTAGTGGGTGTCACGCCCGGCTGGCACGGGGGCTGCACTGACACTCGACTTCGCAGGACATTTTGACGCTCACCACGACCGCCGGGTCGTTCCCTCTCCGCCGAAGGAGGCCGGAATGTTTGAGCAGATGGTCGGGACAGTTCCGGAACAGTGGCGGGAGATCGCCCAGTTGCTCTTCGCGCCGGTCATTTGGATCCCCCGCCTGGAGCGGCAGCTAATCGATGTGATCATCAACTCCTCCTCGGGGTGGACCGCGGCGGGGAAGTATCTCTTTCTGCTGTTCCCCGTCCTCCTCGGTATCGCCGCGATCTGGTGTACGCAGCTCTCGATCTACACGCTCCCGTTTCGGTCCCGACGCATCGCCTTCGTTTCGGCGATGCTGATGACATGGTGGGAGGGCGCGCGCGCGGTTTGGCTCTACTGGGTCGGCGTGTTTCGGATGACGGCCGTCGTCGCCGGCTGGGTATTCTCGCTCGCGAGGCTCGCCGTGAAGCTCGTCCTCGAGGCGCTGCACCAGCTCGTCCTCATGCCCTTCACGATGACGGGCCGGATGACCAACCAGTACTTCCAGCCCGGCGTGCCCTGGATCGCCTTCGTGATGCTCGTCTTCTGGTGCATGCTCGAGACGACGATCTTCACCTACACGCTGTTCGCCACCGTGTCGGAGGTGCTGGCCGACATGGCCGGCGTCGAGCAGGTGTCCCGATTCGCCGGGCCGGTCCTCTGGTTCTTCCTGCTTCTGCTGATCATGGGCAGCTTCGCGTGCGTCCAGGCGCTGACCGACGCGGTCAAGAAGCGGGAGTTCAAGTTCCTCGTCCAGATCGTCCTGGTCGAGCTGTTCGTCATGATCTTCGAGGTCATGTTCCTCTACCGCGAGCTGGTCGATGCGATCACGCCCTGGATCGCCCAGCAGACCGGCGACAAGTTCCGGCCCGGGATCGTCTTCACCCTGAGCCTGGCGACCTTTGGATGGGTCGGCGTGCGGGGCATGACGTGGTTCCTGTTCGGGCGCTACGGGACGCCGCCGCTGCTCGCCTTCATCTCCCGGCAGCCGATGGAGACGCAGGACACACGGGGGGTCATGACGCCGCAGGCGGCCGCGCCGGCCGCCTGGTGGCGCGCGCCGCTCGAGGACTTCAAGCGTGAGATCGGCTGGCTGCACGAGAGAGGCGACCAGCTGCTCGAGTACCTCGCCCTGCCCGTCCTCCATCTCATCGCGGCGGCCCTGAACTTCGCCATGGTGCTGCTGACGGGACGCCCCCTCTTCAGCCTGCCGTTCCGGGGGCTCAAGGAGGCGATGGAGACGCGCGAGGTCCTCGCCGGCCTGCAGCTCCAGCCGCGGAAGCAGGGGAACCTATGACGCCGCGGCAGCGCCTCGTCGCCATGGCGCTGGTCGCCGGCACGCTCCTGGCCGCGGCCCCGCCCATCGCCGCGCAGACGCCGGACGGGAAGTCTCGCGAGACGCTCTTCGTCGGCGTCGACACGAGCGGGTCATTCCGCCGGGAGTACGACCACGCGATGAGCTTTCTCGCCTATTACCTCTACGGCCGCCTCAACGGACTCGGCGGCCTTCGCCGGCCGCGCGAGTTGTTTGTCGCCGGCATCGGTGGCCGCGAAATGAGCGAACCGAAGGCCTTTCGGCCGATCCATGACTTCGTCGGCAAGGACATCACCCAGATCGAGGCGGATCTCCGGAAGTGGTCTGCCCCCGCCGACGTGCTCACCGACTTCAACGTCTTCTTCGCCCAGGTGGCCAGGATCGCCAAGGAACGCAATCTGGTCCTGAGCCCGATCACGGTGATGATCGTCAGCGACGGCATTCCTGACGTCGCCGTCCAACCGGTCAAAGACGATCCGGGAGCGCTGTACCGGCAGATCGATCTCAGCCCATTGGAGTTCCTCTCCAAGAACCTGACGCTGCGGCTGATCTACGCGAGCCCCAAGGTCGACGACAACTGGCGGAAGTACGTCCATCGGCAGCGGATCAGGTTCTGGACGGTCGAGGCCGAGGTGATGGGGGGCTGGCGTCAGCAACTCACGCCAGGGTCGGAGCCGGCCGACCAGACGCGCCTCTGGAAGTGGGTGCGCGAAAACGTCGACTTCCGCGTGCGGTCACGCGGGCTCTGAGCCGGCGCACGTCGACGGGGTGCGCCGCTGCCGGCGGCTCCCCCTCAGCTCCTCCGTCTCGTCCGTCCAGCCGCCCGCTGTCTCTCGAGCCCGCGGCGCCCCGTGAGCCCGTCGCACCCCAGGCCTGCGACATCGCCCCCTCCGCGAGCAACGGATGCTCGGCAAGGGCGCGGTCTCCCGGAAGGCTCCCCTGGCGCTCGCCGGCGCCGGATGCTCTGATCCGGCACCCAGCTTGGAAGGCTCTTCTCGGGTCGCGTCCGAGCCCTCGTCGGCGCCCGCCCTCGCCGCTCGATCCGGCACGCAGTGCGACGCGTCGAGCCGGCCCCCTGAAGACGTAGAGCCAGCTCGGCGACCGACGGCGAGCACGGCGGCACCGGCAGCCACCGTCTCCGGCTGGAGCCGGAGGGCCGACAGACGTCCGCCGCCTTGGTCAGCGTGAGCTCCGGCATCACACCACCAGCGTCAATCCCCCAGAACCGCCCTCACCGCAACCGCCCTCACCGCCGGACTGTCTCGAGCACCGCCCACACCGCCACGACCACCCACAGCAGGAGGGCGACCCATCTTGGAGGCGTGCCGGCCGTCAGCTTCCCCCAAACACCCAAGCCCCTGCCCACCGTGAGGCCTCCCTCTGCGCATCGAACAGCAGTCCCATGCCGCATCGTGAAAGACTGGCGCCCGGCTTAGACCTCGGCCCGCCGTCCTCCTCTGTGGGATGCGACGGCTCGGGCACGCGATTCACGTGACGCGCGGCGCCGTGCCGGTTGCTGACCGGCCGGTGGGTCGACCCAGGCGGGGCACTGGACGGGCCGAACCGGAGGGTCGCGGCACGGACGAGCGGAGCTCGCGCGCGCCGCCCGTCCGGGCGTGTCTTTCGCCCTTCGGCGGTCGGGGCTCTGGGCGAAGCTGCGCGGAAGCCTACCGCCGGGCGTGCTTCACGAACGTCCCCTGCTCGTACTCCCGGAACGCGGTGCGCAGCTCCTTCTGTGTGTTCAGGACGATCGGGCCGTACCAGGCGATCCGCTCCTTGAGCGGCCTCCCGGCGACACGCAGGAAGCGGTCGGTTCGCTTCTCGGTGGTCAGGACGATGCGGTCGGCACGGGCACGAGGCCCGAGCAAGCTGAATTGACAGGCGATGAGGGGCGGGGCTAGGATTCGTTCCCCGATTTCCTTTTCCTGACAGGAGGCGCTCCATGAGACGCCGTGCCAGCCTCACCGTGTGCGCTGTTGTCGCCCTCGCCGCCACGACTGCCTTCGCGCAGCTGCTTCCGTCGGCGGCACCAGAGCAGGTCGGATTCTCGGCGGACCGTCTCGACCGCATCGGACGAATCCTCCGGAGTGAGATCGAGAAGCGGAAGCTCCCCGGCGCGGTCGCCCTGGTCGCCCGCAAGGGCCGGGTCGCGTATTTCGAGAGCTTCGGCCTGCGTGACCCCGCGACCGGTGCCCCGATGAGAAACGACACGATCTTCCGCGTCTACTCGATGACCAAGCCCTTCGTCTCGGTGGCGGCGATGATGCTGCTCGAGGACGGTCGGGCCGTCCTCACGGACCCGGTCTCAAAGTTTCTCCCGCCGCTCGCGAAGCTGCAGGTCAGCGTCCAGAAGATTGATCCCGTCTCCGGCAAGGTCACCTACGCACTCGTCCCCGCGGAGCGGGAGATGACGATCCAGGATCTGCTCCGGCATACCTCGGGCCTCGCATATGGTGAACTGACGGCGAACGCCCCCGTGAAGGAGGCCTACGCCAAGGCCGGACTCGCCCCGTCGGACGGTCTCCCGTTCGACATCAGGCGCCTGACTCCTGCCGAGGAGGTCGAGCGCCTCGCGACTGTCCCGCTCGCGCATCAGCCCGGGACGGTGTGGGAGTACAGCCTGTCCACGGACGTGCTCGGCCGCGTGGTCGAGGCGATTTCGGGCATGACGCTCGGGCAGTTCCTCCAGGAGCGTCTGTTCTCACCGCTCAAGATGAGCGACTCCGGCTTCTTCGTCCCGAAGGACAAGCTCGCCCGGCTCGCCCAGCCCTCTCCAGCCGATCCGGCGACGGGCAACCCGATCAGGCTCATCGACGTGACGGCCGCGCCGAATAACGATTCCGGTGGCGCGGGCGGGGTCTCCACCGCCGCCGACTACCTCCGCTTTGCCCAGATGCTGCTCAATGGTGGCCGGCTCGACGGTGTGCGCGTGCTGAGCCGCAGCACCGTGGCCCTCATGACCGCGGATCACCTGGGCAAGCTCGACGCGGTGCTCACGCCCGGCGAACTGCTCCTCGGGACGCCGGGCTACACCTTTGGCCTCGGCTTCGCCATCCGGCGGGAAGCGGGCCTCGCAGGGGCCCCCGGATCGCCCGGCGAGTACATGTGGGGTGGCTTTGCGGGCACCTACTTCTGGATTGATCCGAAGGAGGAGCTGATCGGCATCCTCATGACCCAGGCCCCGGGTGCGCTGCGCGTCTATCACCGGAAGCTCTTCAAGCAGCTCGTCTACCAAGCGATCGTTGACTAGTGCCGCCCTGACGGTCGATTCCGTGTCAGTCACCCCATGGCTGAACCATGCCCCGGGGAGGGGCCAGGATGATTAAGGGGCTCTGGAACATCGGCATCAAGACCGATAACCTCGAGGAAGAGGTGGACTTCCTCCGGCGGGTGGGCGCCAAAGTCGTCCTCCGGGAGCGTTTCGACGCGGGCGAGGGGACCTCCCTCGAGTATGCGATTCTCCGGCTTGGCGGCGTCAGGATGCTCCTCTTCCCCAAGACGATCTTTGAGGATCGGATCGAGGGGGGCGTCCCACCGGGACTCACGCACGCCGTCTACGAAGTGGACGATCTCGAGACGGAGTATCAGCGCATCAAGGCGCTGGGCGCCCAGGTCCTCGTCGAGCCCCGGGAGATTAGCGCAGGCTTCGGCCGGCGCAAGCTCGCCTTCTTCCGCTCGCCGGGCGGCCTAGCCTTCGAGATCATGCAGATCCTCGAAGACCGGCTCTCGTAGGCCTCGAGCGCCGCCTGCGCCTGTCGTTGGTCCCGCCGACTCAGCGCGCAACCCGGGCCGGCGCCCTCGCGATCAAGAGCGGCCCGAGGAGGGGTGCGGGCGGCCGCCCTGCGCTCGCTTCGCCCAGAACTCAGAGTGCCCGTGCGATGGGGTCCCCAATGTGGCCACGGGAGACCGCCGAAAGCTCGGAGGCTCCGGCGACGACGGCGGCCGCCTACAGCCGCTCGATACGGAACACCGGGTGATCGGCTGGATCCGGCAACGCGTCGAAATAGCGCTTCACTTGGCGGCCCCAGCGGGCCAGGTAGGCCTCGATCACGCGCGGCCTCTCCTTGTCGAGAACCTCGTTGGCCTGGAAGGCCTCGGTGCGCGAGCGCCAGCGAATCTCACCCCGGCCGGTCGCCCGCAGGTTGCGTGCCCATTGGGTCTCGCCCCGTGGCGCCACCAAATAGCGCTGGCCATCGAGCTCGAGCACGTTGACGGGGACGGTGCGCCATCGTCCACTGGTCCGACCGCGCACGGCTAAGCCAGGGACCCTGCCGAATCGCATGAGCAACGGGTTGAGGACCCGGCTCGTGAACCAATCGGGCTTCACATACGGCGGGGGATCCTGGCTCATGGGTCTTGACCTCGAGGACGCGCGTGGGGACATTACAAGCGGCGCCTGGGTGTGGATACCCGCTCTACGGAAGTGGGATCCCCGCGGGTTACGCCACCCTGTGGCGCCAGGGTGCGATGAGATTTCTGGCGCGGATCCTGCTCGCGTGGGGCTTCTGGGTCCAGGTCTCGACCTTGCCCGAGCTCCTCGACAAGGCGTGGTACGAGGTTGGCCCGTTTGAGACGAGGGAGCAGTGCGAATACGTTCGTGCGGGAGCCGCCTGGGCCGGGCGTCTGTACCGCGTCATCGACCCCTGCATCGAGTGGCAATAAAGGCCCGAACCCCACGGTCGGCCCGTGCGGGATGAACCGTCGAGGTCGGCGTCGGCTTGCACCATCGTGCCGGGGGCGGTACGCTCTGTGGCCGGGGGGGGTGACTGCCCGCGGGCTCACCTCTTCCCGAGCCCCGACGCTGCCGGGATCCGTTCTCGGAGGGAACCACCTCCTACGGCGGCGCGGGGCTCTCTTGCGTCCCCCGAGGGGTTCACCCGACCCGGCTCACGGCTTGGCGTTGGCGACGCTCCCGCGTCCAGGCGGGTTGAGACACCCGATGCAGCAGATCTCGAGGCCGACTTTCTCCTGAGCCGCCATGCGGGGATCTGCCGACGCCACGCCGCCGAATGGCGCCCCCCGGGGCCTCTGGTACGCCGGGCTCAAGCCATCTCGGCCGTCGTGGCACGTCTGGGATCGCTCGCGTTCGAGCGGTGTCGGGGGCTCAGCGGGGAGCGCTCTCGCATTCGTTCTCACCGGCCCCAGCGAGGGTAGCCCGTGCCCTTCCACCGCCTCCGCCACTGCCGTAGCCGCCATTCTCGCTTCACCCTGTCACCGAAGAGCCAAAGCAAGCCCAGGAGGGGGAGTGCGGACGCTACCACGACCAGAAGGACCCAGCGCGCCGTGTCGTCCATCGCTGTTTGGACTGAAGGGATGGGCGGCGACCGCGCTCAGCGGTGACAGGCGACCGAGGAGTAGGCTCGACGCTCGATCTCGCGGGCGTCCATCCGCCCACCGATCATAGCACTCTCGAGGGCGCTCGGGTATGATCTGGTTCGGCTCGCGCCCGACAAGGTGGGTGAGACGAGCCGCGTCACCGCTCGACGTCGTGTCCCGAGACGCCCGGAGACGTAACACGGAAATCCGCCGCCTGGCGCCGCTTAGTGAGCCCCCTTGGGCACGCCAGCCGCGACAGCACGAGGGGCTCTGAGCCCGCGTTCTCTTCCCAGTGCGTCACGTCGGCCCCCACCGCCCAACTCTCGCCCGCATGATGCTCCGCAACCCAACCGCCTGCCCCCTGGGCGGGCCCTGGCCGAGGGCGGGCTCCACTCCACAAATAAGGGCGAGCACGACCAGGCATCTCACGGTCCTGACGAGCCATTTCGGGTTCATCGGGCGGCTCCTCGTTGATCACGTCGCGGTCACCGGCTCGGGCGTGGCGGTAGCGTCCGACTCTTCACCGTCGTGCATCCACGAAAATCTGATCGATGGGCGGTGCTCGGTCAACGTGAGGACCACCGAGACGCGATGACCTGCGCGACGGTCTAATGTCAGTGGAGCGGTCAGAAGCGATCGTCGGCGGCATCCGGATGCCCGCGCAGGAGGCGGTTCTGGACGAGTTGGCAGGTCGCATCCGAGGGATGCACACGAGGTGCGGGCTCTAGGCTGGCGTGCGCCCTAATCCCACCCCCGCGTGAGACACGACGAGCGCCAGGAGCGGCCTCGACGCTCGCGTGCAGGACGGTACCGTCCGCGGCGTACGATCGCTTGGCGCGTGGTCCCGGCGTCCATCCACCGTCGCCTCCACCACCGCTTCCGTCGTCAGCGGCGGTGTTGCCGTGACCGTTCTGATGCCACGACCCGCTGGGTCGCTCCTCTCGAAGGGAGCCTCAGCAGTTGCCCGAGCACTGTGCTCGCAACGTCTCGAAGGTGGTGCTCTGGGTGGTCCCCGACCCGGTCGGCCACGTCACCGTCAGGGTAATGCGCGCCAGCGCGTTGGGCGAGGTCGTCGCCCCGACCGGCGCAATCGTCCACGACCGCGTCACCCCGAGAGACGGGGTATCAGAACCGCTGGCGGGTCCCGGATTGAACGGTTGATTCTTCAGCTGCTCGAAGAGCTGCCTCGCGGCCGCCGTCGCGGTCGACTCGCCTCCGCTGAACGCCACGTCCAGATAGCCGGTCGTGACCGTATTCATCAGCGCGAGGATCCCGACCACGAGAATCGTGATCGCGATCATCACTTCGATGAGCGTCATGCCTCGATCGTCGCGCAATAGTGCCATCGGTGTCCCCTAGCTTCGGCTCCAGCGGCCCTTCTGCATGACCACCCCGGACGGCGTTCCGGGCGGGTCGGAGGTGTCGAACAGCGTGTCGTAGCTCCAGACCCGGGTCGGCGGTGCGTAGTAGTAATTGCTCGTGGCGCCGCAGCACCGCCAAGCTCCCGTGACCTGCTGGCTGTGCCAGAGAGCGACCATGGAGCCGCTGTAGGTGTACGTCTGGTTCGTCCAATCCTCAAGGTGGCGGACGAGGTTGTTCGCCTTGCCGTTGTCATTGCCCATGGTCGACTCCGCACTGGGTCCGGTGGCGATGGCAGCGTTCACGGTCGTGGCCGAGGCCGCGCGGTTTTGGAAGGCCAGGTCCCCCTTGGCGTCGTAACCGTTCGCCATCCACGCGTTGGAGAGGACGGTGACGGCATCGCCCATGACGGCCGCCGGCGGGTGGTTCCCGTCCGGCCCGTTCTTCGCCGTGTTGTAATCCCCCGCGATGTAGACCGGGTTCTGGGACACCACGGTCAACCCCTGGCTCGGGAGCGAGGAGCCGTTGACCAGACGGACTGCCTGCCCCGGGGTGCTCGAGGACGAGGCCACGTAGAGGATCCCGTTCGCCGGGAGCGCCCCGCCGGCCTTCAACTTCGCCACGTCGACCTGGGTGACCGTCATCGTGCGCTGTTCCCGGGCATCAAAGAAGCTCGTCGAGGTGACCGCGCCAGGCGGCAGGGTGACCGAAGCGTTTCCTGAATCGGTGGCAGCCCCATCGACGATCCGAAGGCCGGCCTGGGAGTAGAGCTTGGCCGCCTTGAGGGCCGACGAATCGGCCACTTGGGGCAGCTCGATCATTCCGTGGGCCACGACATCGGGATTAGATGGGTTACTGAACAGGCCCGGAAGGGGCGGAATGATCTGAGCCACCCCCATCGCGCTGTCTTGGACCTGTTTCCCGAAGGTCGTGTTCGCCTGTTGCGCCCAGGCGCTCGGCGACGACCATGTGGAGCCGAACCCCGGCTTGTACGTGTGATCGAAGTTCAGGGTCTGCAGGGTCCCACTGGCATCGGCGATCTGGGGGTCGTTGTAGTTCGGAGTGGATGATTCGGACTTGATCTCTCGGTAGATATTGCCGGCCGTCTTCAGGCTCTGGGTAATCTTCAGGGTGGTGCCGGCCGCGATGTAGATGTTGCTGTTGGCGAAGATCTTCCCGTTAAAGGTCATGGCCGGGCCGGGGCGGAGTTCCAAGTCCACGCCCTTGCCGTAGAAGATCCCGAACTGGAAGAGGGGCACCTGGACATACTGAAGGACCTGGGCGAGGGTCGTCCGGGCGCCTCCCTGTCCGACGACTTGCGCGGTGACCTGGTAGTCCGTCGAGTGGCCGGACAGGCCCGCATAGGGTCCCGTCGCGAACTGCATCGCAAACGGCGTTGTGTTGAGCTGTTGCACCGCATAGGTGTTGAAGCTAAGGCCGGGGGTCGAGATCGACGGCGCCGTGATC
>QHRX01000046.1 GCA_003221455.1 Candidatus Rokuibacteriota bacterium
GATGAAACGGGAGTACGGGAGTATAGGTAGCGACACCGACATGTCAACCGGACGCCGCCTCCGCGCCGTACTCGTCGTCGCCCTGCTGGCGTTCCCGACGGCCTCGGGTGGGGCCGAGCGCCCGCCGCCGGCGGGGGAGCCACGTCCCGGCCCAGGGCAGGGGACGCCCGACGCCCTCAGAGGAGCGTGCTACCTCACGTTCGCGGAACGCCGGGAGTGCGTCGCCGACACGACCGAACGCGAGTGCCGCCAGAATTGCGACGCCCTCCTCTGCGACTCCTATGCGTGGCTCGACCGGCTCCCATGCTGGAACTGGGGCTACGGCGGCTGAGCGAGGTGATGCGGGGCGCCCTCCTCGACGCTCCGGGGGGTCTGGCCCGTGCGCGCGAGCTTGGCTCTCCTCGGCCTCGAGGGCGTCGAGGAGCGGCAGGCCGCCGGAGAGCTCGAGCCAGGCGCCGGCGCGCCCCGCTGGCGAGGTGGGGGCGCGGCGCGTAAGCTCGGTGTATGGTCTGGCTCCTCGACGGCTACAACGTGATCCGGCGCGACCCCGAGCTCTCGGCGCTCGACCGGGGGAGCCTCGAAGAGGGACGGAACGCGCTGCTCCGGCTCGTCGCCCACGCGGCGGGCGGCTCGGCCGACGATTTCATCGTGGTCTTCGACGGGGTGCGCGCCACGGCCACGACGGCGCCGCCCGGTGGGCGTCGCGTCCGCGTCATCTTCTCCCGCCCCCCAGACAAGGCCGATGACGTCCTCGCGCGGCTCGCGCGCCAGCACGGGCCGGGGGCGACCGTGGTCACGTCCGATCGGACCGTCCAGGACGCCGCGCGCCGCGGCCGCGCGGCGGCCGTCAGCGCGGAATCCTTCCTCGCGCGCCTGACGGAGCCCCCTCCGGACCGGGACGAGGCCGATGACGAGCCCCGCCCCGCGCCCAAGCGCGGCAACCCGCGGCGGCTCTCGCGCGCGGAGCGGCAGGCCCGGCGCGCGCTCGATCGGCTGCGGCCGCGCTGAGCGGCGCCGCTCGCCGCGCCCCATTTGCGTCCCACTGCAGGCGCCCGTAGAATCGAAGCGCTCCGTCGATCTCGGCGGTTCGCGGACTCGTCCCGGGGGACATGATGGGGATCGTGAAGGACTTCTCGCTCGACGCGAAGTACCGCCAGCACGAGGGGCGCATCCTCCTGTCCGGGATCCAGGCGCTGGCGCGGCTCCCGCTCGACCAGCACCGCGCGGACGAGCGACGTGGCCTCAACACCGCGACCCTGATCGCCGGCTACCGCGGCTCGCCCCTCGGCGGGCTCGACACGACGCTCGAGCGGAACCTCGACCTCCTTCGAGAGCACCAGGTGGTCTTTCTCTCCGGCGTGAACGAGGACCTCGGGGCGACGGCGATCTTCGGCGCCCAGCAGGCCAACCTCTTTCCACGTCCCCGGTACGACGGCGTGCTCGGGATGTGGTACGGCAAGGCGCCCGGCGTCGACCGGACCGGGGACATCTTCAAGCACGCCCAGTTCATGGGGGTGGGCCGCCACGGCGGCGTGCTCGCCCTGGCCGGAGACGACCCGAGCTGCAAGTCCTCGACGCTGCCGTCGAGCTCGGAGGTCGCCCTCTACGACGCCTTCATGCCGATCCTCTTCCCCGGCAACGTGCAGGAGATCCTCGACCTCGGCCTCCACGGCTTCGCCCTCTCCCGCTTTTCGGGACTCTGGGTCGGCTTCAAGATCGTGACGAACGTCGCCGACGAGATCGGCACCGCGGAGGTCGCGCCCGACCGCGTGCGGCCGGTCCGCCCCGACCTCCTGATCGACGGTCGGCCCTGGCGGCCCACGCAGAACCCGCGCCTCCTCCTCCCCGACAGCCTCGCGCTCGAGAAGGAGATCTTCTACGGCCGCCTCGAGGCGGCGCGGGCGTACGCGGCGGCCAACCGCCTGAACCGCATCACCGCGCCGACGCCGGACGCCTGGCTCGGCATCGTAGCCGCGGGCAAGACCTACTACGACGTCCGCGAGGCGCTCGGCGCGCTCGGCCTCGACGACGACGCCCTCCGCCGCTACGGCCTCCGCCTGCTGAAGGTCGGGATGCTCTTCCCGGCGGAGCCGGGCGTGCTGACGGAGTTCGCGCGCGGACTCGAGGAGATCCTGGTCGTCGAGGAGAAGCGGCCGTTCGTCGAACTGTTCGCGCGCGACGCCCTCTACAACGCGCCGGTCCGCCCCCGCATCGTCGGCAAGACGGACGAACGCGGCGAGGTGCTCGTCCCCGCCGACGGCGAGCTCGACGCCGACCGGGTCGCGCTCGTCATCGCCCGGCGGCTTGAGCGCCGGGTGCAGCTGCCGTCGGTGACGGCGCGCGTGGCCCTTCTGGAGGCGCTGCGCGAGCGACCGGCGCCGGTGACGCTCGCGCGCCCGGCCTACTTCTGCTCGGGCTGCCCGCACAACCGGTCGACCGTGGTTCCCGAGGGAAGCCTCGCCGGCGGCGGGATCGGCTGCCACGGCCTGGTGCTCGGGATGAACCGCGGGACCCTCGGCATCACCCACATGGGCGGCGAGGGGGCGCAGTGGGTGGGCGCCGCGCCTTTCGTCGACACACCGCACGTCTTCCAGAACATCGGCGACGGGACGCTCTTCCACTCGGGCTCCCTCGCGATCCGCCAGGCGGTCGCGGCCGGGGTCAACATCACGTACAAGATCCTCTACAACTCCGCGGTCGCGATGACGGGCGGGCAGGACGCCGCGGGCGCGATGCCCGTGGACGCCCTCACGCGCTTCCTCGAGGCGGAAGGGATCCGGCGCACGATCGTCGTGAGCGAAGAGCCCGACCGATACGGCCCCGGCGCGCGGTGGGCGAGCGGCGTGGAGGTGTGGGCTCGAGACCGACTCGACGAGGCCCAGCGCGTGCTCCGCGATATTCCCGGCGTGACCGCGTTGATCTACGACCAGCGCTGCGCCGCCGAGAAGCGGCGCCTGCGCAAGCGCGGCAGGCTGCCGGACCCCGCGACGCGCGTGTACATCAACGAGGCCGTCTGCGAGGGCTGCGGCGACTGCGGTGCCAAGTCGAACTGCCTTTCCGTCCACCCGGTCGAGACCGAGTTCGGTCGGAAGACGCAGATCCACCAGTCGAGCTGCAACAAGGACTACTCCTGTCTCAGCGGCGACTGCCCGTCGTTCCTGACCGTCACGCCGCTCGGCCGGCCGAGGAAGAAGGAGCGCGGGATCTTCACGGTCGAGCGCCCCCTGCCCGACCCCGCGCCGCGGGTCCCGACGGAGGCCTCGATCTGTATGCTGGGGATCGGCGGGACGGGCGTCGTTACCGTGAACCAGCTCCTCGGCACCGCCGCCCTCCTCGAAGGCAAGGACGTGCGCGGGCTCGACCAGACGGGGCTCTCCCAGAAGGGCGGTCCCGTCGTCTCCCACCTGAAGATCGGCGCCGGCGCGCGGGAGGCGTCGAACAAGATCGCGGCCGGCGAGGCGGACGCCTATCTGGGCTTCGACATCCTCGTGGCCACCCAGCCGGCAAGCCTCGATCACACGCGACCGGACAAGACGATCGCCGTCGTCTCCACCTCCCAGGTGCCGACGGGGCCCATGGTCGCGTCGACCGAGGTCCACTTCCCCGACGCGGGCGGGCTGATCGCGGCCGTCAACCGCACGACCCGGAAGGACGAGAACGTCTTCCTGGACGCGCTCGGACTGGCCGAGGAGCTCTTCGGCGACCACATGGCGGCCAACCTGATCGTGCTGGGCGCCGCCTACCAGGCCGGCGCCATCCCCGTGGCGGCGGAGGCGATCGAGGAGGCCGTCGCCCTCAACGGGGTGGCGGTGGCCATGAACACCCACGCCTTCCGGGTGGGACGCCTGCTCGTCGTCGACCCGGAGTGGGCCGAGACCGTCAAGCGGCGCCGCATCGGCGCGGTCGAGGCGGCGCCGGCACCGCTTGCGCCCGAGCTCGCCGCGCTCCTGACGCCGTTCGAGGGGGAGACGCGACGCCTCCTGTCGGTCCGCGTGCCCGAGCTGGTCGAGTACCAGAATCGGGCGTACGCCCGGCAGTACGTCGACTTCGTCGGGCGGGTCCGGGGCGCGGAGGGGGCGCGGGTGCCCGGGCGGACGCGCCTGACGGAGGCGGTCGCCCGCCACCTCTTCAAGCTGATGGCCTACAAGGACGAGTACGAGGTCGCTCGGCTCCTCCTCAAGCAGGACCTCGCCGCCGCGGTCGGCGCCGAGTACCCGGACGGCGTCAGGGTCCACTACAACCTCCACCCGCCGATCCTCCGCGCCCTCGGCTGGAAGACGAAGATCAGGCTCGGGCGGTGGTTCGACGCGGTCTTCCGGCTGCTCGCGCGCGCGAGGGGGCTCCGCGGCACCCCGCTCGACCCGTTCGGCCGGGCGCGCGTGCGCCGGGTCGAGCGGGAGCTGATCGGCGAGTATCAGGCGCTTGTGGACAAGGCGCTCGTCGAGCTCGGCCCTGACACCTGGGAGCGCGCGGTCAAGTTGGCTGAGCTACCGGACCTGATCCGGGGCTACGAGGACGTCAAGCTCCGAAACGTGGCGCGCTTCCGCGACGAGGTGCGGGCGCTCGGCCTCTAGTCACTCGGCGTCCGCGGCCCGCCAGCGCTTGGTCTCGGCCCGCTGCTTCTTCTCGCGGATCCGGCGCTCGTCGGCTCCCGAGGGGGGGCGAGTCGGACGGCGGGGCGTCGGTTGTGCGAGCGACGCCAGGATGACCGCGCGGACCTTTTCCCGAGCGTCGTCGAGATTCTGACCCTGGTGGCGGCTCTGCTGGCTCGTGACGAGCAGGCGTCCCTCGGCGTCGCGCCGGCGCCGGGTGAGCGCGGCGAGCCGCGACCGCGCCGCCACCGGAAGCCCCTCGATTGCGTCGGTGTCGACGTGCAGCTCGATCTTCGTCGAGACCTTGTTGACGTTCTGGCCCCCGTGGCCGGAGGCCCTCACGGCCCGGACCAGGATGGCGCGGCCGGGAACCCGCACGGCGCCGGTCACCGCGATCGGCTCTGTCATAGGTCGATTGTACGGGTGAACCGGGCGGCGCGAGGTGACCGTCGCCCTCCACGGCTGCGCGCCGACGCCGGAAGATCTCGCTGCCCGCCAGTCGATCTGGCCGGCCCCGCCGGCGTGGCCGAGCCGATGCTGATGTTCCTGCTAGAGTAGGCGGCTATGGCACCGCATGTGGTGATCATCGGCGGCGGCTTTGGGGGCCTCACCGCCGCCCGGGAGCTCTCCCGCCGCCCCCTCCGGGTCACGCTCGTCGACCGTCGGAATCACCACCTCTTCCAGCCCCTCCTCTACCAGGTGGCCACCGCGGCGCTCTCGCCCGCGGAGATCGCGACGCCCCTCCGCCATATCCTCTCCGCCCGCCGGAACGTGACCGTCTTCCTCGCCGAGGTCGAGCGCGTGGATCTGGCCGCCCGCAAGGTGATCCTCACCGATGGCGAGCTCGGCTACGACGCGGTCATCGTGGCCGCGGGCGCGAGCCATTCGTACTTCGGTCACGACGAATGGGAGTTCGCGGCCCCGGGCCTTAAGTCCCTGGAGGACGCGCTCGAGATCCGTCGGCGCGTGCTCCTCGCCTACGAGGCGGCCGAGCGCTGCGAAGACGCGACGGAGCGGCAGGCCCTGCTCAGATTCGTGGTGATCGGCGGGGGGCCGACGGGCGTCGAGCTGGCGGGAGCGCTCGCCGAGATCTCCCGCAAGACCGTGGCCGCGGACTTCCGGATGATTGATCCGACCCAAGCCCAGATACTGCTCCTCGAGGCCGGGCCACGCGTGCTGCCGTCGTTTCCCGAGGCGCTGTCGCGCAAGGCGGAGGCGCAGCTCCGCCGGCTGGGCGTTGAGGTGCGCACCGGGGCGCCCGTGACCAACGTGAGCCCGGATGCAGTCTGGGTGGGTGGTGAGCAGATCCGCTCTCGCGCGATCGTCTGGGCCGCGGGCGTGGCCGCCTCGCCGCTCGGCCGCTCCCTCGGCGTCAAGCTGGACCGGGCCGGCCGGGTAATGGTCGAGGCTGACCTCTCGCTGCCCGGCTACCCGGAGGCGTTCGTGATCGGAGACCTCGCGGCCTTCGTCCACCAGGGAGGCCAGCCGCTCCCGGGCCTAGCGCCGGTGGCGATCCAGCAGGGGCGGGCGGCGGCGCAGAACGTCTGGCGCCGACTGACCGGCCGCCCGACAGAGCGCTTCAGCTACCGTGACAAGGGGAGCATCGCGACGATCGGCCGCGCCTCCGCGGTGGCCGTCATCCGGGGGCTTCACCTCTCAGGCTTCGTCGCCTGGCTCGCTTGGCTCCTCGTGCACATCTTCTTCCTGATCGGCTTCCGGAACCGGTTCGTCGTCCTCTTCGAGTGGGCGTGGGCCTACACGACGTATCAGCGCGGGGCGCGGCTCATCACCGGGCGCCCCGGCTTCCCCATTCGCGCCAGGCGGGACTAACGGTGCGGCGCCGGCCTCACGGCTTGAAGACGTCGACGGCGATGACCATGGCCGGTTTGTCGCCCGTGTTCTCAGCCCAGTGTAGGGTGTCCTTTCCCTCCGTCCAGCTGTCGCCCTCGTGATGCTCCGCGACTGAGCCCCCCTCGCGATGCTCGATCAGGGTGCCCTGGTGGACATAGGCGACCGCGGGCCGTCCCTTGTGGCTGTGGAGGGCGACGACGCCGCCCGGTTCAAGCGTCACGACGCGCAGGCGCAGTTGGCGGCCGGCCACGCCGTCGATTTCCTGGCTGAGGTCGAGGGCGGTGGGCGGGCTGAACTTCACCCCTTTGCTCTCGGTCGGCGCCGCCTGCTGGCCGACGGCCACCCCGAGTCCGAAGGCGAGCGCCACACCCACTAGCCCCGCTCCGATTCCGAACACTCTCTTCCGGCTCATCTGGAGACTCCTTCTTTGGTGAGAGTTGGCAGATCGACGCGGGCCCGAGGATCACCCGGAACCCACCCGGGGTCAAGCGTCCCCTCGCGCGCGTCCCCTCGCGCGCGCGTCCCCTCGCGCGCGCGTCGCTTCGCGCGCACACGGCGGCCAACTCACGGTGTCAAACCGGAGCGGTCATTTTATCAACGACAGCGTCCCTTTGGCGCGCCGCGGCAAGGCGTGCGAGATGGCCGCGCGGTCGGGGAAAGTATCGGGGAAAGTTCGGGGAAAGCCGTTGACACACTCCGGACCCGCGTGATAAAGAGCCGAGAACCGATGGTTGAATCCCAACCCGCCCGGCGGCGCCGTGGCTCCCCGGAGTGCCGTCTGTCGCGTGCGTCCGGACGATCGCCCGTACCCCCGCTCGGCCTCGCCCGCTCCGCGAGCCGGGGGGATGCCGCTCGAAGCCAGCTCCGCCACGCGCATCGATCGATCAGCCGTAAGACGAGGGAGGTCATATGGTCAACCTAAGCATCAACGGGACGTCTCACTCGGTCGACGTGCCCCCGGATGCGCCCCTGCTCTGGGTGATCCGGGAGCATCTGCAGATGACCGGTACCAAATTCGGCTGCGGGATGGGGCTCTGTGGCGCCTGCACCGTCCACCTGGATGGGGCGGCGGTGCGCTCGTGTCAGACCCAGGTGTCGCAGGCGATCGGGAAGCGGATCACCACGATTGAGGGTCTGGACCCCGAGGGACGCCATCCGGTGCAGCTCGCGTGGATCGCCGAGCAGGTGCCGCAGTGCGGGTACTGCCAGTCGGGTCAGATCATGCAGGCGGCAGCGTTGCTGGCCAAGAACCCGCGCCCGACCGACCAGCAGATCGTCGACGGGATGTCGGGCAACCTCTGCCGGTGCGCCACGTACATCCGGATCAAGCGCGCGATCAAGCGCGCGGCGCAGGAGGTCTGAGCCATGACGAGCGAAGTCAGTCGTCGCGATTTCCTGAAGGCCAGCGCCGCCGGCGCCGGCTTCGTGCTGACGTTCCGGATCGCGGGCGGCGCGATGAGCGCGGCCGAGGCCGCGGGCGCCTGGGAACCCAACACGGTGTTCACGATCGACCCGAGCGGGATCATCACCGTTCACATCACCAAGGCCGAGATGGGGCAGGGCGTTGGCACCGCGCTCGCGCAGATCGTCGCCGAGGAGCTGGAGGCGGACTGGCGGGACATCCGGATCGACTACCCGACCAGCGACCCCAAGTACGGCCTCATGCTGACCGGCGGCAGCTGGAGCGTGAACTGGACGTTCGACGCGCTCTCGCGGGCGGGCGCCGGGGCGCGCCACCTCCTGATCGAAGCCGCCGCGAAGCATATGAACGAGCCGGCGTCGGAGTGCATCGCCGAGGGCAACAGGGTCCGCCATCTGCCGTCCGGTAAGTTCCTCACCTACGGCGACATCGTATCGAAGGGCCTCATCACGGCGACGCTGTCGGATGAGGAGCTGAAGAAGATCCAGCTCAAGAAGCCGGCCGAGTACAAGGTCATCGGCAAGTGGATCCAGCGCCTGGACGTCCCGGAGAAGACGAACGGCCGGGCCAAGTTCGGCATCGACCGGTTCCTCCCCGGCATGGTGTACGCGAAGGTGATCTACCCGCCGACGCGGACGGGCAGCAAAGTCGTCTCCGTCGACGACAGCGAGGCCAAGAAGGTCAAGGGCTACATCTCGACCGTGCGGGAAGGCGACATCGTGGCCGTGGTCGCGGAAAACTACCTCGCCGCGGTGGCCGCGCAGGGCAAGATGAGGGTCACCTGGGACAAGGGCCCCCACGCGAACGTGACCACCGAGTCCATCACGCAGGACTACTGGAATAAGGCGAAGAACGACACCTCCTCGCCCTCGTGGGTCGATGTCGGCGACGCGGACGGGGCACTGGCGAAGTCGATGAAGACGCACGAGGCGGCCTTCTGGACAGACTACGTCGGCCACGCTCCGTTGGAGCCGATGAACTGCGTCGCGCGCTATCAGGACGGCACGTTCGACTTCTTCAGCGGCAGCCAGTTCCAGACGCGGGCGATGGGCGACCTCTCGAAGCTGTTCGGCGTGAAGCCCGAGCAGATACGGGTTCACCAGCAGTACCTCGGCGGCGGGTTTGGCCGGCGGCTCGAGCCCGACGTCATGCTCGAGGCTGGGCTCATTGCCAAAGCGGTGGGCAAGCCGGTCAAGCTGATCCGCTCCCGCGAGGATGACATCGCGCGCGACTTCTATCGCTCCTGCACCCTTCAGGTCCTCAAGGGCGGCATCGATTCCAGCGGGGCCGTCATCGCGTGGAAGAACACCCTCGTCTGCGCCTACCCTGGGGAGCGCTACGGCGGCCTGGACAAGCAGGGTCGCGACCAGTTCTCGCTCAACGGCTCCGACCACTATTACGACATCCCGAACCAGTTCGTGCGCGCGATCCGCGCCGAAACCGGCATGGAGGTGGGGTACGTGCGCGCGGTGGCGCCGAACTACACCTTCTTCGCCGTCGAGACGTTCGTCGACGAGCTGGCTCACCTCGCCGGTGTCGATCCGCTCGAGTTCCGGCTCCGGATGCTCGGCGGCGCGCCGAGGTTGCAGAACGCCCTCCGGCTCGTCGCCGACAGGGCGGGCTGGGACCGGCGGAGCTCGCTCCCGAAGAACGTCGGGCTCGGCATCGCCGGCGTCACGGCGCAGGAGAAGGCGTCGCCGACCTGGACCGCCACTGTGATCCAGGCCCGCGTCGACCCCGATACGGGCGCCGTGAGGGCCGAGAAGATCTGGTGCGCCGTGGACGCCGGCCTCGTCGTCAACCCGGACGGCGTGCGTAACCAGATGCAGGGATCGCTGCTGTTCGGCCTGAGCAACGCGCTCAAGGAGCGCGCCACCGTGAAGGGTGGCCAAATCGCGCAGAGCAACTTCCACGAGTACCAGCTCCTCCGCATGAACGAGATGCCCGACGACGTCGAGGTGTACGTCGTGCAGAGCACCGAGTATCCCACCGGCGTGGGTGAGCCGGGAGTCACGACTGTTCTTCCGGCGCTGAGCAACGCCATCTTCGCCGCCAGCGGAGCCCGAGTTCGTACGTCGCCGTATCTGCCGGATCGTGTGCTGAAGGCGCTTCGGGAGCAGAAGGCGTAGCAAGTTTTCGGAGGGCGGTGGCCGCGCACACCAAGTGCGCGGCCACCGGGTTCACGGTCTTCCGTTTCCCGTCGCTGCCACTCGTGATACACTCCGCTCGTTCTGGTTGTCCGCGGAGACCCCGTCGTCTAGCCTGGCCAAGGACGCGACCCTTTCAAGGTCGAGATCGCGGGTTCGAATCCCGCCGGGGTCACCAGAGAAAAACAGCGACTTCGCCGGGTTCACTGCCACTTGCATGCTCAGACCAGAGGGACACAAAACGGCCGGAAAGACCCGGAAACGGACACCGGGATGGCAGCAGGATGGCAGCAGCCATTAGGGCAGCCTAACAAGTATGTTTTTAATTTGACTCCGTAGTGTCAAGTCGACATGACTCCTCATGTAAACTCTCGGTCTAAAAGGAGGCGCCGTTGGCCTCGCCGTTGCACCTTTGGAACCTTGACGTTTGGAGCTGGAAAGGACCCCCTTGACAGCTCGTTGAAAGAAGATAGTGTTTAGCCCCACGTTGGGGGCAGGAGG
>QHRX01000047.1:0-5527 GCA_003221455.1 Candidatus Rokuibacteriota bacterium
TCTTCCGGCGCCAGACCGAGGGTGTCGGCAGCCACCTGCTGCATCACGGTGTAGGTGCCAGTGCCGAGGTCGTGCGTGCCGGCCTCGACGACGGCCGAACCGTCGCGGTTCACGGTGACGCGCGCCTTCGCCGGCCAGCGCCAGTGCGTGTAGATCGCGGCCGCCATCCCCTGCCCGATCAGGTAACGGCCGTCGCGCATCGAGCCTGGCTCGGGCGTTCGCTTGTCCCAGCCGAAGCCCGCCGCCCCCGCCGTCAGACAGGTGCGCATCGCGCGCGTGGAAAACGGTCGCCCGCTGTTCGGGTCGGTGTCGGTGTCGTTGAGCAGCCGCAGCGCGAGCGGATCGACGCCGGTCGCATAGGCCAGCTCGTCCATCGCGCTCTCGAGTGCAAAATGCCCCAGCGCCTCGTGGGGCGAGCGCATGGCGGTCGGCGTGTTGCGGTTCACGTGGACCACGTGGTGGTTGGTCGAGATGCCGCCGCTGGCCGCCCACAGCGAGCGGGAGGCCAGCGCCGCGTACTCGATGTAGTTGTCGAATACCGGCGTCGGCGAAATGCTGTCGTGACGAATGCCGGTCAGCTTGCCGTCCTGGCCGGCCCCGAGCGCGATCGTCTGAATGGTCGCCGGCTGGTGGCCGACCATCGAGTACATCTGCGCGCGGCTGAGCTGCACTCGCACCGGTCGATTGAGAACTTTGGCGGCGAGCGCCGCCAGCAGCGTATGCGGCCAGACATAGGCCTTGCCGCCGAAGCCGCCACCCAGGAACTGCGACACGACGTTGATCTTCTCCGCCGGTATGCCGAGGACGATCGACACCAGCTCCTTCGTGCCGAAGATGTGCTGCGTCGTTTCATAGAGCGTCAGCGTGCCGTCGGCGTCCCAGACGGCCAGCGTTGCGGGCGGCTCCATCTGGTTGTGATGGCGATCCGACGTGGTGTAGGTCCGCTCGATCGTCACCGCGGCAGCCGCGATGGCCGCGTCGGCATCGCCCACCGACGAAGCGACGGGCCACAGGAATTGCGGCGGGTCGACGGCGTCCTTCGCCGTCTGCGGACCGAACACCACGGGTTGCCGCGTCTCGTACGCGACCCTGATCAGCGTGCCGGCATGGGTTGCCTGATCGAGCGTGCCGGCGACCACCAGCGCAATCGGCTGGCCGGCGTAGTGGATCTGCTCGTCCTGAAGCGGCAGATAGGACTGCCCGTGCGGATGCAGGTGGCTCCAGGGTTTCGGCGTCGCGTTCATGCGCGGCAGGTTGCGATGCGCGAACACCGCCAGCACGCCGGGTGCCTTCTCCGCAGCGCTGGTGTCGATCGAGATCGTCCGGCCGTTCGCGATGGTGCTGTGGACGATCGCGGCGTGCGTCGCGCCTGCGAGCGGAATATCGGCGGTGTAGCGCGCACCGCCGGTCACCTTCACCCGTCCGTCGATGCGTGAGATCGGTTGTCCGATGGCGTTCATGCGCGTGCTCCCGCCGTCTGCAGCGCGCGTACGGCGACGCGCTGGGCCAGCTCGATCTTGAAGGCGTTGTGTTCGAGCGGGCGAGCATCGGTGAAGGACGTGGCGATCGCCGATTCGAGCGCCGCGCGGTCCTCCAGCGAAACGCCGCGCAGCGCTGATTCGGCCGCCCTCGGGCGCCAGGGCTTGTGCGCGACGCCGCCCAGCGCCAGCCGCGCCGAGCGGATGCGCCGGCCATCGCTCGCGACCGCGGCTGCCGCAGAGACGAGCGCGAATTCGTACGACTGCCGATCGCGGATCTTCAGGTAGTGCGAGGCGCGGCCCTCCGCGCACGCGGGGACTTCGATCGAGATGATGAGATCGCCCCGACCGACCGCGGTGTCACGCTCCGGCGTATCGCCTGGCAGGCGATGGAAATCGGTGAACGGGATCGCTCGTTCGCCCGCGGGCCCGCGCACGACCACCGTCGCGTCCAGGGCAGCAAGCGCCACTGCCACATCGGATGGGTGTGTGGCGACGCAGGCATCCGACCAGCCGAAGATGGCGTGATTGCGATTGAGGCCGTGGAGGGCCGAGCAGCCGGAGCCCGGCCGTCGCTTGTTGCAGGGAAGATCATCCTCGTCGCGGAAGTAGGCGCAGCGGGTGCGCTGCATGATGTTGCCGCCCATCGACGCCATGTTGCGGAGTTGGCCGGATGCGGCGAACAGCAGGCTCTCGGCGATGACGGGGAAGCGCCCACGTACCGCCGCATCCGCTGCCACGTCGCTCATTCGGGCCAGTGCGCCGATGCGCAAGCCGCCGTCTGGCAACACTTCGATCCGCGCCATATCGGGCAACCCGTTGATGTCGAGCAGACGATCGGGAAGTGCGGCGCGGTCCTTCATCAGGCCGATGAGGTCGGTACCGCCTGCGATGAACGCGAGTTGGGGGTCTTGGGCGTGCGCCGCGACGGCTTTCGCTGGATCGTCGGCTCTCGAGAGCCCGAAGGGATGCATGGTTCAGCTCCTCCTAGGTAGCCAGACTAAGTCACCATTCCTGTCCCGGAATGATCAGCGGTTTGCCGCCACAGAGCGGGCGACATCGGCGGCGCTGATGCCCTCCAATGCGAGCCCGTAGCCGACGCCCTCGTCGATGATGCGACGCAGTTTCTGGGTCAGCGCGATCCGAGTGTAGCTCGAGGTCAGCCGCGGCAGCTTGGCGAGTCCCTCGGCAATTTCACGGGCGCGGGCGAGCAGCGTGTTCGTCGGCACGATTTCGTTGACAGCGCCCCATTCCTTGGCGGTCTCGGCATCGAGCTCTTGGCGGGTGAGGATGAAGTAACGGCCGCGCACGGTGCCGATCACTTCTTGCCACAGCAGATTGACGCCATCGCCGGGCACGATGCCGAATTCGAAGTGCGGCTTATCCTGAAAGACCGTCGAGGGGGTAGCCAGCACGATGTCGGCGAGCAGGATATATTCGGAGTGCAGCCGCACCGGGCCGTTCACCGCGGCGATCAGCGGCACCTCGATGTCGAGGATGTTCATGAGGACTCTTTTGCCCTCGCGATAGATCTTGTCGTAGCCTTGCGGGCTGAAGAAGTCGAAGCCGTCGGGGCTGATCGACTCCATGAACGCGGCACCGCTGCCGGTGAGGATGACGACGCGAGTATCGGGATCGGAGCCGATCGCGTGAAAGAGATCGACGAATTGTTCGTGGGTATGCCCGTTGAAGACGAGCGTGCCGCCATCGGTGTGGAGCGCCACTTCCAGCACGCCACTTTTCGATCGGGTCAGGCGGGCGTTGGGGAAACTGTCGCGATAGCCGTCAAAGCGATTCATAGACTTGCTCCTTGTCGTAAGCGATGGCCGCGATGGCGGGCCGAGGCTGGATGCAGCCGCCTTCGAGCAGCGCGCTGATTTGCGCACTGTCGGGCAACCCGTTACTGTCCAGCGGACGATTGGGATGCGCCGCGCGGTCCTTTATCAGGCCGCTGAGGTCGGTACCGCCTGCGATGAACGCGAGTTGGGGATCCGGGGCGTGGGCCGCGGCAGCTGTCGCGGGATCGTCGGCTCTCGAAAGCGTGAAGGGATCCATGGCTCAGCCCCTCCTTGCCGCTTCGGCGATGGCATCAACGATGTTGGGATAGCAAGCGCAGCGACAGAGGTTGCCGCTCATCCGCTCACGAATCTCAGCGTCCGACAGGTCCGCCGCGGTGAATGGCCGCCTAATGTCGGCCGTGGCGGCGCTCGGCCAGCCGGCTTTCGCCTCTTCGATCATGGCGACGCCCGACATGATCTGCCCGGAGGTACAGAACCCGCATTGGAAACCGTCGTGCTCGATGAACGCCGCCTGGACCGGGTGGAGCTCGCCGCCCCGCTCCAGTCCTTCGATGGTGGCGATCCGCTTACCCGCCTGCATCGCCGCCAGGGTCATGCACGAGAGAACGCGCCGGCCCTCGACGTGGACGGTGCAGGCTCCGCATTCGCCCCGATCGCAGGCTTTCTTCGTACCGGTCAAGGCCAATTCCTCACGCAACGCATCGAGCAGCGTCGTGCGCGGCTCGACCGCGATGGCGTGAACCCGGCCGTTGACCGTCAAGCTCACGTGCACGCGCGCGTCGTCGTGCGTGACGATGTGCTCGGGGGGCTCACATGCGCCCGTCGCCGTCGGTTTCATTGCGTCGCCTTCAGGCTTGCGCCCTCCAGGACGAGCTCGCTCTGCGGCGCCGAGCGTGACGCTCTTGCGACGTCCTGCTTGAGCAGATAGACCGATACGGCGAAGAGGACGACGTCCTTCATGAGGAACGCCACGTTGCCCGCCATGGCGGGAAACCCGCCGGCAGACGCGGCCCAGCCGTCCGGCATGAACGGGATGATCGTCACAGTGCCGATGAATGACGCGCAGGAGCCGAGGGCGCCGAGAATCCCCAGTCGCTTGTGCCAGAATCCCAGGAACAAGAGCAGGGCGAACGACCACTCCGACACGCCGAGCAACCAGCTGGCTCCCCGGATGCCGAACACGGGGTACATCCAGGAAATCAGCGGGCCGTTGCTGATATAAGGAATCAGCGCCTGCGCCTCGTACTCGAACCACTTCTGATACCCGAAGAACAAGAAGAGAACGACCATCGACGCGCGAATCAGGTGGTAATCGAGGTCCTCTTTGAGGAGACCGCGCTTGATCAGGACGCTGATGAGACTGTTCATCGCTGCATCCCTGTGCCATCCAAGCTTTGCCGGAGCGTCATCACTCACCTCCCTGCCGTTGCGATGCCTGGGGACCGTGGACGGTTACGTAGTATATTGCGATCGAAGCGATCGCGCGGCGCGATCAACGAGGCGCGCATGGAGCTGAGACACCTGCGCTACTTCCGGGCGGTGGCGGAGTCGGGAGGATTCCGCGAGGCGGCCCGCCGGCTGCACGTCGTCCAGCCTGCGCTCAGCCAGACGGTGTCCGACCTCGAGCGGGAGCTCGGCGTCAAACTGCTGGTACGAAACTCTCGCGCCGTGCGTCTAACTGCGGAGGGCGAAATCTTTCTGGAGGAAGTGAAGCAGATCCTCGAGCAAGCCGACCGGGCCGTCGAGCTGGCACGGCGGGCGTCGCGCGGTGAAATCGGCGCCCTTTCGATCGGCTTCCTGGGCTCGGCTACGGCCTTCTTCCTGCCAACGATCGTCC
Organism: Candidatus Rokuibacteriota bacterium; assembly: GCA_003221455.1. GTDB lineage: Bacteria > Methylomirabilota > Methylomirabilia > Rokubacteriales > CSP1-6 > AR9. Next base: position 5,115 of record QHRX01000047.1, read on the forward strand.
GTGAGTACCGCCGGCGTTTCCTGGGCGTTCGGCTGACGTTGCACGAGATGGCGCCGACGCCCCAGGTCGAAGGGCTGCGGGCTGGGCGGCTCGACGTTGGCTTCACACGGCCCGTCCCCGCCGCAGACGATGCCTGGCTTCGGTCTGAGTGCCTGTACCGTGATTCTCTGCTGGCCGTCCTGCCCGAAGGGCATCCGCTTGCCGCCCGGGAAACGGTGCCCGTGAAGAATATGGCCGACGCGCCGTTGGTCCTCTTCCACCGTGCGGGGGCACCGGACCTGTTCGACGCGATCGTCGGGCTCTGCAGCCGCGCGGGCTTCGCCCCACGCGTGGTCAACGAGGCCGACCTGATGCAGACAGTCCTCACTCTGGTCGAGGCCGGAGAGGGCGTCGGCCTCGTTCCGGCGTGTGTG
>QHRX01000047.1:5575-7757 GCA_003221455.1 Candidatus Rokuibacteriota bacterium
GATGGTCTGGCCCGCCGCGCGGGAGAGCGCTGCGCTCCGGTCGTTTCTGGGCCTCGTCCGCGAGCATGCGGAAGCTATCAAACGAATGGTTCCGGGCGGGACCGGCTAGCGAACTTTGGGCCGTCACCTTACGACGGAGCATCGCGAGGCCACTGACCAACGCCGCCACTTAGCGCATCGGCCAGCCAGGTGATCACCTCGAAACCGTCCATCGCAAGTACGAGTCAACCGCTGACGCGAAAAATGACGCCGACGGCGCCGAGACTCCACCCCTACCGTATGCAGTGACGCGGCCTTCGTTCTCTCTGGTCGGTCAGACGGCGGCTCGTGAGAAGCGTGACCAGGACCTTGCGACAAGAGGTCGCGATCGAAGTGGTAGCAGACTGGTAGCACGAACCCCCGATCGCCACTATCGATTTTTTAGAAGTTCGCGTCATCGGGTCGTCGCGAGCGTGCTCTTGTCCTTCTGATTAGGACGGCAGGCGTTTTTTGCCATCCCGGAAACGCTCATCAACACAGGGCCATCGAGGAGTGCAAAACGCGGACCCCCTGATTGCGCAGAATCGGGCGCTTCCGAAGGCTACGGAAGCGCCCGATGTTGTTGGTGAGCCGTCTGGGGATCGAACCCGGGACCCCCTGTTTAAAAGACGAGGGCCGGTGATGAGCCGGCCCTCTCCTCTTTCCGCGATCTTACGCGTAACCGCGCGACCCGCCTATGCGTTCGCGGCCTGATCCCTCGCGACATAGACGTACTCTCGCGGCAGGCGCGGACGCGAAGTCATCGCGATTCGAGGGTCATTTAGCGCAAGATAGCGCAAGCGATTCGCGCGGCGTTCTCGGCGTTGACTCCCGGCGACTGGACGCGCCTCTCCTGCCACCGGTTCCGGGCCAACGAGGTCCGCCTCCTGCTCGGGGTCATCGCCTACAACCTCGGCAACTTGCTGCGTCGGCTGGTTCTGCCGGTCGCCATCCAGAGTTGGTCCCTCACGAGTCTGCAACAGCGGCTGTTCAAGACCGGTGGCCGACTCATTCGGCACGCCCGGTACTTCGTCCTCCAACTGGCCGAAAGTCACTTGACCGGGAGCCTCTTTCGACAGATCCTCGGGCGCATCGGGCGCCTCACGTGGCATCCCACGTGAGGACGGTGCATAGGGCTGACACCGGGAGCTGGATCATCGTGGGCAGCGGTGTCTCCGAGGAGGGCAGTCACCAGCGGCAACCCTTCGGAACAGGCAGGGTCAGCGGCGTTGGCGTGGCGAAAGCGGCCAGTGTGATGTGTTGCGAAAGGGTAGAACGGGTGGTGGAGCATCACGCGGTCCACGCAGCAGCACGAGAGGAACGAAGCACTGATCTATCTCGGAAATCCCGGTTAAGGATGTCGATAGGGATTCGTAACGCAACTTAAGACAAACGAAACGAGGGAGATCAGCCATGTCATACAGCATATCGACCTTGCTGACTCGCAATCTTCAAGAAGTCTTCGGTGAAAACGACCCCGCGCGCCGGCGCGCGGCCGTTCAAGAGCTCTACACCGAAGATGGCGTGTTCTACGACCCCAGTAAGAGCGTCTATCGTGGCCGCGACGAGATCGACCGCATCGCGGGCGAGATCAGGGCTACCCACCTTGACTTTCGGTATCAGCCAATTGCCGAGCCCGAGGAAACGGGCAACGGCGGGCGGGTCCGATGGGAGGCGGGCCGCCCTGGTGAGGCACCAGCTTACGCCGGGACCGACTTCATTATTGTCCGCGATGGCCGGATTGCCGCCCTTTATCTCTTTTTCGACAAACTACCTTGAGCTGAACTCTGCCGTCCTTAGGCACACGGGCAACGAGCGGTTTGTCAGGCCTGTGCCGTCGCCGACCTCCGCCACCGCGCGCAGGAAGACCTCCAGGTAAGCAAGCGCGAGTAGTAGGCTCTTAAAACTCTTTGGGAGGTATCAACGGTAATTGCATTTAAGAGCTCGTACGCGTCTGTTGACCACCCTCCAGCCACCGCGCTATCATCGGTGGGCCTGAGCCGGCGAGTGGGAGTTTCTCATGAACTGCGGTCAGTGTCAGCAGGAGACCCCGTCGGACGCTGACTTCTGTCCGGCATGTGGGGCGAAGCTCGACGCTTTTTGTGCTCGGTGCGGGACGGCCAACGCTCCATCACACACTTTCTGCAAGAAGTGTGGGCAGACG
>QHRX01000048.1 GCA_003221455.1 Candidatus Rokuibacteriota bacterium
TGCTCGATCCCCAACTGGTGCAGCGCTCGGCCCACCTGGGTGCGGCGGCTGCGATCGGGCGCGCTGCCGGACGTGGGCGTATGCACGGCCCAGTGCGCGCGATCGGTGTAGAGGGCCTGGGGCAGCCCGTAGCTCTGGAGCACGGCCCGCAGGGCCCGCATCACGGTGGCGGTGCTCTCCGCCGCGACGAACTCGGCGTAGAGGAGCTGCTTGGTGGCGTCGTCGATGACGGTGAGCAGCGTGAGCCACTGCTCGGGCACCAGGGCCAGCCACTGATGGCGGCTGCCGTCCAGGTGCAGGAGCTCGCCGACGCAGGGGCGCGGCTCGCGCCGCCGGCGATGGCGGCCCCGCGCCCGGTGCTTGGGC
>QHRX01000049.1 GCA_003221455.1 Candidatus Rokuibacteriota bacterium
GCACCCGCCGGGGCGAGGGGCGACGCCGCCGCCGGTCAAACAGGCCGTCGTACCCGAAGTGTTCATATCGCCAGCGGAGGCGGCGCACCGTGCGGGGGCTCAGCCCCAGCACGTCGGCCGCCTGTAACCACGTTTGCTGACCGCTCAGCGCTCGGAGAATCACCTCTTGAATCCGCATTGCCCACTCCACAGCCTTGAGCGAGTAGGCCATCGCCACCTCCTTTCGGTGGCTCTGGCCTACCACCCCAGACGGCTGGGAGCGGTCAGATCACTTGCTCTCGAGAGCGGTCAGATCATGTGCTCTCTACACCGCTCGAACCGTCCGCTTGACACTCCCGTGATGTGAGCGCAGATTCTCCGCACTCGGCCACGTGGAGGAGTGTCGGGATGTCCTGCGGAAGGCGTGAATGACGTCTGGTGTCGACCCTGCGCTTCTGTACCCCGACGAGCGCGCGGTGGCGACCCCAGTCCTCAGGGCGCGTCGGCGCCTGTCGCTCACCCGACGGCATGAGGCCCGCCTCGCGTATGCGCTCCTGCTGCCGGTCCTACTTGTGATCCTTGGCCTGGTTGCGTACCCGTTCGTCTCCGCCGTCTACCTAAGCCTCCAGAACAAGCCGGTCGGCGCGCGGGGACACTTCGTGGGCCTCGCGAACTATGTCGAGCTGTTCCGCGATGAGGTGTTCTTCCAGACGGTCCGGAACACGATCGTCTACACCACGGTCGGCGTCAGCCTGAAGTTCGTCCTGGGTCTGACGATGGCGCTCATCCTCGATCAGAAACGGCGTTTCAACAACGTCTTCCGGATGTTATTGTTCATACCGTGGGCAGTGCCGGTGGTCATCGCGGCGCTGAACTGGCGGTGGATCTTCGACGACCTGAGCGGCTTCCTCAACAACTTCCTGATCACCGTCGGCTTGACCCGGGACATCATCTCGTGGCTGGCCGACCCGCGCCTGGCGATGGGCTGCGTGATCGCGGTCGTGGTCTGGCAGGGGACGCCCTTTTACACGATGACGTTCCTCGCCGGGCTCCAGGCCATCCCGCACGAGCTGTACGAGGCGGCCGAGATCGATGGCGCCTCGGTCGTCCGGCAGTTCGTCCACATCACCGTGCCGCGTCTGCGGACGATCTTCCTGACCACCGTGATGCTCTCGACCATCTGGACCGCCACGAACCTCCAGTTCGTCCTGATCTTGACGCGCGGGGGACCAGCCAACCGGACGGAGATCTTCCCGCACCTCGCCTACGTAACGGCCCTCGGCGCCCGGCGCCTCGGAATGGGGGCGGCGGTCTCGCTGGCTTTCTTCCCGCTGCTCGTCATCTTGATCATCCTGCTCACGCGTCGCATGTTGAGCCAGACGGACGACTAGGACGATGCCGCGAACGACGTCGGGCACGCGTCGCCTCTTTCGCTGGATCGGCAACGGCCTCCTCCTCGTCATGCTGGTCTGGACCCTGGTGCCCTTCTACTGGATGATCGCGACCTCGCTCAAGGCAGATCGGGAGATCTATGGGTTCGAGGCGACGCTCGTTCCGCACCATCCGACCCTGGCCGCCTACGTCCGCCTCTTCCAGCAAACACCGTTCCTGAAATACGTGCGCAACTCGACGATCATCGCGGTATCGACCACGGCCGTGTCCCTCGTCTTCGGCTGCCTCGGCGCGTACGCGCTTGCCCGGCTGCGCTTCCGGGGGCGCCGGCTGATCGCCCGCGGGTTGGTATTCACGTATCTCGTGCCGCCATCGCTGCTCTTCATTCCGCTCTTCGCGATGATGTCGGCGCTCTCGCTCGCTGACACGCACCAAGGCCTCATCCTCGCGTATCTCGGATTCACGGTACCGTTCTGCACCTGGCTCCTCATGGGGTACTTTCGATCGGTCCCGCTCGAGCTCGAGGAAGCGGCCCTGGTCGACGGGTGCACGCGCCTGGGTGCGCTGATCCGCGTCGTCCTCCCGATGTCCCTCCCGGCGCTGGCGGTCGTCGCCTTCTTCTCGTTCACGCAGGCCTGGAACGAGTTCCTCTACGCGAACGTGTTCGTCAATAGCGTCGAGGTCCGGACGATCACGACGGGCCTCACCATGTTCATCATCGAGGACGTCTTCTTCTGGGGGCCGATGATGGGGGCGGCGTTCCTGAGCGCGTTGCCCCCGCTGGTCGTCTACCTGATCTTCCAGCGATGGGTGGTCAAGGGCCTCACCCTCGGCGCTGTGAAGGGCTGATCGGACGGGAGGGTCGGAACGTGACGAAGACAAACGTGACCCGGCGGCAGATGTTGAAAACGGCGGCGGCGGCGAGTCTGGCCACGACCGGCCCGTGGTGGCTCGTCCGTGGCAGCCACGGGGCGCGCGCCAAGAAGCTCGTGTTCTGGCAGCTCCCGAACTTCACTCCGCTGGCCGACCAGCTCCAGAAGGAGCAGGTCTACGAGTTCGCGAAATCGGCCGGGCTCAAGGAGAGCGAGGTCGAGTACGCCACGGTGGCGAACGAAGGGTTCGCGGAAAAGCTCGCCGCGGCCCTCGAGGCCGGCAACCCGCCGGACGTCGCCCGGCTGTACGAATCGAACGTCCAGTTCTATGCGGCGCAAGGACACCTCCTCGACGTCACCGACCTCGTCGACAAGATGCGGCGCGAGCCCAAGGGGATCTTCGACTCGAGCCTGACCGCGGTGCGCTACAACGGGCGCGCGTACGGCGTGCCGCTGGCCGTGAACCCGTGGCCGGTCCATGCGCGGATCGACCTGCTCGAGCAGCACAAGCTCGACTACCCGAAGACCTGGGACGAATTCATCGAGACCTGCAGGAAGATCCAGTCCCCGCCACGCCTGTTCGGCTTCGGAATGTGCCTGGGGCTCGTCGAGGACACGACCGACAACGTGATGAACCTGCTCTGGTGTTACGGCGGCAAGATGGTGGAGGCCGACAACAAGACCGTCGTGATGAACTCGCCGGAGAACGCGGCCGGAGTCAAAGTGATCGAGGCGATGTTCAGGACGCACAAGATCATCCCCCAGGGAACGATCGGCTGGGACAACTCGGGCAACAACAAGGCCTACCAGTCGCGACAGGCGGCCTTCGTCATGAACCCGACGAGCATCTACGCCTACCTGAACCAAAGCGACCCGGACCTCCAGAAGCGGACGGGTCTCTTTCCCGTGCCGGCCGGACCTAAGGGAACCGTCAACCTGATCGACACGTGGGCCTTCGGCGCCTTCAAGCAGAACCCGTACCCGGAGCTCGCCCGGGGGCTCATCAGCCATTTCATGCAACCGGCCAACTACGACAAGATCATCCAGTCTACAGGCGGGCGCTGGGTGCCTGTTTACAAGCGCCTCTTCGACAGCCCGTTCTGGAAGTCGAAGCCCGAGTTCAAGCACTTCGTCGGCATGGCAGAGACAGGCATGCCGGTGAGCTACGCGGGATCCCCGACCCCGGCGGCGGGCGAGGTCCTCAATACGCACGTCATCCCGAAGATGATCCAGCGGGTCCTCGTCGACAACTGGGAGCCGCCCCGGGCCCTCGAGGAGTGCCACCGGCGGATCGAAGAGGTCTACGCGCGGAACCTGAAGCTCTGAAGGCTCGTCGCCCGCGTGTCCGGGGCGGCATGATGCGTCGGCTCTCTCTGTCCCTCGCCACAACCGGCGGGGCTGATCTGACGCCGCGGGGCTGCCCGAGGACGCAATGCAGGCCGATTGGAGGCGCATCGTAGACTGTTCGGCAAGGGCAGATGCTCGTGCGTCCGCTGGGCGTGACGCTCAGCGATCACCGCTCCTCTATCGTCCACGGCAGCGCACAGCACGGAGGAATCGCCATGGCAGCACCGGGTACCCAGCCGATTGACTCGGGACCGTGGCCCCGCTCGATGCCGCTCGCGGACTGGCAGGCGACGCGCGATACGCTGCACATGTGGATGCAGATGGTGGGCAAGACCCGGCTCGCCCTCGCGCCCCGGCAGAACCACTGGTGGCACGTGACGCTCTACGTCACGGCGCGCGGACTCACCTCGTCGCCGATCCCCTCCGGCACCCGTACCTTCGAGATCGACTTCGACTTCATCGACCATAGCTTGATCGTGGAGACGAGCGACGGCGCCGTTCGCGACATCGCCTTGCGTCCCCAGACCGTCGCGGATTTCTATCGGGAGTACATGGCCTTGCTCGGCAGCCTCGGGATCGCCGTGAAGCTCTGGCCCGTGCCCACGGAGGCCGACCACACGATCCCGTTCGACGAGGACCGCGTCCACGCCTCGTACGACGCCGCCCAGGTTCATCGCTTCTTCCAGATTCTGCGGCAGGCGGACCGGATCACCAAGCGCTTCCAGGGAAGGTTCCTCGGGAAGACGAGCCCCGTGCACTTCTTCTGGGGCGCCTTCGATCTCGCCCTCACGCGATTCAGCGGACGGCGCGCGCCGCACAAGGACACCGACTCGTGGATGCTCCGTGAGGCAAACTCACACGAGGAGATCAGTGTGGGCTTCTGGCCGGGGAGCGGCACCGTGGCCGAACCAGCGTTCTACGCGTACGCGCGTCCCGAGCCTGGCGGCCTCGCCGCGACGTCCGTCCGGCCGGCGGCCGCTCGCTATGATCCGGCGCTGGCGGATTTCATTCTCACGTACGAGGCCGCGCGCTCGGCCACGAGCCCCGACGACGCGGTGCTGGAGTTCTACCAGAGCGTGTACGATGCGGCGGCCGATCTCGCGCGCTGGGATCGCGCCGCGCTCGACCGGCCGCCGGCGGAGTGGTCGTGACGCCGCCCTGAGCTCCCCGAACCGCCGCTGAGAAGGGACGGATGGCATGGACCATCGGT
>QHRX01000335.1 GCA_003221455.1 Candidatus Rokuibacteriota bacterium
TGATCTTCGTGCTCTCGTCGCTTGTATCGACTAAATCAGATCCACCACAAACTTGAGCGCGTTTGATATCGGTGATTGCAGTCCTACGGAAGGCTTGGCTCAAGAGGCTTCGATGACGAGGTGATGCGATGAAAGATAGTCTGAAGCCGGGAGAGACGTTCCCGGACATTGAACTTCCCAACCACGAAGGCGCAGTTGTGAGGCTGTCGTCGATCATTCGCGGCTTCCCGACGGCTGCGGTGTTTAGCCGTGGTTACTTCTGTCCCAAGGATCGCCGGCAGTTGCTGAATTACGTTGCCTACCTGCAGCCTGAATTGATCGTGAACTACTGCAAGCTGGTCATTGTGTCGGTAGATAACCCGATGCTCTCAACAGAAGTCCGCGACGGCATCGGATCGACATTTCCCTTTTTGTGCGACTCGGACAGAAAGATCATTCAGGAACTGGACATCGTCGATACGACGGGCGCAGTCCACGGACCCGTAGCAATACCGTACACTTTCCTGCTCGACCACGACTTGAGCATCTACAAGATCTATAACGGGTGGTGGTATGTCGGACGCCCGACCGTAGAAGAGATCCGTATGGATTTTCGGGCGCTGCTGTCGCGGCGAGCCGACTGGTGGTACGGTAAGACGCCCCCGCCGTACGCGGCAGGGGCATCGCACATCTGATTCGACCTTCTGCGCAAATCGTCGACAGGAAATTGATGACGGAAGCGAAAATCGAGTCGCTGAAAGAATGGGGTGTAGGAGCGAGGTGCTGCTTGTCGCAGATTGGCAGGCGCAGCCGACGTCGAGAGCGGACGGCCGCACTTCTTGCGGAATCTGTCGTCGGCTGCACTCGAAGTCCAGCACGCCGAGCGGGCCAACGCGAGCTTCGATCCGAACCTTGGACAGAACTCGGGGTCGGGTGGGGCGTCGTGCTGGCAACGGTGACACTTCATCCCGACAACTCCTGCGGGCCGGGCCGGTTACGGTCGGGTAGGTGACGCGAGAGTAGCGACCGGGAGCGTCCAGCTCAAGAACAGAAGGTGTGTGCCCAAAGTGTGCTCAACTCGGGCCCATTCCTGAGTATTCCAGCGCGCGACGAGGTGATGAGCGATTCCAAGGGTTGACAGCCGGAACTGGTCATCGCGGGCGGCGGTGTCTCCGAGGAGGGGAGTCACCAGCGGCAACCCTTCGGAACATGCAGGGTCAGCTGCGTTCGCGTGGCGAACGCGGCCAGTGTGATGGGTTGCGAAAGTGTAGAACAGGTGGTGGAGCGTCACGTGGTGCATTCGGCCGCGCGAGAGGAACAAAGCCATGGTCTATCTCGGAAATCCCGGGTCAGACAGTGCGGCGCACGCGGAGATGCCGTATCGAGTCCTCGGCAGCACGGGAGAGCAGGTATCCGCGATTGGCCTCGGAGGGTGGCACCTTGGGTTGAAGCAGGTCGATGAACAACTCAGCATCCGCATCGTTCGCAGAGCGATTGATCGTGGGATCAACTTCATGGACAACTGCTGGGACTACAACGACGGCGGTTACAGGAACAGAGCATTCCTGATGACCAAGATCGACGGCCGGTCGAGAGGCGAAGCCACGAGACAGCTGGAGGAATCCCTCCGGCGCCTCCAGACCGACTGCATCGACTTGGTCCAGCACCACGAGATCCTGCGCTACGAGGATCCGCATCGGATCTTCGATGAAGACGGCGCCAACGCGGCGTTAGTCCAGGCACGCAAAGCGGGCAAACTCCGTTACATCGGCTTCACCGGGCACAAAGACCCGCGCATCCACCTCTACATGCTCGAAGTCGCAAAGGAGCACGGGTTCCAGTTCGACACGGTTCAGATGCCGCTGAACGTCATGGATGCGCACTACCGCAGCTTCGAAAAGCTGGTTCTACCCGAGCTCCTGAAGCAGAACATCGGCGTGCTCGGCATGAAGACTATGGCGAACGGACACATTCTGAAGTCGAACACCGTGACGGCGATCGAGTGTCTCCACTACGCCCTGAACTTGCCGACATCGGTCGTCATCACCGGTGTC
>QHRX01000050.1 GCA_003221455.1 Candidatus Rokuibacteriota bacterium
CGCTCGACGCCGGCTCGCCGGACCCGATCCATGGTGTCGATGACGTCGCCGTAGGTGAGCCCGGCGTCGGCCTTGAGGTAGAGGGTCTTGTCGGCCCGGCCGCCCAGCGCCCGGCGCAGCGCCGACTCGAGCGTCGACGGCCCGACCTCCCGGTCGTTGAGGTAGAGCCGCCGCTCCCGGGTCACCGTCAGCACCAGCCGCTCCTCCACCGCCGTCGGCTTGGAGGCCGTCTTGGGCAGGGTGACGTCGATGCCCCGGTACATCATCGGCGCCGTCAGCATGAAGATCAGCAGCAGCACCAGCACCACGTCCACCAGCGGAATGATGTTGATCTCCGCCAGCGTCGCCCCGATCGGCCGCCGCCCGCCCGCCCCCGCCCCGACGCTAAACGCCATCTTTGGCCGCCCGCGTGGCCTGGGCCACCGGCCGCGCGAGCGCGTTGAGCAGCTCCAGCGCGAACCCCTCCATCTCCGTCGCCCAGTGCTTGACCCGGTTGACGAAGTAGTTGTAGGCCATGACCGCCGGGATCGCCGCCCCGAGCCCCGCCGCCGTCGCGATCAACGCCTCGGAGATGCCCGGCGCCACCACCGCCAGGCTCGCCGAGCCCTGCTGGCCGATCCCCTGGAAGGCCGAGATGATCCCCCACACCGTGCCGAACAGCCCGATGAACGGACAGGCACTCGCCGTCGTGGCCAGAAACGGCAGGTAGCGCTCGAGCCGCGCGACCTCGAGCGTCGCCACCCGCCGTAGCGCCCGCTCCACCGCCTCCAGCCGCTCCCGCGGCAGCCCCTCCTCCTCGCCCTCCTCCCCCAGCGGGCCGGCCACTTCCGCGAGCCCCCCGAGCTCCTGGTGGCCCGCCACGTAGAGCTGGGCGAGCGGACTCTCGCGGAACTTCTTCGCTGCCGAGTACACCAGCGCCGCCCGCCGCCCCTCGCGCGCCGCCCGCTGAAAGGCCGCCGTCTGCTGCCGCACCTGCCGGAATTGCCACCACTTCTCGATGATCAGCGCCCAGCACAGGACCGAGAACACCCCGAGTACCACCAGGACGCCCTTGGCCACCGGCCCCGCTTCGGCGATCAGCTGCACCACTGCCCAGCCAGACGTGTTGAGCACAGACGGACTCCTCGTTGGTTTAGCTCCACTATATCGGACGCGTTTCAGCGGAGTCAAATATTTCACTGGGTTTCGCCAAACAAAGCGTCGTTTTCATTGACTTTGCGTCGTTTGCCGCCGTATAAGGAGGTTGTGGTTCCTGCGGTCTCGCTCCTGTTGCTCGCTCTCGCCGCCGCACCCGCCTCCGCCGTCGACGCTCGAACCGCGGTCGAGACGTTCGTGTCGCGCCTCACGCACGTGAGCCTGGCCGATATGACCGTGACCGAGCGCTTCACCCTCTACGACCCGAACGGGCGCAGCGAACAGGCGTCGGGCGAGCGTCGGCTCTTCGTGAAGATTCCGCGCCGGGAGCGAGTCGAGGAGACCCTCGAGGGGCGGCGCGTGATCAGCATCCTGCTCGACGGCCGGATGTGGGTGCGCGGGTCCGACGGCAGGGTCTCCGAGGCGCCGCCGGTCGACGCGCAGCGCGCCCGCGCGGACCTGCTCACATCGTTCCGGCACACCGCCGCTGATCTCTTGGGGGTGTGGCGCTCGCTCGGCATCCGCGACGACGTCGTCCACGACGAGCGCGCCGGCGGTCGGCTCGTCACCGTCATCGGCGCCCGCCCGGGTGATCGCGCGAGCCCCGCGGTCTGGCTCGACCCCGAATACGGCGTGATTCGGCTCGTCTGGCGCGAGAAGCTGCCCGCGCGCGAGGGAGTCGTCGATCTCGCGCTGTCCGACCACCGGCGCGTCGTGAGCGACTTCTTCTATCCGTTCCGGCGGGAAATCTTCCTGGACGGGCGGCTCCTCACCCGCGTCACGATCCGGGACGTCGCCGTCAACACCAACCTGCCCGACGATCTCTTCGATCCCGCCGCCCTTCGCCGGATCCAGTAGCGTGTTCCGCTCCCCTGGCGCCGTCCTGGTCCAGGTCGGGCCGGTTTCCCTCCGCTGGTACGGCGTAGTCCTGGCGACGGCGATGGCGGCGGGCGTCTGGCTCGCGACCCGCGTCGCCCGGCGCCGCGGCCTCGACGCCGTCGAGATGCTCAAGGCGGCCGAGCTGGCGCTCCTCGGCGGTCTCATCGGTGCGCGGCTCTACTACGTGCTGTTCGCCTGGGACTACTACGGGCAGGACCCGTGGAGGATCCTCGCCATCTGGGAGGGCGGGTCGGCGCTCCACGGCGGCCTGATCGGCGGACTCCTGACCGGCGGCGCGTACGCGTGGCGGAGGGGCCTCCCCTTGGCGCGTTACCTCGACGCGGCCGCGCCGAGCCTGGCGCTCGGCCAGGCGATCGGACGGTGGGGCGATTTCTTCAACGAGCAAGCCTTCGGCACCCCGACGGGCCTGCCGTGGGGGCTCTACATCTCGCCGTCTCACCGGCCCCTCCCGTTCCTCCAGGACCAGTTCTTTCATCCCGCCTTCCTCTACGAATCGGTGTGGAGCCTCCTCGTCTTCGTCGTCCTTCTCGCGAGCCGTCCGCGCCTGGCGCCGGCGGCGGGGGCGCTCTTCCTCTGCTACCTCGGCTTGTCCTCGTTCGGCCGGGTCTGGGTCGAGGCAATCCGGACGGACCCGCTCATGCTCGGGTCGTTCCGGGTCTCCCAGCTCGTGGGTGCGGTCGGCGTCGGGCTCGCCCTCTGGGGGGTACCCCGGCTCCGCAAGCGGGCGCCGGTCGCATGACGCGCTCCGGTCGCCTACGGACGCGAGACGTAGGGGTTGCCGCGGATCCAAAACCTGAGGAGCCGGTCGACCGCCCGCGTGACGCCGACGCGTGGGCCCACGCCGACCGCGAAGCCGCGCGGCCCCGGGGGCCGGTCGATCACGAGCCGGCCCCGGGTGAGGTCGGCCCCGTTGTCCCGGAGGGTGACGTCGAGCGCCTCGGCGAGCTTGCCCGGCCCGTTGGTGAGGCCGACCGACGCGGCGGCCTGGCCGCGCCGCCTGGCCATCGCCCGGGCGCCCGCGATCGGCTCCAGCGCGCGGATCAGCACGCAGCCGGGGTGGCCGGCGCGGCCGGTGATCGCGTTGAGGCAGTGGTGCAGGCCATAGATGCGGAAGACGTACGCGCGCCCGCCCGGGCCGTAGAAGAGGTCGCGGGCGGCCAGGGGGCGGATCGCGGCGTGGGAGGCGGCGTCGTCGGGCCCGAGGTAGGCTTCGGTCTCGACGATGCGCCCGGCGGTGAGGACGCGGCCGCGGCGGGAGAGGAGGACGCAGCCGAGCAACCCCCGCGCGACGACGCGGGCCGGGCGCAGGTAGAAGGCGCGGGGGAGGCTCACCCCGCGGCGGCCGTGCGCTCGTGCACGAGCCGGCGGAGGGAGTCCGCGTCGAATGCGATTCCCGTGCGGCTCGGTAGCGGCGCCTCGGTCTTGAGCCCCGTCTCGCTGATGATCGCGCAGACGGTCGCGCCCGGGTCGAGGTGCTTCTCGGCGAGCAGGCGCCGGAGCACGGCCAGGGTCGCGACGCCCGTCGGGCCCGCCCAGACGCCTTCCACGCGCGCGAGCAGGCGCTGGGCCTCGAGGATTTCGTCGTCCTCCGCGTCGGCGGCCAGCCCGTCCCCCTCGCGCAGGAGACGGAGGACCCAGTCGCCCTTGCGCCCCGGGTTGCCGGCGGCCAAGCCCTCGGCCACGGTGTAGCCGATCGTGAGCGGCGCGATCGGCGTGCCGGCGCGGAACGCCCGCGTGATCGCGTTGGCGCGGGCGGCCTGGGCCGCCACCATGCGCGGCGCCCGCGGAATCAGCCCGGCCCGGGCGAGCTCGCGAAATCCGCGCGCGGTCGCGATGAACGTCTCGCCCACCGCCACCGGCGCCACCACCACGTCTGGGAGCCGGAAGCCGGTCTGCTCGGCGATCTCGTAGGCGAGGGTCTTCTTGCCCTCCTGCTTGTAGGCGTTGCGGGAGGCGCCACAGTCGAAGAACAGGTGCTCCTCCACGAGCCGGTCCCAGAGGGTGATCAGGTCGTCGTACACCCCGCGGTAGATGATGAGGTCCGACGCGGTCGCTTGCATGTGAAGGAGCTTCGGCGCCGACGTGCGCTCGTAGGCGAAGATCAGCGAGCGAAGGCCCGCCCTCGCCGCATAGGCCGCGATCGACGACCCCGCGTTGCCCGAGCTCACGACCGAGGTCAGGCGGTAGCCGAACTGCCGGGCGGCGCCGACGGCGGTCGCCGACGAGCGGTCCTTGACGGTGCCGGTCGGGTTCGCGCCGTCGTATTTGAGGAGCAAGCGCCGCACGCCCAGGCGCCCGGCCAGGCGCGGGCAGTCCAGGAGCGGCGTTCCGCCCTCGCCGAGCGTCACCCGGTGCGCGGGGTCGGCGATCGGCAACAGCGGCGCGTAGCGCCAGAGCCCCGTCCCCGTGAGGAGCGCCGGGCCCGCCGCCTCGAGGCGCGCGAGGTCGTAGGTGAGCTCGAGGAGGCCCCGGCACGTGTCGCACTCGAGCCGGTAGGCGAGCGGGTAGGAGGCCCCGCAGTCGATGCAGCGGAGCTCGCGCGCCAGCGACGCGCTCACGGCTTGCCGAAGCGCTCCTCGACCGCGAACAGCATCTCGTCGATCCGGTGCCGGAGGGTGTGCTCGGCGCGCGCGCGGCGGAGCGCGTTGGCGCCGATGGCGCGGGCCTCGTCGGGGTGCGCGAGGTAGTAGTCGAGGGCCCGCCGGAGCTCTGGCAGGTCCCGATAGACGACGACCTCCTCGCCGGGCTTGAAGAGCGCGGCGAGCTCCTCCTTGAGGTCGACGACCTGGCAGGCGCCGGCGCTCGCCAGCTCGAAGGTGCGGGCGTTCACGCCGACGATGTCGTTCAGCGGATGGTGCGGGTTGAGGGAGAGCGCGGCGCCGCAGTAGATCGCGAGCTTGGCGCGGCCCCACACCGCCCCGCCCGCGACCAGCCGCCGCACGGGCGAATCAGCGCGCTCCCAGCCCGGCCCCCAGATGCGCACCGGGTAGCCGGCGAGCGCGCGCACGAGGCGCTCGCGGTACGGGTAGTGGCTGCCCACGAGCGCGATCGCGCCGTCGAGGGCGCGCTGCTCGTCGCCGCTGAGTTCCACCGGATGGTGGAACGCGGGCGCGCAGTACATCGGGAGATAGTAGAGGTTGCCGAGGCCGACCTGCTCGAGTTGGCGCTGCGCGTAGCGTTCCTTCGTAAAGAAGAGGTCGTACGCCTCGATGCATTCGAAGGGGATCATCAGGAGTGGATTGTCGGGGAAGAAGTTCAGGAAGAGCGCGTCGAGCCGCGACTTGACCCGGCCGATCAGGCCCGGCGTGATCGGCCCGCCCTTGATGACGAGGACGAGGCGGGGCCTCCACGCGAGGCACAGGCGCTCGAGCCGGCGGAGGATCCAGAGCTGGTAGGCGGCCTTCGTGCTCTTGTTCTTGTAGAGCGGGTTGCGGCGCCGGTAGGCGAAGGTCCGCACCTCGTGTCCCATGGCGAGGAGCTCGGCGCGGAAGTCGAGCCCCATGTGCTCCGCGTCCTCCGACGGCAGGACGATGAGCCAGCGCATCACCGGTCGAGCTCGATCAGGTACTCCCTGATCCGTTTCGCGTCCGGCGCGTCGGGCTTGAGCGCGAGGTACTTCTGGAACGCCTCCTTCGCCCGCGCGGTCTCCTTCTGCTGGT
>QHRX01000051.1 GCA_003221455.1 Candidatus Rokuibacteriota bacterium
CTACCCGTGGCCCGGCAACGTGCGCGAGCTGAAGCACGTGATCGAGCGGTCGGTGCTCGGCTGGACGGGCGGCGACGAGATCGGCAACGTCTCGCTCGGCTCCCCCGCCGCCGCCGCCGGGGCTCTCCGAGCCCCCGCCGGGCCGGCGAGCCCGTTCCCGCCCGAGGGTCTGAGCCTGGCCCAGTGGGAGCGAGCCATGATCGACCAGGCCCTCCGGGAGGCCGGGGGCAACCAGGCCAAGGCCGCCAGGCTCCTCGGAATCAGCCGCGACACCCTCCGCTACCGGATGGCCAAGTTCAAGATCTCGTCCTGACCGGATGTGGGTGCGGGATTTCCCCCATCTGCGCCAAATGCCTCATCCCATCTCTTCAATGAGATGCGTTCTTTCAGCCTGTTAGAGAGAGGGACTCGATGGCACGCCGCGTGCTTCCTCTAACGCCCGCCCGTCAGGTGCGCGACTACCAAATCGAGGGAGGTGATATCAAATGGAGTGGACGAAGCCCGAGTTTGTGGAAGTGAAGATGGACGCTGAGATCAACTCGTACCAGGACGACTTCAGCGGGATTTAACGGATTTGAGGGACCCCTTCCCCGGCTCGGGCCGGGGAAGGGTCCCGCCAGCCTCGCCTAGAATCGCCGCCTTCCCACGAGCTGCCGCTTCCGGAGCCGGAGCGACTTCGGCGTGACCTCGAGGAGCTCGTCCTCGCGGATCCACTCGAGAGACTGCTCGAGGTTCATGGCGCGGGGCGGCGTGAGCTTGACCCCCTCGTCGGAGGTGGACGAGCGCATGTTCGTCAGCTTCTTTTCTTTGGTGATGTTGACATCCATGTCGTTGTCACGCGCGTTCTCTCCGACGACCTGGCCCTCGTAGACCGCCTCGCCCGGCGCGGCAAACATGATGCCGCGGGCCTGGAGATGGTCGATCGCGTAGGCGGTGGTGCGGCCGGCCCGGTCGGCGACGAGCGCGCCGTTCTGCCGGTGGGCGATCTCCCCCTGCCACGGAGCCCACCCGTCGAAGAGGTGGTTCAGGAGCCCGGTGCCGCGCGTGTCGGTCAGAAACTCGCTCCGGTATCCGATGAGCCCGCGCGCCGGGATCCGGTACTCGAGCCGGACGCGCCCGGTCCCGTGGTTGACGAGCTTGGTCATCGTCGCCCGGCGCGGCCCCACCTTCTGGGTCACGGCGCCGATGAACTCCTCGGGAATGTCGATGACGAGGTGCTCCATCGGCTCGAGCACCTGGCCGTCCGTCTCGCGGGTGATGATCTGCGGCTTGCCGACCTCCATCTCGAAGCCCTCGCGCCGCATCATCTCGATCAGGATGGCGAGCTGGAGCTCCCCCCGTCCCGACACGCGGAACGTATCGGGCGAGTCCGTCTCCTCGACGCGGATGCCGACGTTGACCCGGCGCTCCTTCCAGAGCCGGTCGCGAAGCTGCGTCGACGTCACGTACTTGCCCTCCCGGCCGGCGAAGGGCGAGACGTTCGCCGAGAAGAGCATCGAGACCGTGGGCTCGTCGATGCGGATGGCCGGCAGTGCCTGCGGCCGGTCGGCGTCGGCGACGGTCTCGCCGATCTCGACCTGGTCCACGCCGGCGATGGCCACGATCTCGCCGGCCGCCGCCTCCGCGACCTCCACGCGCCGGAGCCCCTCGTAGCCGTAGAGGACGGTGATCTTCCCCGGCTCGACCGACCCGTCCCGGTGCACGACGGCCACGCGGTCGGCCTGCTTCACGCGGCCGTTCACGATCCGGCCGATGATGAGCCGGCCGACGTAGTCGTCCCAGTCGAGCATCGCCACCCGGAACTGGAGCCCCGTCTCGGGATTGAAGCGCGGGGCGGGCACCGTCGCGAGGATCGTCTCGAACAGGGGCGCAAGGGTCTGCGAGGGCTCGCCGAGCGCCCGGGCCGCGGTCCCCGCCTTGGCGTTCGTGTAGAGGACGGGGAAGTCGAGCTGATCCTCGGCGGCGTCGAGGTCGATGAACAGGTCGTAGATCTCGTCGAGCACCTCGGCGGGCCGCGCATCCTGGCGGTCGATCTTGTTGACGACGACGATCGGCGGCAGGCCCGCCTCGAGCGCCTTCTTGAGCACGAAGCGCGTCTGCGGCAGCGGCCCCTCGGCGGCGTCGACGAGCAGCAGCACCCCGTCGACGAGCGTGAGCGTCCGCTCGACCTCCGAGCCGAAGTCGGCGTGCCCGGGCGTGTCGACGATGTTGATCCGCACCCCGCGGTAGGTCACCGCGCCTCGTTCGCGCGAAAGAGCCCAGACTGCCAGAGCATCGCGTCGACGAGCGTGGTCTTTCCGTGGTCGACGTGGGCGATGATCGCGATGTTACGAATGTCGGCTCGCTGCTGCATCGTTCCATCGTACCACACGCACCGCCGCGCGGCCGTCCGCGGGTATAATGCCGTAGTCTCTCGGCTCCCCAGGAGGGTCTCGCATGATCCGGATCCTCGTCGTCAGCATCCTGATGACGCTCCTCGTCGGCGGCCCGGCGCGGGCCGCCGACCAACAGAAAGGGCGGACGAACGTGAAGGAGACCGCCGTCATCTCCATGGAGAAGGGCGGAGAGATCACCATCGAGCTCTTCCCCGGCGACGCACCCAAGACCGTCGCCAACTTCGTCGCGCTGGCCAAGAAGGGCTTCTACAACAAACTGACCTTCCACCGGGTCGAGCCGGGCTTCGTCGTCCAGGGCGGCGACCCCAAGGGCAACGGCACCGGGGGACCGGGGTACACGATCAAGGCCGAGTTCAACGCGCACAAGCACGTGCGCGGCACGGTGGCGATGGCGCGCTCGACCGACCCCGACTCGGCGGGCAGCCAGTTCTACATCTGCCTCGGCCCGGCCTCCTTCCTCGACGGGAAGTACACGGTCTTCGGCCTCGTGACCAAGGGGATGGACGTCGTCGACGGGATCCGGATCGGCGACCGGATGAAGTCGGTGAAGATCGTCGAGCCGTAGGCGGTGGGGCGGTGGCCTGGTCGCTCCTGATCCAGAACGGCCTCGTCATCGACGGGAGCGGAGCGCCGGCCGTGCGCGCGGACGTCGCCGTCGAGGGCGGCCGGGTCGCGGCCGTCGACGCCGGCCTCCGCGGCCCGGCCGAGCGCACGATCGACGCCACCGGGCACTACGTGACGCCCGGCTTCATCGACATTCACTCCCACTCGGACCTCTTCTACCTGGCCTGCCCCGCCGCCGAGTCGAAGGTGCGGCAGGGATGCACCACCGAGGTCGTCGGCATGTGCTCCTTCTCCCCCGCCCCCGTCCATCCGGCGCGGAAGGAGACCGTCCGCGCCTGGGCCGGCGGCATCGGGGCACGGCTCGAGGTTGAGTGGGAGACGTTCGGTCAGTACCTCGACGTCCTGCGGGCGGCGCGGCCGTCGATCAACGTCGTGCACATGGTCGGCCACGGGGCGCTCCGGCTTGCCGCGCTCGGCCCCGACGACCGCGCGGTGACCCCGGACGACCTTCGGGCGATGCAGCGCCTGCTCGCGGAGGCCCTCGACGCGGGGGCCTTCGGCTACTCGACCGGCCTCGTCTACCCGCCGAGCGTGTACGCGTCGACGGACGAGCTGATCGGGTTGACGCGGTCGATGGCCACGCGCGGGGGCCTCTACTTCTCGCACGTCCGCGGCGAGGCGGCGACGCTCGAGGAGGCGATCGCGGAGGCCATCCAGATCGGCGAAGTGGGCGGCGTGGCCGTCCAGATCGCCCACGTGAAGGCCGCCGGACCGGAGAACTGGGGGAAGCTGGACCGCGTGCTCCGGCTGATCGACACGGCGCGGGCGCGGGGGCTCGACGTGACCGGCGATGTCTATCCGTACAACGCCGGCAGCACCAAGATGGACAACCTCCTGCCGCCGTGGATGCACGACGGCGGTGTCTCGAAGCTCCTGGCGCGCCTCGCCGACCGCCCGACCCGCCGCCGGGTCGTCGAGGAGTGCCTGATCGACGGCGAGCGCTGGCGGACGCCGATGGGCTCGATCGGCTTCGACCAGATCTTCGTGGCGACGTGCTCGCGCCCGGAGCTCGAGGGGCTCACCCTGGCGCACCTGGCGCGCGCCGCCGGCGGCACGCCGGCCGAGGCGATGCTGAGCCTCGTCGCCGAGGAGCGCGCCGGTGTCTCGATGGTGGTCTTCTCTCAGAGCGAGGAGAACGTCGCGAAGGTGCTCGCGCATCCCGCCGTCATGATCGGCTCCGACTCGCTCGGCCTCTCGGCGGGCCCGGGGCCGCACCCGGGCAAGCCCCACCCACGGATGTACGGGACCTTCCCACGCGTGCTCGGCGTCTACGTCCGCGAGAAGAAGCTCTTCGCGTGGGAGACCGCGGTCCACAAGATGACCGGGATGCCGGCGGCCAAGCTCCGGCTCCGCGACCGCGGCCTCGTGCGGCCGGGCTACGCCGCCGACCTCGCCGTCTTCGATCCCGCGCGGGTGAAGGACACCGCGACCTACGCCGACCCCCACCGCCATCCGACGGGCATCCCCTGGGTACTCGTCAACGGCGCGGTGGTCGTCGACCAGGGCCGCATGAACGCGGCCGGCGGCGGCCAGGTCCTCACCCCCGCGTGATCGCCACGCTGCCCTACGGGCCGGCGACGCTTACGGCGACCCTTCCCGACCGCGCGGCCGTCCTGTCGAACGAGGAGCCGCCGGGGCTGGCGCCGATCGACGACCTCGACGGAGCGGTGCGGGCGGCGCTGGCGGAGCCGGTGGGACTCCCGCGTCTCGGCGAGCTCGTGAGGCCGCGGGCGGCGGTCCTGATCGCCTTCGACGATGGGACGGTGCCGTCCTACGGGCCGATCCGGGGCGTGGCGATCCGGGCGGTGCTCGACGAGCTCGGGGCGGCGGGCGTCCCGCGCGCCAACGTGCGGCTGATCTGCGCGAACGCCCTTCATCGGATGTTCACGCCGGATGAGCTCGGCCGCCTGGTCGGGGAGGACCTGGTCCGGGAGTTCGGGCCGCGCCTCCGCTGCCACGACGCGGAGGACCCAGCGAACCTCGTCGACCTCGGGGCGACCTCCGCCGGCGGCTATCCGGTCGAGGTCCACCGGGCGGTGGTCGAGTCCGACCTCACCGTCTACGTCAACGCGTGCTACTTCCGCGGCTTCTCGGGGGGCTGGAAGTCGGTCTGCGTCGGGCTGTCCACGTACCGCTCGATCAAGATCCACCACACCCCCGACGGCATGTCGATGTCGCTCCACGCCAACCGCATGCACGCGCTGCTCGACGAGATGGGCCGGCACCTGGAGGCCCGGACGGGCCGGCGCGTGTTCAAGATCGACACGGTCGCCGCCGGCCCGTTCGCGACCGCCCGCGTCTTCGCCGGCTCGGTTGAGGCCACCCGCCGGGCGGCGCTCACGACCCTGGAGACGCTCTTCCCACCCCGCCGCGGGCTCGCCCACCGGCAGTTCGACGTCTTCGTGTACGGAGTTCCCGACTGGAGCCCCTACGCCATCTGGTCCACCACGAACCCGATCCTGACCCTCGTCTCCTCCGGGCTCGGCTATCTCGGCGGCGTGATCGAGGCCCTCGGGCGGCCGGGATGCACGGTGATCATGGCGACCCCGGCGCCGGACCGCTGGGACACCGCGCGCCACCCCGCGTACCGGGAGGTGTGGGAGCGGGTGCTGCCGGTGACGCGCGATCCCTACCGGATCATGCGCGAGTACGCCGACGCGTTCGCCGCGCGTCCCGACTACGTCGAGCAGTACCGGCACGCGTTCGCCTTCCATCCGGTGCACGCGATCATGGCCCTCTACCCGCTCAAGCGTCTGGCCCGCGTCGGGCGCGTGATCGTCGCGGCGCCGGAGGATCCCCGCGTCCCCCGGCACCTCGGCTTCGAGGTCGCGGCGTCCGTCGAGGAGGCGATCCGGCAGGCCGAGACGACCCACGGTCGCGACTGCGCGATCGCGTACGTGAAGCAGTCCACGACCGGTGAGACCCCCTGCGAAGGAGCGACACCATGACCAACCCGACCCGGCTCCTGATCGGCGGAAAGTGGGAGGACGCCCAGAGCGGCAAGACCTTCACGACGATCAACCCGGCGACCGAGGAGGTCCTGGCCGAGGTCGCCGAGGCCGACGCGCCGGACGTCGACCGGGCGGTCCGGGCGGCCCGCCGCGCCTTCGCCGACACGGCGTGGAGCCGGATGGCGGCGCGCGAGCGCGCCAAGCTCCTGTGGAAGGTCGGCGACCTCATCGTGAAGAACGCCGATGAGCTGGCGAAGCTCGAGACCCAGGACAACGGCAAGCCGATCTTCGAGTCGCGCTACGTCGACATCCCGGCCGCGGCGGAGACCTTCTACTACTACGCGGGGTGGTGCACCAAGATCGAGGGCACGACGATCCCCGTCCCCGGCGACTTCTTCAACTACACGCTGCGCGAGCCATACGGGGTCTGCGGCATCATCACGCCGTGGAACTTCCCGCTCCTGATGGTCGCCTGGAAGGTCGCGCCGGCGCTCGCCTGTGGCAACACGGTCGTCGTGAAGGTCGCCGAGGAGACGCCGCTCAGCGGGCTCTGGCTCGGCCAGCTCTGCCAGGAGGCCGGCCTGCCCGATGGCGTCGTCAACCTCGTGCCGGGCTTCGGCGAGACGGCGGGGCGCGCGCTCGTCGCCCATCCCGCCGTGGACAAGATCTCCTTCACGGGCTCGACCGCGGTCGGCAAGGAGATCATGCGCACCGCGGCCGACACGCTCAAGAAGGTCTCGCTGGAACTCGGGGGCAAGTCGCCGAATATCGTCTTCGCCGACGCCGATCTGGACGCCGCCGCGAAGGGCGCGTTCAACGGGATCTTCTACGGCAAAGGCGAGGTGTGCGCGGCGGGCTCCCGGCTCCTCGTCGAGCGGGGAGCCCACGACGCGCTCCTCGACAGGCTGGTCGACCGGGCCAAGAAGCTCGAGCCCGGCGACCCGCTGAACCCGAAGACCCGCCTGGGCGCGCTCGTCTCCAAGGCCCAGCTCGAGCGGGTGCTCGGCTACATCGAGGCCGGCGTACGGGAGGGGGCCCGGCCCGTCCTCGCGGGGGGCCGCGCCGCCGGCCGCGGCTACTTCGTCAGGCCGGCGATCTTCGACCAGGTCGCGCCCGGCATGACGATCGCCCAGGAGGAGATCTTCGGGCCCGTGCTCTCGATCCTGCCCTACGACGACGTCGACGATGCAGTACGCATCGCCAACGACACGGTGTACGGGCTGGCCGGCGCGGTCTGGTCGGGCGACCCCGAGCGGGCCAAGGCGGTCGCCCGGCGCCTGCGCACCGGCCAGGTCGACATCAACGGCGGTGGTTTCAACTTCATGGCTCCCTTCGGGGGCTACAAGCAGTCGGGTCTCGGCCGCGAGCTCGGCCGCTACGGGCTCGAGGAGTTCCTCGAGACCAAGTCGCTGCAGCTCTGACCCGGCGCCGGGCGGTAGGGTCCGCGCCCGTGAACGCCCGCGCCCTCACGTCCGCGGCCGCCGACGCGCTCATCGACGAGCGCCGCCGGCTCGAACCCGACGAGCTGGCCGCGCTGGCGGCGCTCCCGTCCGAGTCGGTGCCTGCGCTGGCGGCGCTGGCCCACGAGGTGCGGTTGGTGTGGTGCGGGCCGGAGGTCGAGGTCGAGGGCATCCTGTCCGCCAAGACGGGCGGCTGCCCGGAGGACTGTCACTTCTGCAGCCAGTCGGCGCGCTTCGAGTCACCGGTCAAGGCCACACCATTCCTCGACCCCGACGACCTGGCCCGCGCGGCCGAGGAGACGGCGCGTCTGGGTGCGTCGGAGTTCTGCATCGTCCTCGCCATACGCGGGCCCGATGCCCGGGTGATGGGTCAGTTGCTCGATGCGGT
>QHRX01000068.1 GCA_003221455.1 Candidatus Rokuibacteriota bacterium
CCAGATCCCCGACGCGCTTCCGTTGGGAGTTGAGCAAAACGCCCCGGTCTGCTGCAGACTCGTCGCGCTGTAGGCCAGGATCCAGCCATGATACGGCAAGGTGTCGCTGTGTGATCCAAAGCCGACGTAGACGATCCCGTTCAACAAGAGTAAGCCCGCGCGCTGATTCTCCAACCGGGGGTCCCAGGGCAGCGTCCCACCGCTACTCCCGCTCCCGCTCCCAGGCACTGACGCCTGCAGTTCGACCGGGCTGTTGAACTCGATCCTCTCGGCCCCCGTCGTGATGTCGAGGGCATGCAGCCGCTGCACGTACCGTCCGTTCTCCTTCGTCCTGCCAACGACGTAGAGCGTTCCCGTCGCGGGGTCAATGACCGGCGTCCCCGTGATCCCGATCTCGGGAACGATGTCACCCGAATTCACGTCTGAATTGGGCACCGTGGTGGCGCCGGGCGCCGCGCCGTGAGTGGCATCAAGCAAGGTGGCCTGCCACAGCATCGTGGTGCTGTCGGCATCGAAGGCGTACACACTATCGTGCTCGGTCGCCACAAACAGCGCGTTGTACGTACCGCGGCCAGGGATATTGACCCCCGGGAGATACAGCGGTTGCGCATACACGTAGCCATCGACCGCATACGAGAACAATTTGCCGAATTGACCCTGATTCACGTTCGCCGGCGTCAGGATCGTCTCGTTTGTATTCTGTCCTGTCCGCGCGACGTCGGAGTGCGCGGTGACCACACTTGGCTGCGCGGCGGTGAAACGCGGACAGAAGACGAGGATGAAGAGCGTTACCCCGG
Organism: Candidatus Rokuibacteriota bacterium; assembly: GCA_003221455.1. Taxonomy (GTDB): domain Bacteria; phylum Methylomirabilota; class Methylomirabilia; order Rokubacteriales; family CSP1-6; genus AR9. The sequence goes on from QHRX01000068.1 coordinate 798, forward strand.
CCCACGCGACCCGGCGCCCACGGCACGTTCGCGCGAGCAACGAGTGCGCCCCATGATTCCGTCGATACAGCCTGAGGTCGCTCATCTCGCTCTCGCCCTCCCCATGTAAGATCAAGTATCGGTTCTGGCGCCCCAATCACAATCAGGGATGTCCCGCAATCCGAGGGGCAGGGGTTTCCCCTACCGTCGGGGCACTCCTCGCGCCGAACGGCGGGATACCGTCCTGTCACGTCGGGCGTAAGGTCGCGTGTCCGTAGGCTGGTTCTCCCGGGTCGTGTTCGCGGACACCTGTAGGTTTCGGAGCCGAGGCCCCGGCGGGGCGCGTGTCCTGAGAGTAAGGATGCCTTGGCCCACAGGGTCAGGAAGACGGTCCCCGAGCTCGGCCGCGGTCGTCCCCCGCAAGGTCGGCCTCGCAATCCTCGGATGGAGACCGACCGCGTCTACCGCCGGTACCGGACCGTGCTGGTCGAGGACCTCGAGGAGACAGCCAAACGCCTGAGCGCCGCGGCTGAACAGACGGGCAATCGCGGACCGTCGTGCCTCTCAGGCGTCGAGCTCTGGGGGACAGGGCCGTGAGCCGCGTGCAACAGGCGTGCACACGGGTCGCGAGATGCCCTCCGCGGAACGAGCGAGAGTGGTACGGTCGGACTCTACCGCCGAGCTACTCCCGCGAGACGGCGCCCGACTGGATAGGAACCACCCCGGGTCACCGGGCAAGGCAGTAGAGGAGTCGGTAGACGTCGAGCACGCTGTCGCCGGTCGCGCCGCGACGGGCGAGCTGCTCGCTGCTCATGAAGGTGCGGCAGACCATTTCCACCGGCTCGGGCCCGCCGCTCTCGACCAGGACGATCCACCGGGCGGTCTGGTCCGCACGGTCGCGCAGCTTCTGCTCTTGGCTCGGCACGCGCGTGGCGCCGAGGTCCACCTCGCACAGGTGGACCCCGACGATGCCGGGCTGCTCGCCCACGACGGGCAGCGTCGTTGCCGTCAGCCACGCCCGCAGCTCCGTTTCGCCGTCAGGCAGCGGCCCGAGCCGAAGCGTCGCCAGCGTGCCGCCGACGCCGCGCCCGAGGCTGTGCGTCACCCGGCAGGCGGACCGGTTGTTGTTGCGGAACAGCGGCAGCACGCGGCGCGACCAGGCCGTGGGGTCGTTCAGCCGCGCGATGTAGGCCCCGCCGCGGAGGGTCTCCAGGCTTTCGGTCTCGTAGAGGGTGAAGTAGGCCGGGCCGCCGGCCAGTGCAGCGTAGCGCCGGCCGCGGAGGAAGCCCGGCACCCCCACGCGCTCGGGGATGTGCTCGCGCGTATGCCAGTGGTTGAACTCGGCGTCACCGCCAGGCGCGACGTCGTTCCAGATGGCGAGGACCGCCGCACCGAGGAGCGCCACCCGATCACCGGGCGGCTTCGCGCAGGTGGGCGGCGCTGTCCTCCGGCGACAGCGGGTTGATGAAGAAGCCGCTCCCCCACTCGAAGCCCGCGACCTTGGTCAGCTTGGGGATGATCTCGAGGTGCCAGTGGAAGTACGCGAGCCGCGAGTCGCGGAGCGGCGCCGTGTGCAGCATGAAGTTGTACGGGGGATCGTTGAGCAGGCGGTTCATGCGCCCGAGGAACTCGCGGAGCGTGCGCGCGAGTGCCTGCAGCTCCTCGTAGCCGCTGTCCTCGAAGGCCGAGCGATGGGCCCGCGGCATGATCCACGTCTCGAACGGGAAGCGCGGGGCGAAGGGCGCCAGCGCGATGAAGCCGTTGTCGTCGAGGACCATGCGTCGCCCGCCCCGGTCCTGCCGGATGATGTCGCACCACACGCAGCGCTGTTTCCGGTCGTAATATCGCGCGCCGCCATCCAGCTCCTCTTTGACCATGATCGGGATGATCGGCGTCGCGATGAGCTGTGAGTGCGGGTGCTCGATGGAGGCGCCGGCCGCCTCGCCGTGGTTCTTGAAGAACAGGATGTACTCGAAGCGCGCGTCCTTCTTGAGGTCGAGCACGCGCTCGCGGAACGCCAGCAGCACGTCGGTGACCGCGTCGTCGCCGAGTGTCGCCAGCGAGGCCGCGTGGTCGGGCGTCTCGATGACGACCTCGTGGGCGCCGATGCCGTTCATGCGGTCGTAGAGCCCCTCGCCCGACGGGTCGAGGTCTCCCTCGATGCGGAGCGCCGGGAACTTGTTGGGCACCACCCGATAGGTCCAGCCGGGCGTGTTCGGCGGGGTCGCGGAGGGGCGGCCCGCCACGACCTCCTCGGGCGTCTTGCTCTCGTTACCGGCGCAGAACACGCAGTCGCGTCCCTTCGGGCGGACCGGCTCCGGCGCGAAGTCCGACGGGCGCCGCGCACGCTCGGTCGAGATGATCACCCACCGACCCACGACGGGATCCTTCCGCAGCTCAGGCATCTTCCCTCCTCACCTCCCGACCGAGCAAATCCGCGAGCGCTTCGCTGGCGGGCTTGTCGTCGAAGAGCACCGCGCCCACCTCGGCGCAGATCGGCATCGACACGCCGACCTGGCGCGCCAGCGCCAGCGCCGAGGCGATCGTGCGCACACCCTCCGCGATCATGCGCGTCTCCGCCTCCACGTCGGCGCGCTTGCGGCCACCGGCGACGGCCAGGCCGAGCGCGCGGTTGCGCGAGAGCGATCCGGTGCACGTGAGGACGAGGTCGCCGATGCCGGCGAGCCCCGCGAACGTGAGCGCCGAGGCGCCCAGCGCCACACCGAGCCGGCTGATCTCGGCCAGGCCGCGCGTGATCAGCGCCGCCCGCGCATTTTCGCCGAGCCCGAGGCCGTCTGACAACCCCGTCGCGATCGCCATCACGTTCTTCAGGGCGCCCCCGATCTCGACACCGACCACGTCGCGGTTGGCGTAGAGCCGGAACTCGCGCGCGCCGAGGCCCCGCTGGAGCTCGCGCCCGATCGCGTCGTCGGCGCAGGCGACCACGGCGGCCGCGGGGCGGCCGAGCGCGACCTCGCGGGCGAATGTCGGCCCCGACAGCGCGGCCACCACCGCCCGCGGGCAGGCTTCGGCGAGCAGCTCGGTCATCCGCAGGTGCCGGAGCGGGTCGAGCCCCTTGGTCGCCGACACGATGGGGGCGCCCGGGGGAAACGCCGGCGCCGCGCTCTTGACGACGCCGCCGAAGAACTCGGACGGCACCGCGATCACCGCCAGCTCCGCCCGCTCGAGCGCCTCGTCGAGGGTCGCCGTCGGCCGGACGGACGGAGGCAGCCCGATCCCGGGGAGGAACCACGGGTTGTCGCGGCGCTGCGCCATCAGCTCGAGCAGCTCGGCCTCCCGCACCCAGAGGCGGACGGCGTGCCCGACCCGACCCAGATGAACGGCGAGCGCGCTTCCCCAGCTCCCGGCGCCGATGACGGCGATCGTCATGCCGAGGCGCGCTGCCCCAGCCGGCGCTCGGTCCCGCTCCAGAGTCGCGCGATGTTCTCTCGGTGGCGGGCGACGATCACCAGCGCGACCGCCGCCGCCGCCGCGACGAACGGCCCCGGGTACCGCCGCAAGACGACGGCGGCGATCGGCACCGAGAGGGCCGCCGCGATGGAGCCAAGGGAGACGTAGCGCGACGCCGCCACGATCACGACCCACACCAGCGCCGCCGGCACCGTGACCAGTGGCATCAGCCCGAGAAAGGCGCCGAGCGCGGTCGCCACGCCCTTGCCGCCACGAAACCGGAGGTAGACCGGCCAGCAGTTGCCGACCACCGCCAGCGCCCCGCAGGCGGCGACGACCGTGGCCGGCTCGCCGCCGAGCACCGCCCGCCCAAGGGCGACCGCGCCGTAGCCCTTGGCCACGTCCCCGACGAGCGTGAGTCCCGCGGGGAGCCGCCCGAGGGTCCGCAGGACGTTGGTGGTGCCGATGTTGCCGCTGCCGTGGCGCCGGATGTCGAGCCCGCCGAGCGCCCGGGCGACGAGGTAGCCGACCGGGATGGCGCCCACCAGGTAGGCGCCGACCAGGGCCAGCGCCACCGTCACGACCAGCGCTCCTCGTCGGCGACGATCGCCTGGTAGTCCGCCTTGCGGAAGAAGCGATAGAAGTAGTCGACGCCGGACACGACGGTGAGGACGAGCGCGATCCACAG
>QHRX01000211.1 GCA_003221455.1 Candidatus Rokuibacteriota bacterium
CGAAACGTCAAGAACGGGCGCGTCAAGAACACCTCCACTCGTTCTCCGTTCAGCAGGCAGAAGGGTGACGAACATACCGGTTCCGGGAGGGGACAAGCGTTGGACGCGCACATCACAAACCCTAAGGAGAAACAAGACATGAAAGGGCTACGTGCTTTGTCCTTCGTGCTGCTGATCCTCGGAATGGCTCGACCGGCGGCAGCCTGGGGCCGGCTGAATGACTCCGAGGAGCCGGGAAGCGTGCTGGTCTTCCACAAGTTCGGCAAAGGGTTCGCCTTCCCTTTCGCGAAGACCGAGATCGCGATCAGCGTCACCTGCCCCACCGACACGACCTGCAATGCCATGGGTCAGACAGTCCACCTTCGAGCCCACTGGGTCTGCCCAGGTAAGCCGATTTGCAATGAGATCGACTTCAACCTCAAGACCACGGTCAATGGGACGATCGTGTTCGATCCAGAGAACTTTGGGCTCACGAATACCGACACCGTGCCTAAACCCCCCTGCGACCGGGGCTACCTGATCGTCTGGGTGGTGGACGCTTCCGGCAGGCCGATCGGTTTCAACGGGCTGATCGGCCACGCCGTCCTCCATGACGGCAATGGGTTCGTTGGTGGCTTCGCCGACGTCAATTTTTACCGAGCATATAACGCCCTCCCCATCCAGGCATCGGTGGCGAGCGGCCATACGATTCCCAGCCCGCTGGTCTTTGACGGGACCGCGTACCAGGCGATCACGGGCACGATCTACGGCACTGTCCGGTTTCCGAGCACACTCCCCACACACCAGCGCACGTTTCTGACCCTTCTGACCCTGGATGTGCGTTCCAACCGACCGAACAACCCCACCTTCGTTGACCTCAACTTCTACAACGAGAGCGAGATATTGACATCGACGAGTACCCACTTCGTCTGCTGGGAGGAGTTCAACTTGACCGATCTCAACCCCATCTTGAGCAGTGACTTCTTTGGCCATCGGGGGCTCGTCCGGTCCACGAAGGCTGAGAAGGTACAAGCCCCAGGAGTCAGCGACAGGACGGGGCCTGTCACGCTGGTGGGGATCGTCGAAACTCTTGACGACAGCCTTGCAAATTCTGCCGCGTACTTGCTGTATAACGACAGCAAGCCGGTCGCGACGACCTTCACGCCGTAATGGGGGTGGGACGGTGTCGCTGAGACGGGGGCCGGGCGACCGCCAAGCCCCCGTACTCTGAGTTGTCCCGGCTCCGGGACCGGGCCAGAGTTCTTGGCAGGTCCCCCCGGCAGAGCATTCCTCCGGTCAGTCCTCGGGGCGCGGGAGGGAGGCGAACGTCGCCGACCAGTTCATGGGAGATCCTGTGGTGGCGTTGCAAGCGGCGAGCCATGTTTCGTTCGGGAGAAGATCGCCTCTGTGGCTGACGGCCGTGGGGGCTCGGGGCCGGCTGCGCTCGCCCTTTGCGAGCGGCGCCGCTTCCGAGCGACGTGCGCACCCAGTCGTCGGCAAAGTTGTGGGCGACTGCGGCCCGGGCACCGTGAGGCCGGTCTCGGGAACCCTCATCGCCACCGACCCCCTGACCGCCCTTGGAGGCGGGGCTCGGCTCGGGATGCAGAACTTCAACACCACTGGATTCCCGGAAACCTGCAAGGACGTAGAGATCAGCTGCGTGGGAGCAAATCTGCCAGCGTTCCCTCCCCCAAAATGGAACTGCTTCAGCCAGAATAAATTTCCCCTCGAACACCCCGCGTCTCATCTGACTCAGGTGGTCGAGGCACAGGACCCGCTCTGCAGTTTCTTCGAGGGTCAAGTGGACCCGGCGCCTATCGGTCCTGCCGGGGGGCTGCTGCCGTAGGAGCACGTGGCACCCTTTAGGAGCCACCCGGGGCCTCTGCACCTGCCCGCCTCTGCATCCCCGAAACTGGGACAAGTTCGAGAGCGCCCCATTCGCCAGGCGCCGCGAGTCGACGCCTGGCGCCTCCTTCACTCGCAACCGCAACACTGGAGAGGCGGATCCCGCTTGCGATTTCGGGTGCGCTAGTCGGGCTAAATTAGCATAGGCATGTCGCAGAGCGCGTTCGCAAGCCAGGGCGACGCCGACGAGTATCGTACTGAAAGAGTCGCCCAGGCGGGAGGCCGATCTTGGCCGCGACTGTTTCCGCCGCGAGATCGTCGGGGTACTCACGCAGCTCGTCACGAATCCCCATTGGGTCCGGCAGCCGAGCTGCGTGGGTCTTTTGTGCCATTGAACGCCCATCCCGAATTTCAGAGTCTGAAGGCCCTCCGCGCCGCGCGAAGGGATCAGCGGCTACGATTTTCTGATCTCCATACTCCTGATCAAGCCGTCTTGGACGACGTAGACGTGCAGGACCATCTGATCCGCTATGACGGTGCCGGCCCGATCGCGGATGACCTGATGGACATCGACGATGAGCCGACCACTCTCGTCGGTCTCGAAGCGTCGGGGCTCCACGTGGGGATCGATCACACTCCACTGGCGCGTCCAGTAGTCGCGCACACCATCGCGACCGTGGATACGCCCGCCCTCCATCCCATTCGGCCAGTCCACGTCAGGATGCATGACCGCGAGGGCCGCCGCGATGTCGCGCGCATTGAATGCGTCGTAGGCGCCGCTGAGGAGATCGCGATCCGTAGGCATGGGGGCGTCACTCCTCCCCCAGCCCCAAGCTGACCGTCACCTCTGTCTTGATCGAATTCGCGATGAAGCACTGATCGTGCGCGGCATGATGAAGTCGCGCCTCGTCCGCCGGCGACGGACGCTTCTCACCACTGTAGGAGATGCGGGGATTCAGGGTGACCGCGCTCACCCAGGAGACGCCCCGCTCGTTCTTCGTCATCACTCCGACTGCCTCGTCGTCGTAGCTGTCCACCTGGAATCCCTGTCGATGCGCCACGAAGAGGAACGTCAGCATATGACAGCTCGAAATCGCGGCGACGAAGGCCTCCTCCGGGTCGACGTGGCCGGGATTCGAGTACGGGACGGGCACGGCGGCGGGTGACGACGAGGCGGGCACCGTGACGCCGCCGTCGAACGTCCAGGTGTGCTCGCGTGAATACTTCCCGTGGCGAAAGTCAGGACCCGTCCGCTTCCACTTGATGACCGCTCTGTGCTCAGACATGGCTCGCTCTCCTGCCGCGCCGCGATCGGCGCGTGACGTCGAAGCGCTGGACAGGAACGTCCGGCGAAGACCCGACGAGTGGACGACCCATGCTGACACCTTACTCTTCGGCCGCCCTGGCGCCAAGGCATCCAGCCCTACCGCTCAGCCGAGACGCTCGGAGGATGACTCAACCGCGACTCCTACAGTAAGTGTTTCGGGAGGGCCTTCAAGAGCGGTCACGGCAACTTTTGACAGAGCGCGCTGGTCATCACCGCCGGCAACGCCTCGTCGCTCGCCATGGTCTGCTGGCGCTCGGCCCCCATGCCGGCAAGAAGGCTCGCGGGGAGAGGGCTACCCGAAGTCATGGGAGGGCACCGCGTGGGTCAGGGGCGGGAGAGGCTCGACGCGCTCGGCGCGGACCGAGACGACCCCGTCCTGCTGCTGGAGGGTGCCGTCGATCAGGAGGAACGGCTCGCTGACGAGCGCGAGTCGGTGGTGCTCGAAGAGCGTCGGGCGCACGATGACGTTGGCGATCCCGGTCTCGTCCTCGAGGCTCAGGAAGACGAAGCCCTTGGCGGTGCCCGGCCGCTGGCGCACGATCACGCTCCCTGCCACGCGCACGCGGCGGCCGTGGGGCACCCCGGGGAGATCGGTCGCCCGGAGCACGCCGAGGGGGGCGAGCTCGGCGCGCCGGAACACCATCGGGTGTGGGCCGATCGTGACGCTCGTGCCGCGGTAGTCCGCGGTGAGCCGCTCCTCGCGCGTCATCTCGGGGAGCGGCGAGGGATCAGGCGCTTCCGCGCCGCCCTCGAACAGCGCTCCGGCGGGGCGGATGACGCGCGCCCCTTCCCAGAGGGCGGCGCGGCGGGTGAGCCTGAAGGGCGCGAGGGCTCCGATCTCGGCCAGCGTCTCGACCTCGACCTTCCCAAGCCCGCAGCGCCGGACGAGGTCGTCGGGGTCGCGGAACGGCCGCCGCGCCCGCTCGGTCACGATCGCGCGCCCCGCCGACTCCCGAAGCCCGCTGACATAGCGCAGCCCGAGCCTCACTGCGTCGTGCTCGATCGTGCACAGCCAGTCGGAGACGGTGACGTCGACGGGGAGGACGCGCGTGCCGTGGCGCTGCGCGTCCTTCACGAGCGTCGCCGGGTGGTAGAAGCCCATGGGCTGGTTGTTCAGGATCGCCGCGAAGAAGGCCGCGGGGTAGTGCACCTTGAGAAACGCGCTCGCGTAGGCCAGGAGCGCAAAGCTGGAGGCGTGGGAATTGTGCACGACGAGGTCGTTGGCGAGAAAGTTGTGGTCGCCGTCGATCTGGAGGTCGTATGTCTCACGGAGGCCGACCGACCCCACCGCCGCGACCCTGTCCCAGTCGAGCGCGCACCCGCGCCGGGGCAGCGCGCGGGCCGCGGCGACGTGATCGCCAGTCCTGAGCGCCGCCAACGGCCGCCACCCATCCCGCGTGAGCAGTGGATGCTCGGCGGTGGCGACGAGCTCGCGCCCGAGGGCCGTACGAAGTCGACAGACCATTCGACGGCCGCTCGACGTGGCCTTGAGCACACGACGCGTGCGGAGCTTCAGATTCGCGTCGCAGGCAAGCGTGTGCTCGATGCGGGCGCGCCTCGTCATCAGGTCCTCGATAGGGATCCAGCGTCCCGTGTCGGCATCGATCACGCGCGTCTCGCCGACGACGCACTCAGGAAATCCATACAGCGCGAACGAGGTGATCGAGCGCACGATCTCCTCGGCGCCGGCGCCGGTGATCCCCTGCTGCGCCATGCCGGCCCGGAGCTTCGCTTCGACCTCCTGCATGCGCGTCTCCGAGCGCTTGAAGCCGAAGGCACGGCGCAGCTCCTCCGCTTCGCTGCCGGTGAAGCCCGCGGCCACCATCGCCATGCGCAGGAGCTGCTCCTGGAAGAGCGGGACGCCGAGCGTGCGCCGGAGGATGGGCTCGAGCGCGGGGTGCGGGTACGTGACCGGCTCGCGGCCGCGCCGGCGGTTGATGTACGGGTGCACCATCTCGCCGACGATCGGGCCCGGCCGGATGATCGCGACCTGCACGACCAGGTCGTAGAAACGCTCGGGGTGGATGCGCGGCAAGGTCGCCATCTGGGCGCGGCTCTCGACCTGGAAGACGCCGAGCGTGTCGGCCCGCTGGAGCGCGGCGTAGACGGCGGGGTCGTCGGGCGGGAGCCGGGCCAGGTCGAACTCGCCGCCCGCGTCGCGCACGAGCGTGATCGCGTCCTGCAGGACCGCCATCATGCCGAGGCCGAGCAAATCGACCTTCACGATGCCGAGCGCGGCGCAGTCGTCCTTGTCCCACTGGATCACGACGCGCCCGGGCATCGTCGCCGGCTCGAGCGGCACGACCTCGTCGAGCCGGCCGCCGGCGATGACCAGGCCGCCCGAGTGCTGGCCGAGGTGCCGCGGCAGGTCCTGGAGCATGGACCAGAGCGCGGCGAACATGCGGAGGCGGGGATGCCGACCGTCGCACCCGGCTTCGTCGAGACGCTTGACGAGCAGGTCCTCGGGATCCTGGTAGCCCCAGTTCGGCACGAGCTTCGACAGGCGCTCACGCAGGTCCGGCGGCAGGCCGAGCACCTTGCCCACCTCGCGCGCGGCGAGACGGCCGCGGTACGTGATGACGTTGGCGGTCATCCCGGCGCCGTGCCGGCCGTAGCGTTGGTAGACGTGCTGGATCACCTGCTCGCGCCGATCGCCACTCGGCAGGTCCAGGTCGATGTCGGGCCACTCGCCCCGCGCCTCGGACAGGAAGCGCTCGAACAGGAGGTCCATGCCGACGGGATCGACCGCGGTGAGGCCGAGGCTGTAGCAGACCGCGCTGTTGGCCGCCGAGCCGCGCCCCTGCACGAGGATGCCGTGGGCGCGACAGTACTGCACGAGCTCCCACACGATGAGGAAGTAGCCCGCGAGATCGAGCCGGCCGATCAGGTCGAGCTCGCGCGCAATCTGCTTCCGGGCGCGCTCGGCGAGGGGCCCGTGCCCGTAGCGCTCCCGCGCGCCCTGCTCGGCGAGCGTCCGGAGGTACGAGATCGGCGTCTCGCCCGGCGGCAGCGGGTAATCGGGAAAGCGATACCCGAGGTTCTTCAGCGTGAAGTTGAGGCGCGTCGCCAGCTCCCCGGCGTTGGCGACGGCGTCGGGCCGGTCGGCGAACAGGCGCTCCATCGCGCGCGCCGGCTTGAGCGAGCGCTCGGCGTTCCGGGCGAGGCGGTGGCCCGCGTGGTCGAGGTCCACGTGCTCGCGGATGCACGTGAGCACGTCGGCCACCGCGCGCCCGCCCGGGCGGCAGTACACCGGCTGGTTCGTCGCGACGAGCGGCGCCCGCTGGCGGTCGGCGAGCGCGAGCAGCCGCTGGGCCCGGCGCTCCTCGGCCCGGTCGAGATGGCGCTGGATCTCGACGAAGCAGCCGCCCCGCCCGAAGATGCCGAGGAGCCGGTCGAGATGCGCGTCGGCGGTCCCGGTCAGGCACACGAGGCCGCGCGCGTGCTCCTCGACGTCATCGAGCGTGGCGGGGGCCCCGGAGAGCTTCGCCTTCGTGATCAGGCGACAGAGGTTCTGGTACCCCTCCCGCTCCTCCACGAGGAGCGGCAGCCGCGAGCCGTCCCGGAGCGTCAGCTCGCTGCCGACGATCGCGCGGAGCCCGAGCTTCGTCATGGCCCGATAGAACCGCGGGGCGCCGTAGACGCCGTCACGGTCCACGAGGGCGAGGGCGGGCATCTCGAGCCGCGCCGCCGCCTCGGCGAGCGTCTCCGGCTGCTCCGCCGCCTCGAGGAACGAGAACGCCGACTGCGCGTGCAGCTCTATAAACATGGCTCAGCGCACGGGCATCCGAGTCCCCGGCTGGCGGGGCCCGCGGGTCCTGCCGCCAGGCTCCCCCACCCGGCGTCACCCGCTGGGCCCCCCGCCCAGCCGCGGTCGTGGCGCATCCTCGGTCCCCGCCAGCCACTCTGATACGGTGCCGCCATGCCCGCCCTCAGTCGTACATCCCGTCGAGGAACCAGGCACGGGCGCGATGGTCCAGGACGAGACGGCAGAGCGTCCCCTCGGAGAGCGCCAGGTCCCACTCGTCGCGGGCCCACGCCTCTTCGCGCCACCACTCGCCGGACACGCGCCAGGGCCCCGCGCACGCGAGCACGCGGCCGGCGACGGGCCCGGCCGACACCGCTACCGGGCGCCCGGCGCAGGTGTCGACGGTCGCGGGCCAGGCCGGGCGCAGACGACGCAGCGCGAGGAATCTCGACGAGGCGCCGGGCGGCGCCTGTCGCTCGATGTCGGCGCCGGGGGTGAGCGCGAACGGCTCCAGCGCGAACGCGTCCGGGCGATGGGAGTCCACGAGCGCCGGCGACCCGAGGTTGGCGCTGCCCACCAGCGCCGTCAGCCGCGCCAGCACGACCGCGAGCTCGCGCCCGGCTGGCTCCGGGACGTGCCAGAACCCGCCTTGGCCGGCGCGCACCCGCACCGGACGCGCCGCGAGCGCCACGTGGACGATCGCCGCCCGCGGGGGATGACCCTCGAGATCGAGGCGGAGGAGCGCCAGCATCGGCCCCACCTCGGCCATCGGGTACGCGAGGTCGACGACCCGTTCGTGGCGGCTTCCGTCGGCGAGACCGAGCCCGAGCGTGAGCTGATCGGCCGCCACGTGCGCGACGTCGAGCCGCGCCGCGAGTCGGTCGAGGAGCGGGCGCACGACGGCCGCGAGCTGCTCGAGCGAGACGAGCTCCCACTCGAGCCCCTGGACCTCCTGATAGAACGGTGGCGACGCGTAGGGACGGAACGGCCCCGGATCGACGCCGCGCGCGAGATCCTGGGCCGCGAGCCCGGCCTCACCGAGTCGCGCGACGAGCCCGGCCCGTGGCAGCTCCGCCAGGTCGCCCAGCGTGCGCACGCCCCAGCGCGCGAGGACCGCCCCGAGCTCGGGAGCGAGCTCGAGCAGCTCGAGCGGCGCCGAGGCCAGCGTGGCCGCCTCCTCGCCGGGTCGGACGATCGACACGCGCCGACCGAGCCGCGCCGCCGAGAGCGCGGCGGGGCGGCTGCCCGCGATGCCGAGGCGGGCCGGAAGGCCGATCCGCCCCGTGTGCCGGGCTAGGCGCTCGCCGATTGCCGGCTCGTCCCCGTGCAGCGCGCCGAGGCCGTCGAGATCCACGTACACGATACCGGGCCCACCATCCTCGACGCGCGGTGAGGTGCCGAGCGCCAGCGCGAGCAGCGCCTCCCGGGCCGCGACATCGCGCTCGCCCGAGGCCGCGCGCGCGATCAGTCCCGGGCACCGCGCCGCCGCCTCCGCCTCCGGCATTCCCGGCCGCACGCCGGCTTCCCAGGCCTCGTCGGTCGCGTCGACGACCGTTCGCGCGGGGGCGACGCCTTCTACGATCGCAACCGGACGATGCCGGAGCTCGGGTTCCGCCCGGAGGGCCGCGACGGCGGCGAAGTGCGGCACCCACACGCACGCGACTCTCACGCGAGGAGCTCCCACGACTCCGGGCCCGCGGGGGGGCCGCGCCGCGACCGCAGCACCCTGAGCCCCAGACGCGCGCCGGCCAGGCGCGCCGGCAGCGGCGGCGCGCCCTCCCAGCGCGTGCCCCGGCGCTCGGCTTCCACGGCCAGGGTCGCGGCAGCACCCGCGATCCGGCGCGGCGCGACGATCAGGAGCGCGGCGCCCCCCTGTCGCGCCGCGAGCCTGAGCCGGAACGCGAGCGCCAGCGACAGCCGTGGCGGCGTGTCGCCGACATCCCAGGCGACCACGGCGAAGCCCTGGCAGCGCGCGAGCATATCCACGGCGCGGAGCGCCGCCTGCCGCCGCACCCGCCCGCAGCGCACCCAGAGCAGGCGCTTGAGCTCGACGCCCGCGTGCGCCGCGGACTCCACATCGAGCGCATCCTCGGAGTCGATCAATGCCGCGATGCCACCGGCGCGCGTCACGCCGGCCAGGCAGGCCAGGAGCGCGCTCGTGCGCCCCGACGACCGCCGTCCCACGATCTCAGTGATCTCGCCCGGGATGACCATCCTGCCAGATTAGTTATCACGTGTTGAGTTGTAGACAAGACGGCAGATATGGGGGAAGGACCGGTGACGAGCCTCAATATCTTGAGGCTTGGTCAGCGAAGGTCGTGGATCCGCCTGGCCTTGCCAGGGCTGCGCTCGATGCTTCCCGGCGGCACCACGGTCACTCCTACCGCGATGCCGATCGCCTCCCGCACCCGGCGCTGGACCAGGTCGGCGAGCCCACGCACGGCTTCTTCGCCCGCGACCACGACGTCGGGATGGGCCTCGACGCGGATCTCGAGCGCGTCGAGCGCGCCCTCGCGGCGCAGGACGAGCAGATAGTGCGGCTCGACCCGCGGCACCGCGAGTAGCACCTGCTCGATCTGCGACGGGAACAGGTTGACGCCGCGGATAATCAGCATATCGTCGGTCCGGCCCGTGATCCGCCCGATGCGGGCGAAGGTGCGGCCGCAGCGACACGGCTCGGGATCGAGCACCGTCAGATCGCGCGTCCGGTAGCGCAGGACGGGCAGCGCCTCCTTGGTGAGCGTGGTCAAGACGAGCTCGCCGGTCACGCCGGGCGCCACCGGCTCGAGCGTCGCGGGATCGACCACCTCGGGCAGGAAGTGGTCCTCGTGGACGTGCATGCCGTGGTGCTCCTCGCACTCCACGGACACGCCGGGGCCGACGATCTCGGAGAGCCCATAGACGTTGAACGCGGTGAGGCCGAGCCGCGTCTCGATCGCCCGCCGCATCTCCTCCGTCCAGGGCTCGGCCCCGAAGAACCCCACGCGGAGCCGGAGGGCGGAGGGTGGAATCCCTGCCGCCCCGAGCGCCTCGGCCAGGTGCAGGCTGTAGGAGGGCGTGCAGCAGAGCACGGTCGCGCCAAAGTCTCGGAGGGCCAGGAGCTGGCGCTCGGTGAAGCCGCTCGAGATCGGGACGACGGTCGCGCCGATCCGCTCGGCGCCGTAGTGGAAGCCGAGCCCGCCCGTGAAGAGGCCGTAGCCGTAGGCGTTGTGGACGACGTCGCTGCGGCCGACCCCGCCCGCGCGGAGCGTACGCGCCATGAGATCGCTCCAGGTGTCGAGATCCCCGCGCGTGTAGGCGACGACGGTCGGTGTGCCCGTCGTGCCCGACGAGGCGTGCAGGCGCACGACGTCATCGAGCGGCGTCGCCAGGAGGCCGAACGGATAGGTCGCCTGGAAGTCGTCCTTGGTCGTGAACGGAAGCCGCCGCAGGTCGTCGAGCGAGCGGATGTCCGCGGGCGCGACCGCGGCCTCGCCGAGCCGCCGACGGTAGAAGGGCACGCGCTCGTGGACGCGGGCGACCACCGCCCGCAGGCGCTCGAGCTGGAACCGCGCCCGCTCCCGCCGTGGGGCACGCTCGAGGGCGCCACTCAGGCTCACGCCTGGGCGCGCAAGGCGCGGCGCTCGGACCGGAGGCGTTCGAGCGCGTGCCGCAGCGAATCGGGCGCCGGCCCGGGAGGCCGCGTGGTGAACGAGTTCGGCATGGCGCGGGAAAATTGTACTAGACAACCGAGCACGCGTCGGGTATTACGATGTCCACTTTCATCATACGGAGCGCTCCGGGGGCCATGGGTCAGCGAGGCGGTCGGGCTGACGGGGTGATCGGCGTGGCGGCGGTGCTTGTCCTTGTCAGCCTCGCCGCTATGGCCGGCGCCCAAGAGAAGACGCGACCGGAGGAGGCCCTCCAGGCGCCGCCGCCGGCGACACCCGCTGAGGAGTTGGTCCTGCCGCCGCTCCTCGTCACGGCGCCGGCGCCGGTTGCGTCCTCGTCCGAACAGCTCATTCCCGGCAAGGACTTCGAGGTTCGCCCACAGGGCCGGCCGGCCGACGTGCTGCGGCTGATCCCCGGCCTGATCATCGCCCAGCACCAGGGGGGTGGCAAGGCCGAACAGTATCTGATCCGGGGCTTTGACGCCGACCACGGCACGGACTTGGCGCTGTTCATCGACGGGCTGCCGGTGAACTTGCGGAGTCACGCCCACGGCCAGGGCTATGCGGACCTCCACTTCCTCATCCCGGAAACGGTCGAGGTGGTCGACGTCTTGAAGGGACCGTACTTTCCCGAGTACGGGGACTTCGACACCGCGGGCGTGGTGAACTTCAGGACGAAGGACTTCGTGTCCGAGAACACGCTCGAGATCGCCGGCGGCAGCTTCAACACCCAGCGCTACCTGGCGCTCCTGTCCCCGACCCGCGATGCCCTGAAGACGTTCGTCGCCGTCGAGGGGTATCACAACGACGGCCCCTTCGACCATCCGAGCCGCTACGACCGCCTGAACGTCTTCGCCAAGGCCAGCGCGACGCTGGCCGAGAACATGAAGCTGTCCCTGTGGGCGTCGTTTTCCCAGGCCAACTGGCGTGGGTCGGGGCAGATCCCTGAGCGGGCCGTCCGGGAGGGGTTGATCGACCGCTTCGGCTCGATCGATCCCTCCGAGGGCGGCCAGTACACCACCCGGGACAACCTCAACGTCGATTACCTGTGGAGGCTGACGGACAACCAGCGGGTGACCGCCCACGCCTATGCGACCTACTACGAGCTGAGCCTCGTCAATGACTTCACCTTCTTTCTGAACCATCGGGATCCCCTGGTGGGCGACGAGATCAACCAGCGCGATCGCCGCGTGCTCGCCGGCTTCGACACACAGTATGAAATCAAGGCGCGACCGTTTGGCGTCGGCGTGACGGCGACGGTCGGCTTTCAGTACCGCGTCGACACCCCGAACGTCGTCCTGGCCTCCGCAACCGAGCGGCACCAGACGGGGGTCAGTCAGGACGTCGACGTCGTCGAGCAGTCCTCCTCGCCGTTCGTGAAAGTCGACATCGTGCCGATCGACAAGGTCCGGCTGATGGCCGGAGTGCGCGCGGACGTCTTCAACTTCCACGGGACCCAGCACGTCAACACGGCGGAGGGAAACCTGACCGGAAACATCACGCGGGAGCATCTGGGCGAGAAGGCGAACCTGATCCTCGGCCCGTGGTCCGACACCGAGTTCTTTGCGAACTACGGCACCGGGTTCCACAGCAACGACGCGCGTGCGGTCCTCGCGGACCCAAAGCTGACGGCCCTGCCAACGGCGGAGGGCTACGAGTTCGGACTCAAGACCCGGCTGCTCCCTCGGACGGAGCTCTTCGCGACCTACTGGATCCTGAACCTCCAGAGCGAGCTCGTGTTCAACGGCGACGCCGGGACGACGGAGGCGCTGGGGCCGACCCACCGAGCGGGCGTCGAAGTCGGGGCCAAGGTGCGCCTCCTGGATTGGCTCACGTTCACCGGGGACTTCACCGACACGACCGACGCCGAGTTCGTGCACCCGACCCTCGTGGAGGGTGACCGGCAGCCCGGGCGCGCGATCCCGCTCGCGCCGATCTGGACGGCGCGGTGGGATCTGACGGCGCGGCTGCCATGGGGGCTCGCGTCGAGCCTGGAGATGCGCTACCTCGGCGATCGGCCCGCCGATCCGGCCCGCGCGCAGACCGCCCGCGGGTACACGCTCTTCAACTGGACCACCCGCTACCGCTACAAGAACCTCGAGGCGTTTCTCAGTATCGAGAACCTCGTCGACACGGAGTACCGGGAGGGTCAGTTCTTCTTCGTGTCGCGGCTTCCGGGCGAGCCCGCAGAAGGGGTCCCCGACATCCACTTCACGCCCGGCGCCCCACGGTCCTTCCTCGGGGGGCTCGCCATCCACTTTTGACCCGCGCCGCCGTCGCCGACGGCTGACACATGACGCCGCCGGCGGCCACGTCCCCAATGCGCGCGCGACATCGGCGCCCCCGCCTGTCGACCGCACGACGTCACCGAGGCGCCTGCTGAGCGGCGTGGGCCTGCAGGCGGCTAGCGGCCTCGCCCCGCGGTCGCGGCCAGGGTTCGCCGAGGCCGGCGTCATGCCGAGGGTGACCGGGCCGCAGAAGCTCGACGTCACGCAAAGGATTGGATGGTTGGGGGCCCAGCTCTGGCGCCGAAGGCCGGGGCCTCTCGAGACAGCGCCTCGATAAAACGAGGATCGCCGCCCCGCGAAGGCTCCCGTTCCCCGGCCTAGTCCAGTACAATCGCCCGCACGATGCGGAAGCCGCCCGCGACACGCTTCACGGTCTCCTTGCCCGACGCCCTGATGCGCACCCTCGACCGCCTCCGGGTGGGGCGGGGCTACGTCAACCGCAGCGAGTTCGTCCGCGACCTGCTCCGGGCCGAGCTCGTCCGGGAGGAATGGACGGAGCAACGCGGCGAGACGGTCGGCGTCCTCGCCCTCGTCTACGATCACGACACCCGCGCCCTCGCCGACAAGCTGACCGATATCCAGCACCACCGCTATCAGACGATCACGGCCGCGCTGCACGTGCACCTCGACGCGCACGCCTGTCTCGAGGTCCTGGCCCTCCGGGGCACGCCGAAGCAGATCCGGGATGTCGCCAACCGCCTGCTCACCGTGCGGGGCGTCCACTACGGCCAGCTGATCCCGGCCACCTCCGGCAAACGCCTCTCGTGAGCCCCCTCACGGGACAAAGGCGGTCACGACGAGTCCCACCGTCAGCGCGATCATGATGACGGTGGTCGACCAGGCGACGGCGTTCTGGAAGCGCGAGTTCGTGAACTCGCCGCGCATGAGGTCTGGCCGGTTGACCAGCTTCAGCATGAAGATGAGCACGAACGGCAACATGATGCCGTTGATGACCTGGGAGGCCCACATGATCCGGATGAGGGGCGCGCCCGGCACCATGACGATGAGCGAGCCGATGACAAGGAAGGCCGTGTAGAGCCCCATGAACTGCGGCGCGTCGCGGAGCGTCTTGTCCACGCCCGCCTCCCAGCCCATCGCCTCGCAGATGTAGTACGCGGTCGCCAGCGGCAGGATGCACGCCGAGAAGAGCGAGGCGTTGGCGAGCCCGACCGCGAAGAGGATCGACGCGTACTTGCCGGCGAGCGGCGCCAGCGCCTGCGCGGCCTGCTCCGCGCTCTCGATGCCGACGCCCTGCTTGTAGAGGGTCGCCCCGCAGGCGACCATGATGAAGAGCCCGACGATGTCCGTCATGAAGGACCCGGCGATCACGTCGACCCGCGTCGCCCAATACTGCTCGGGGCGGACGCCCTTCTCGACGATGGCGGACTGCAGGTAGAACTGCATCCAGGGTGTGATCGTGGTCCCCACGAGGCCGATCATCGTCGAGAGGTAGGCGGCGTTCACGCTGAAGGACGGACGGATCGTCTGGGTGACGACCTCGCCCCAGCTCGGCCGCGCCATGATCGCCGCGACCACGTAGGTCAGGTAGACGAGGCAGATCCCGAGGAAGACCCGCTCGAACATCCGGTAGCTGCCCTTGACCACGAGGAGCCAGATGAAGAGCGCCCCCAGCGGCACCGAGACGTACTTCGGGACGGCGAGCAGTTCCATGCTGGCGGCCAATCCGGCGAACTCGGCGGTGGTGTTCCCCAAGTCCGTCAGGAAGAGCCCGACCATCAGCCAGAACGTGACCGTGACGCCGAAGTTCTCCCGGATGAGGTCGGCCAGGCCCTTGCCGGTGACCACGCCCATCCGGGCCGCCATCTCCTGGACGACGATCAGCACGACCGTCGCCGGGATCATCGTCCACAACAGCGCGTAGCCGAAGTGGGCGCCCGCGATCGAGTAGGTCGCGATCCCGCCCGCGTCGTTGTCGATGTTCGCGGTGATGATGCCGGGGCCGACGAGCGAGCCGAGGATCAGGAGCTGCCGCCACCGGCCGCGCCACCACCGCTTGGCCATCGCGCGCTCAGGCCCCGCGCCGCATCCGCTTCACCGGCGACGGGAGCAGCCCGTCCAGGATGTCGTCCACGGTGACGACGCCGAGCAGCCGGCCGTCGGCGTCGACCACCGGCACCGCGACGAGGTCGTACTTCGACATGACGGCGGCGATCCCCTTCGCGTCCTCGTCGGGGCCGACGGTCTGCGGCTTCCGCTTGATGAGGGCTCCCAGCGGCGCCCCGGGCTCCGCCAGGAGCAGCTCGCGGAGGGTGACGGTCCCGACGAGCTTCTCCTCCCGGTCCACCACGTAGATCTGGTAGACGGGCTCGATGCTATCCGCGTCCGCCCGGAACCGCTCGATCGCCCGGGCGACCGTCGTCCCGGGTGAATAGGCGATGTACGCGTTGGTCATCAGGCCGCCCGCCGTGTCCCCCTCGTAGCTCAGGAGCTCCTGGATGTCTTTGGCCTCCTCCCCCTCGATGTGCCCGAGGATCTCGCTGGCCTTCTCCGAGGGCAGGTCGGCGAGGACGTCGGAGGCTTCGTCGGGGGGCATCTCCTCCAGGATGTCCGCCGCCTTTTCGGGCTCGACGGCCGTGATCAACTCGACCTGCCGCTCGGGCCGGAGCTCCGAGAGCGCGTCGGCGGCGGTCTTCACGTCGAGCTCCGTGAAGAGGTTCTGGCCCTCCTCGCGCGACACCTGACTCAGGATCTCCGCGAGGTCCGCGGGATGGAGATCGGCGACCATCTGCCGCGGCACCGTGAGCCCGATCGCGTTGAGCTTGGGGCTCAGCGGCTGGATGTACTGCCAGCCGATCAGATTGGCGGGCAGGTCCACCTTGAGCAGGGAGAACACCTGGTCGCTCCGGCGCTCGACGCCGAGCCGGCGCAGGAGGCCTCGGAGTCCGACGTCGACCGCGGTGAGAACGGCGTCGCCGTTGTATCCGTCGAGGCGAACGTCGTTGACCCTCACCACCTTGGCCCCGTTCGCGTCCACGATCTGCTTGTCGAGGATGTCGCGGGCGACCAGCAGGTCGCGCTCGTCAGCCTGGTAGGGCTCGACCGCGGCGGCGGCCAGGCGCGTGGAGAGGATCCGCTTGTTGAAGATCTCGACGTCGGCCCAGGGGATCCGCACGAGTCGGCCCTCGCGGCTGACGAGGATCGCCGCGATCCGCGGGAGCTGATCGCCCCTGACCACCACGGCGTCCGTCAGTTTGCCGACCACCTCCCCGGTGGGGTCGAAGACGGGCCGCTTCAGGGCGTCGCTCAAGAAGCAGTACCCGAACAGCGGCATGAATGTCCTCCAAGCCCCCTCTGCGCGATCGTTGCCCGAACCGGCGTCGGTCGCTCGGCGCGAAACAACTCCAAACCCCAGTGTACCCCGCGCTAGACAATCCCGGCCGCGCGCAGAATCGCCAGCAGGCCGAACGCAAAGAACAGGCCGGCGGCGATGCGGCGCGCCACGGTCACGGGCCGGCCCCCGGCGAGCCGCGAGCCCGCGAGGATCGCGAGCCCGTCTGACGCGAGCATCCCGAGGGTGGTGCCGACGGTGACCGCGAGGGGCCTGGCGAATCGGGCGCCGAGCGCCGCCGTCGCGAGCTGGGTCTTGTCCCCCATCTCGGCGACGAAGAAGACGACCGCCGTGGACAGGAGTGGGCCCCACGCCCGCTGCGGCGCCGGCGCCGGGGCGCGGTCGGGCACGAGGGTCCAGATCCCGAACGCGACGAAGCCGAGCCCGAGGAGCCACTCGAGCGCCCGCTCCGCGACCCGCGTCCCGACCCACGCCCCCACCGACGCCGCCAGGGCGTGGTTGGCGAGCGTCGCGATCAGGATCCCGGACATGACGCTCCAGGGCCGGCGGTAGCGGGACGCGAGCGAGAAGGCGACGAGCTGGGTCTTGTCCCCCATCTCGGCAAGCGCCACCACGAGGAACGAGACCAGGAAGGCGGTCAACGAGCCCGGCGCCCGCTCTTATCGCCCGGCGGTCACCAGGAGGCGAGGGCCTCCTGCCGGGTCAGGAACACCGGGACGACCTTGTTCAGGTGCGTGACGCCGAAGATCGACAGGACCTCCGCCCGCAGCGCGCAGAGCTTCAGGTCACCGCCCAGGGCCCGCGCCCGCTTCATCGCCGTCACCAACGCGCCGAGCCCCCGGCTTTCGACGTAGGGCACCCCCTCGAGGTCTACGACCAGGCGGGCGCGTCCCTGGTCGAGGAGCGCCGACAGCGCCTGCCGCAGTTCGTCCGCCGCGCCGCTGTCGAGCTCTCCGGTGAGCTCGACCACCGTCGCCCCGGCCGCTTCGCTGATCGCGATCTCCATCGCTGGCCCCGCGCGGTCGACCCTATCACAGGACCCGGCTCCCGCAGTGGCGGCGCTCGCCGGGGGCGGCTACGCTGAGGGCCGGGAGCATGCAGACGCCCGACCCGAGCCCCGCCCCGCTCCGCCGCCCGGGGGTCGTCACGAGCCTGGCCCTCTGGCTGCTGGCCGCGCCCGCGCTCCAAGCGCTCGCCCTCGGCGGGCTGTCCGTCCTCAACTTCTCGCCCGGTCACGTCTGGAACTATCTGGCCTACGGCCTGGCGGCACCCTGGGTGGGTATCCTCCTCTGGCGCCGCCATCCCCGCGCCCGCTTCGCGGCCTACGTCTTCCTCACCCTGGAGACTGGGCGCGGTGTGCACCTCCGCCACTGGGACGCCGTCTGGTTCGCGCTCGCCTGGATCGCGCTCCTACAGCTTCCGTCCGCCCGCCGCTACGCGCCCTCCGTCCGTCCCGCGGAGGTGCGGGCTCGGCTCGTGCGCCTGTTTCAGGGAACGTCCTCCGGGCCCCGGTCCACGTGAGCCTTGTAGAAGCGAAGCAACCGCCCCTGGTCGAAGTCGTCGAGTTCCTCGATCCACGTCCACGCCAGGAACGCGAGCCGGTGGTCGAGGATGGACACCGGGGTCACGAGGAGCTTGACGTGGCCGTACTTCGACCGAGGAAGCGTCGCAGAGGCGCGCCGGAGCTTTTCCACGAGGTCCGGGCACGGCCGCGGGCAGTGATAGAGAACGACGATCCCGCCGTGCTCGAGGTTGTGGACGTAGACCTCCGGCGCGATCTCGAAGTCGTAGACGCCCCACGGCGCCGGCCGCGGCCAGTGTGGCCCCGAGGTCGGCGGGTAGGACGGATACGGGACGGGCTGGCCCTCCGGGACGTGCCCTCCGCCTCGGTCGGGCATCCGCCGGCCAGGGCCCTCCTGCCCGTGGGCAAGGCCCGGCAGGAGCGCGGCCAGCGAGACCACCGCGAGGACCAGCCGGCGCCACGTCCCTCCGCGCCTAGTAGCCGAGCAGGGCGGCGGCCTTGTCGACATTAGAGACGGACAGCACGACCGTGGCGCCGCTCTGGGTCGCCGTGGTGGCGTACGCGTATTTGACGTTGATCCTGGCCTGCGCGAGCCGCTCGGCCAGCTCGGCCATGATGCCGGGCCGGTTCTCGAGGACCTGGGTAAAGACCGGCTCCTCCGACACCCGGTACTTGGCCGCCTTCAGCGCGGCGACGGCCTCGGCGCGATCGCTCACGAGCAGCCGGATCTTGCCGCGACCCGCGGCCTCGCCGGCGTAGAGGGCGGTGATGTTCACGCCGGCGTTGGCCAGCGTGCGACAGACCTTCGCCAGCACCCCGGGCTTGGACTCGAGACTAATGACGAGCTGCGTCGCTTTGGGCATCGCCGTTCCCTCCTCGGGGAGTCGCGTGACCTCTGTCGGAGCGCATAGCATACCCTTCCCGGTCCGGCTCGACCACCCGCGCCCCGGAGAGAGCCCGCGACGAGGCTCCGTCTCGATCCGGAGACGCCGACCGCCTTTCAGCCTCTCCCGAGGTACGGCATCCCGACGGGCAGAACGATCGCGTGGAGCATGTTGACGTGAGGCGGCAGGGTGGCCATCAGGAGTGCCGCCTGGGCCAGCTCCTCGACCTCCATCATGGGCTCCTCGGACGGCGGCCGGCCGGGATTGACCGTGAGCTCGGACCGTGTATTGCCCGGATGCAACACGCTGCACGAGATGCCGTAGGGGCGTCCCTCGAGCGCGGTGGACTGTGTGAGGCCGTCGATGCCGAACTTGCTCGCGTTGTAGGGCGCGTTGCTCGGACGGACGCGCTGGGCCGAGATCGAGCCGATGTTGATGATCCGGCCCCCGCCTTGACGCTTCATGATCCGCATCGCCTGGCGCGTGCAGAGGAACGGCGCCCGCAGGTTGATCGCGAGCACCCGGTCCCAATCCTCGACGGCCAGCTCGTCGATCGCGCCGCGCACGGCGGTTCCCGCGTTGTTGACCAGGAGGTCAAGCCGGCTGAATCGTTCCAGGGTCGCCGCGAAGATCCGCTCGACCTGAGACTCCGAGGTGACGTCGGCGGGAAGGGCCAGGGCGGCGCCGCCCGTCAGGGCGATCTCGTCGGCGAGCTTCTGGAGGCGCTCCGCCCGCCGCGCCACGAGTGCCACGGCCGCCCCCTCGGCCGCGAACCCGCGGGCGATGCCCTCGCCGATGCCGCTGCTGCTCCCGGTCACCAGGGCCACCTTGCCATCGAGCTTGCCCATGATCGCTCCCCGTTCAAAGGGTTCGCCCCGATCGTGGGGCCATCGGGCTCCGGCACCGCCAGCCGGAGATGATCTCACGATCCCTGAACACCGTGGAGAGGTCGGCGACGCCCTCCCGACGACCGAGCCGCCGAGCCGGGGTCGCGCCCCCATCGACCCTCACGCGCCCGGCGGCGCCCGCGCCTGGCTCCGTCAGACCGCGCAGACGCGTGCTACCATACGCGTTGGACGGCAGGACAGCGCGGAGACCGCCGCCCAGACGCGACGGCAGGCCGCGGCAGCGGTCGGGTGCCTCGGGTCGCCATCGATCATGACGAGATGACGGGCGCCGAGAGGGGCCCGACACGCGATTCGACCACGTTTCGCGACCGGCTCCGGCAGAGCCGGCCGGAGGGCACCGCATGAACCGTCTCCTGCGCATCGCGATTCCGGCCGTTCTCGTGGCCGGCCTGCACGCGACGTCTGTCAGCCCGGTCCGGAGCGACGCGACGAGCGATGCAGACCTCTGGCGCGCCGCGGGGGTGAGCCAGGTCCCGCCGGGCACGCCGGCGCCGCCCGTCGTCCTGAGCGACCTCGCCGGCAAGACAGTCGACCTCCGCGACTTTCGCGGTCGGCTCGTCATGCTGTACTTCTGGGCGACGTGGTGACCGAACTGCGAGAGGGAGTTACCCTCTATCAACGCCCTCCAGCAGGAGATGAAGGACCAGGGCCTCACCGTGCTGCTCGTGGACCTCTGGGAGAAGCCCGCACGCGTCGTGAAGACCGTGGCGGAGCGCGGGTATGCCATGCGGGTCGTGATCGACCCTGACGGCACCGTCTCGAACGCCTATCACGTCGTCGGGACGCCCACGGTGTACCTGGTGGGAAAGGACGGCGCGCTGATCGGTCGGGCCGTGGGACCCCAACATTGGACGGAGGCGGTCGGGCGAGCCCTCCTGGAGGCACTGCTGAAGGCGCCGGGCACCCGGACGTCCGAAGCCAGGTAACCGCGCGGACCCCGCCCGACTGGCGCGGGAGCTCGCGCGGCCGCTCCCACCCGTTATTCTCCTGACCGGTGCCCCGAGGAGGCCATCCGTCGAGCACCTGGCCAGGGGCATCGACTCGGGGCGTCCCCCCAGGCGCGGTGGGGGCCGCGTCGTGCGCGGGCGTTTGGCCCTCCCCTCCCGCGCCTTCGATCAGCCCTCCGGGGCCGAGGCGCTCCGAGCCGGTGGACACCCTACGCGGCAGGGGCGAAACTCTCACCGCGCGAGGGCGCGGGTAAGAAGATTCTCACGTGCCTCTCATCCCGCGCTCACGTCAGCGCGCTAGGCTTCTCCCCGATGGAGATCGTACGGGAGGGAGGAGCTCCGATGAACGCATCCAGAACGTTCTGGCCGGGCGCGGGCCGAGTCGGTCCGACGCGCGCGTTCGCGAGCGCGCGGTGGCCCGGCAGCCCGGCGGCGCTGTCCGTCGACGCGGGCTCGTTACTCAGGACGGATCGGCCGCGCGCGATCGATCGGTACATCGACTACTTCGGTGCGTCCGTGCCCGAGGACCACTTCGGCCTGGCATCTCGGGGTGAGACGGGAGGGAGGTAGACTCCCCTGACCTCCCGCCGCTACCGGCGGCCGGCCGCGCGCGGCCTGGGCAGGTCGGCGATGCGGTAATTCCTCCTCAGGAGGAGCGCCGATCGCCCGAGCCGCTGACCCGTCGGCGGCAGGGCGCGAGGGGTGCTCGGCCGAGAACCGGGCGACGGCGAGATGCCCCCCGGGCGTCCGGAGCGGGCCCCGCGCGCCGATGACCTCCCGACCGAGCGCTCAAAATGGCAGGAGTGCGTCCCCGACGTCGAAGGCCAGCGGGGCCGGCGCGCCGAGCGGGGTCAGGTCCTCCCGCGTCGCCAGCTCTGGCAGGAAGGACTCAGAGACCTCGACCTCGGTGAGCCGGAGCGTATTTCTGATCCGCACGGCACGGATGTCCTCGATCCGCTCGCGGCCGAGACACGCGAGCGCCACCGCGACCGCGTCGCGCGCGCTGTCCAGCACGGTCGGCAGCTTGACGCCGCCCGGCGAGCACGCGGTCAGGCCGTTGATGTACGTCGCCTCCCAGTCGATCTTGTCCGCCAGCCGGCGCGTGGTGAAGTCCGCGTTGCCGATCCCCGTTGCGTTGCCGTACGAGTGCGGGGTGAGGTCGCAGACCACGACGAACGTGATCTTCGGGCTCGTGTAGGGCGGCTCGAAGAAGGTCGCGTGGCGACCGATGATGTTCGTGTCCATGCCCGAGCCGGACACGTCCTTGCCCATCTCGTCCACGATCAGGAGGTCGATCGGGTCGAACGGCAGCTTGGCCATCCACGCCTTGGCCTGCCGCAGGAGCTCGCGCTCGCCTGCCTCGAGGTCTCCAGGCAGGAACGCGCGGACCAGCGCGGTCTCGTCGTAGCCGTTCTCGACGATGCCGAGCCCGAACGCGATCCTCGCACGCGCGAGCATCTCCCGCCCGAGCGCGACGATCATCGCCTCGTACCCGTGGCGGATGTTGGCCCGATGCGCCTGCACCGCCCCGCGGTGCTTGCCCATGCCGATCGTCATCATCTTGAAGAGTCCCGATTCGACGGTTCCCGTGAAGCCGGTGTGGGGCTTCACGCGGTTGATGACGCCGATCCAGTCGGCTTCGGCCGCGTGGGCGTCGAGCCACACGGGCAACCCGAGGGCTGTGCCGATCTGCACGACCTCCATCGTGGCGCGGATCGGGCAGCCCATGGCCGCCTCGGTGATGCCGTAGTGCTCGAGGACCGAACGCTGCCCTTCGACCGTCCCGCCGCCGTGGCTCCCCATCGCCGGGAAGATGAACGGCCGCGCCCCCCGCGCCTTCAGGTCGTCCACGGTCGCGCGCACGACCGCGTCGACGTTCACGATCCCGCGGCTGCCCACGGCGAGCGCGACGCTCTCACCCGCCCGGACTGAGAGTGTGACCGCGGCAAGGGCGTGGCGGACGGCCGCGTGCACGTCGGGCAGCGTCGGCCCCGCGAAGCGCTGCTTGACGCGCACCATCCGCGGGAAGCGGGGCGCGCGGGGAATTCCGGCGAGTCTCATCGGTCCCCCTCCTCACGGAGAGTGTAATGCCGAGCCGGCCGGCGCTCCACTCCCCGTCCGGGACCGGGACGGGCATCCGCGGCGCTCGGGACGCGCCCGGGGCGGTCCATCGTTTCCCCC